>JAYKGX010000448.1:0-38276 GCA_035285565.1 Synechococcales cyanobacterium
AGGGGCGGGGAATGGGAGAATTAGTCAAACAAGCAAAGGGCTATCTGTCCTACCAAATGAATAAGCCGAGTGGTTCCGAAATTGCCATTCAGCGCTTAGAAGAACGACTGGCAGATGGAGATCTAGAATTACGGGTTCGTTCCCTGGAAGGCGATCGCGCCCTAAAAACCTTAAACCTTGCCCTAAAAACCTTGATTTACACCTGTCTGACGGGATTTTCAGCCTTGGTGGGTGCGGTTCTCTTGGTGGGGGGCTATCAGGGCGGGGCGATCGCGGCGGGGGTTGTGGCAATTGTCATGGCGATGGTGCTGGGCAAGTCGCTGTTGAAGCTGACCGTGCGGGAAAAGCTCGATCGGCTCGGACGCTAGCCCATAGGAAGAGAAAGGTGGGAAACGCGTGGGGTGTCATGCTGAAAGGATGGATAAACCCTAGGACAGCAAGAGCCTCGTTTTCGCTTCATCCCCGATCGCTCCATTACCCCATTACCGAGTCTTGCACCATGTCAGACATATCCCATTGCATTAGCCGATTGAGCATCGAAACCGGATCAGTTTGGTGTTTCCAGGCAAAGGCATGACGAAACGCCGCTTCCTGACAGGCTTGTAATTCTTCAAAGCCGATGATGTCGTAGGTCAACAGATTTTCGTACTCAAAGGGTAACCGCACATTGTGCAGTCCTGCATTGTCTGTACAAATGGCAATATCGACCCCTGCATCAAAGCAGCGATCGAACACGGGTTTCAATGCTGCAATGTCAGGTAGGGTGCCTGTTTTGGGATAGGTGGAAGGACAGATTTCCAAGCATTGCCCATTGGCGGCTACTTCCTTCAGGAGTTCAGGGTGGAGCAGGGGAATTTGAATGCCATGACCAATCCGCATTAGGTAAGGCAAGAGCTTGGGATAACAGCCATGCACCGTTTCGTAGACATGACCCGTCGTGTTGACTCCCTGGGAGCGGGCATAGGCATAGAGGGAAATGAATTCATCTAACCGCTCTGCATAGAGCCGATCGCTCCCTGCCAGATCAATTCCACAGACAAAATGGGGTTGATTAATGGCTAAATCAACGATCGCCCGATTCACTTCGTAGGGCAATTTCGTGTGCATACAGAGAATCTGACTGGTGACGATCGGATACTCCACCAACTGACTGGCTTTGCCGACGATTTCTATAATCTCTGCCATCTGGTCAATCCGTTCAGACTGACTCAAGTGTTCGTCGGTGCGTAAGTAAGGGGTATAGCGCAGTTCCAAGTAAGCCAGGTTCTCAAACACGTAAGCGCCCCGCAGTAACCGATAGATAAAGTAGGGCAAACTTGCTGCTGTCTGAACTTTTTCCACCAAGCTATGCAGTTCTAGGTATTCTTCTAAAGTATTGCGAGGACGGGTGTAATAGTCTTCAAACTGAGGATAGTCGGGAAAGCGATCGAGCAACTGAGACTCGCTGCGCTCTAGATAGCGCCACAAAATTCTGGGTACAACGGAACCACCCAAGTGGCGGTGAAGTTCTGCATACAGAGCCACGGGCACCTCTCAAGAAATAGTGAATGGATAATGCTTGGGAATTGAGGGAATCCTGAAATATGGGGAGTTGATCTAGAACACAATAGGTTGGCAAAAACGATAGGTTAGCCGAAGCAGATGATTGCAATCTCAGCAATCACCCAGCCTACCGTTCTTGCAGAAAACCCAGAGTCAGGCACCCCAGAGTCAGGACATCTAAGAATTGCATCTGCGATCGCGGTCATTGGGTTGTAGATTTGGGGGTGCAATCGCTCAACCGTCGCAGATTTTCAGGATAGAAATTTCAAAGTTTATATATTAGCTAACTATCATAACGACTTTTTCAGAAATTGAGGGTACCCCAGCCAACAGCTTTCAAAGTCAATTGCTTTTGAAGGAGTCAAAATTCAATTTTTGATAACATCCAATTGCCTAGATTGGCTGGAGAGTTAGGAGATCTACGATTGTTTGAAATGCTGGGTGGAAGGATGAAACCCTATCCTACAGAGAGGATTGAATCCACGATCTAAGGGTTGTTCTCAGATGGTTGGTTGGGTTCCTCCATTTTTGCCTCACCCTTCAGGAGATCTGGCGCTGAAATGCCATCAGATTGAAACCCTAAATGCCAGAGGACGGCGATCGCTTCAGCCCGAGTTACGGTGCGTTTGGGCTGGAAGAGGGTTGTGTAGCCAAAGGCGCGGCGAATATTGGCTTGATCCCCGTTTTGATGATCCATATAGATGGCTCGGAGTGCTTTGGGATCAATCTTCTCGCTGTCTTGAAAGCCCCAGGTTTGGTTTAAGTTTTCGAGTGTAGCTTTGGGCAGGGCTTGACGGGTATCCACAGGCACCTTCCAGGCAATTAAGTCTTCCCGAATCAGGGTAGCATCGGGGCGAAACTGAGAACTGCTGGTCTCGCTCGTTAGCTTACTGGGGATTAATCCCGCTTCTGCTAGCCCTTGAATTGCCCCAAAGTCTGGATCTGATTTGGCAATGTCTTGAAACGCTGCTTGACTCCCTCCGTCGGCGAGGCGAATTTGTTTTGCCGGTTGGCGATCGAAAAAGCGATTGTTGACAGCTACCAGCCAGCGAGCATATTCCCGTCGAGTGACAGGTTGATTTAGGGAAGGCACGGCAGTCCGACCGGGTGTTGGAATCACGATCGCTAACCGTTGCATCTGTTCCACATAGGATCGCAGTTGAGGAGAGACCTGGTCTAGATCACTCAATTGAGTGTTGGGGCTAGGCTGATGACTCGGATAAGAACTGGAAGTGATGGTTGGTTCTGGAGCAGGGGAGAGGGGACTAGACGCGATCGGAGTAGGCGTTGTCGGTTGCTCTAGGCGGGGATCGGGTTTGAGGGCTTCTTGCCAATTTGAACCACAGCCCGTCACCAGCAGTGAGCTTAAGAAAGTTACCCCTAGATGGGAAAAAAATCCTTGACGGCTTTGATCTTGCCCAGATTTAGCCAAAAATGCGATCGCCACTCTCAAAACACCACTCCTTTATCCCATACCTGCCAGTCCAGAACTGGTGAAGTCCAGCTTAGAACTTAGTCTGGAATTAGTCTAACTTCTAGAGTCGCAGGGTGGCTTGGCGCAGCAGGGCGAATTGTAATAGGCGCTGGGGAGTAGACGATCGCCTGAGAATCTGACTCCGTAAATATTTGCCCATCAACAAACGAGCAAACCCTTTGCACCGCGCTTGTAAACGAGTTTTCCAGCCATGATCCCCTTGGGCGTAATCAGGTTTGAATGCCAACTTGCCGTAGAGAACATCTGCTCGATGGAACGATGACAAACCATGCTGACGATGCTCAGGATTTGGAACCCCGCCATGTTCGCCATAGTTGCGAAAGGGGATGTAACTTTTCAAGCCCCGCTGCCGTAAAAATCCTTCTAGCTGGGAATCCCAGGCACTGTACTGTGTCCCAAACTGCGATCGCACCCAATCCAGCAGATCGAGTAATTGTGTGGCGGCTGGGGGGGTGACTAAATAGGCGACCGTGGAACAGGAAAATCCCTCTGCATAGCCGATCGTGCTGCCTTCTTCGGAAATGTGATAGATCTGGGGCGCACAGGTATAAAGCCATGCCACTCCGGTTTCTGCGTGCTGCCAAGGATAAGGAATTGGCAACTGTCCCATCCCCTGGACGGGCACAAAATCAGCTTCTACAATCAGCCCCGGCATCCCACTTGCGGCGATCGTCTGCCAAGCCCGATGGTGATTGAGCAAACAGCGATAGCTGCCAGAGGTCTCTGCTAAGGCTGGATCAGCAGTCTGGCGCAGGACGATCGGTCTGATTTTTTCCTGCTGCAACGCAGTTTCTAAGGAAGTGGTGTCTTCTTGATAGGCGATGATATAGGCGCGATCGAACCCTTGGTTTAGCCACAGCACGTTCCGAATCCCTCACTATTTCCCTGGAAAACTGTTAATTCAAGTTGTCAATCCTTCAAATCGCAGTTCAAATCTACGGTTCAAGTCATCATCCGATCGCCTGCTGGAGATTCCGGACTCTGGATCTGAACCGAGTGGGGTTGGCAAATTTGCTGCAAAATGGCTTCTACTTTGTTAGCCTTTTGATCCAGCCGGAACGATTGCTGGACATGCTGTCTTGCCCGATTGCCCAAACTGGGATCGCGATCGCGCCAATTGAGGAATGTCCCAATCTTTTGCGCCAACTGATCTACATCCCGCGCAGGCACCAATCCAGCAGCAAATTCTCCCCGCAGCAGTTCTGGATTTCCCCCCACCTGGGTGGCTACGACTGGGGTGCCACATGCCATGGATTCCAGTACCACCCGACCACAGGGTTCTGCCCACACACTGGGAACGATCGTCAAGTCGCTCAACTGATAGAGGGGACGCGGATCGTGGATATGCCCTAAGAAGCGGATGGATGCATGGAGGTCTAACTGCTGAACTAAAGTTTCCAATTCTTGAAGACTCTGATCACCATCCAGTAAGGGTTTGCCTGCAATCAACAGTTGTGCCATAGGATACTGCGATCGCACTTGAGCGAAACTTTTGAGTAATACATCAATGCCCTTACGGCGATCCAAACGACCCACATAGGCCAGCACAGGCTGATCTAGTGGTAGGCCCCACTTCTGCCGCAGCGCTTGCCAATCACCCAGGACAAAGCGAGTCAGATCGAGACCGTTGTAGACCACATCGATGTTTTCAGCTACCCAATTTCTGGCTTGCCATTGCTGTTGCACATGCTGAGAGACGGCGATGTAATGGGTGATCGATCGCATTCCCCAATGGCGCTGAATATCTAAGGTTTCTGGGGCTGGTAACCGGAGATGGCAAACCAAGGGTAATCCTGTTAGCTTGGCTAAAAGACCTGCTAGGGGCGCATCATAAATTTGGTTAATGTAGAGCACTTGGGTGCTTTGTTCCCGCAGGCACCGTAGCGATCGTTGGATATCCTGGGGTATGGTGACGAACTGACTGATCCCGCGCTGGGGAGATAGAGAAAAGCTGTGTAATGGCAGCAAGCGATCGCAAAATTGCTCATATTCCGCCAAGAAATCACCTGAATTTGTATAAATCAGCGTAATTTGATGTCCCTTTTGCTGCAGTTGTCTGGCAACATCCAATAGACTGCGTTCCTGACCACCCCGCTGGGAACTTGGCTCCTTTTCAAAAATAGTGATTCGCATAGATGATTTCAACCAGTTATCGGGGAATAGGGCATTGCTGATGAGATCGGCTTCGACTTGTGCGACGCTTTGAGCTCTAGAGTGCCCTGCCGGGAGGGGTCAATTGCTAGAACAGGCTGGGATCCCCCTACAAATTCCTGAAGTTTGTGCGTTGAAAAATCTCTGTTGAAAAATCTCTATCAAAAAGATGCTGAGAACCCCTGTGTTTCAACTAGGGGAGAAGTCAATGTGTTGTCACCTTACGATCGCCCCAATTTCGATCGCACTTTTGCCATTAACCGTTGAAACCGAAGCTGTAGAACCCGTGATTTCGTCAGGGGTGCAATGAGCTGTTGCTGGCTGCGTTGATGAACCTGCTGATGGTCAAAAAAATCATTCACCTCTGCCAGAATCACCTGCCAACGGTGCAAAATATTTGCCACCCGATACTCCGCTAGAAAATTGGCAGGGAACGCGATCGGCTGAAATTTTTTAATCACCTTAAGGATCCGATCGCGATCGAACTCCAGCGAACAACCTGCAATCTTATGACAGTTGAAACCGGGATCGAGGTAATCTGACAAACCATGGTTGACGCTGGAAAACACCTGACAGCCACAGGCGATTGCCTCTAGTGGTTGTAGCCCAAATCCCTCCGTGACCCCCTGAGTGGCCCAATATTCCGCTGAATCGTAGAGATACACCCGGCTGCGATTAAACAGTTCCGCCAAATCCGGCACAAACCCCTCGATCACCTCTACCCGACAGTGGGAGCGCAAGGCTGGGACTAAATGCTGCATCAGATACTGGGAAGACTTGCGCGCATGAACCAGCACATCAATCTCGCGATCGCCCCCCCGGTTCGTAAATTCATCGGAAATCTGATTCGGCAAATAATACAGTAGCGAGGTGGGAGCCAACTGTCCCCAATAGCCCAGAGTATTGCGACTGACGGTAATAATAGGAATCTCTGCTGGCAGCGTAAACCCATAATTCGCGCTATGGGCGTGGTAGATCACCGATCGCCCTCGCAACTTACTTGCCAGCTTGGGCACATCAAAGCCCCAACTCACCACAAAAATTGCATTTGGAGTGGGCGATCGTAGCACATCCTCCAGAAACAAATGATCAGCTTCTCGTTGACGATAAGTGACCACCTCTGCCGAACACACTTGCTGAGCCAACCGCATCGCCTTCAACTCAGCAAACAGCCCGCCGCAGAAAAACGACTGTGTAGTACCCGGTAGCAAAAAATACAGCGATCGCATGGAAAATTGAAAATGAAGAATCAAAAATATCCCGTAGGGGCGCGCATCCCGCGCCCAACCAACCAATCCAGACCCCCAACCCCCCCCAACCAGCCCATACAAAATCGCAATTCCCAGAATCGCAATCTCCTAGATAGGTAGACGATTAATATCCTTATTCGCCCCAATCACCACGATCGCCGTCCCTTTCCGCAACGGGGTATTTGGATCCGGATTCACTACAAACTTTTTATCCTGACTAAACGCGATCAAATTCACGCCATAGCGCGATCGCAACTGCAACTGGGCGATCGTTTGACCATCAAATTCCTCGGGTGTGATGACTTCCACAATACTGCTATCTGGATCGAGGTCAAAACGCTCCAGAATCCCCGGTTTGGTGAGCGAGCGGGCTAGACTACACCCCGCATCATGTTCTGGGAAAATGACGTGATCAGCTCCTACCTTCTTGAGCAAGGTTTCATGGATTTCTGAAGATGCCTTAGCGACCACATGGGGAACGCCCCCCTCTTTGACGTTGAGGGTCGTGATAATGCTTTCTTGCACATAGTTGCCGATCGCCACAATGACCGTATCTTGCTCAAAAATTCCGGCTTCTCGCAGTGCTGCAGGTTGGGTGGAATCAATCGTGCGGGCATGGGCCACAATCCGATCGCTGAGGGCTTGCATGACCCGACCATCATCCGAATCAACTCCCAACACCTCATACCCTTGAGTATGGAGGGTTGAACATACGGCTCGCCCAAAACGACCTAACCCAATCACGGCAAATTGACGATTTTTGGGATCCGATCGCAAGGTTGAGAAAAATTTGAGAGAAGATAAATCCACAGGACACCTCGGGATGTTTCCGATAGACACTACAGTAAGCCGAAAAGAAGTAATCTGAAGAGACTCCGAAGAGACTCAGGAATTGGAGAACCAGGAATTTGGCAGCCGTGATCCGACAGAAGCTCAGTGAGGGCAGACTCAGAAATTAACCCAGCAAACTTAGCCCACAAGCAAGTTTTCCTCAGGGTATTTGACAAAGGTGGGTTTGGGATCGCCCAGGATCGCGCTCATCAATAACAACACTCCTACTCGCCCGATATACATGGTCGGGATCAGCACTAATTGCCCAGGAATGGAGAGATTGGCTGTCCCCACCGCTGACAACCCCACTGTGCCAAAGGCAGAAACGGCTTCGTAGATGAGATTAATAAACGATTGGTTAGGATCGGTCAGCGTTAACAGAATGGTGGAAAAGACGACCGTCATCGCAGAGCCGAGAGCGACTGCGATCGCTTTCAAAATCAGCGCCAGGGGAATTTGCCGTTGGAAGCAGAGAACCTCTTCCTTGCCTTGAAGGACTGTAGAGGTGCAGCTTGAGAGCACGCGGAAGGTTGTGGTTTTGATGCCGCCGCCTGTACCACCGGGACTGGCTCCCACAAACATGAGAAACATCGTAATGACCAGACCTGTAATCGTCATTTTGGAAATATCGATCGTATTAAATCCAGCGGTACGAGGGGTAACTGACTGAAACCAGGCCGCCAGTACCTTGTGCTGCCAGTTCAAGGAACCCAGGGTGGCAGGGTTATTAAATTCCGTGAGCATGAAGGCCAGGGTGCCGAGCGCCAGCAGCAAGATAGTCGTACTCACAGCAATTTTGAAGTTGAGCGAAAAGACCACTTTGGAGCTAACCCCGCGCAGGCGATCGCGCAGCCAGAAAAAGCCTTCCATGATGACTTGATAGCCAATCCCACCAAACACAATCAGACTGGAAATCACCAGACTCACGGGCACCGATTTGACATAGCTCATCAGATTATCGGCAAACAGACCAAACCCAGCATTATTAAAGGCACTCACACTGTAAAAGATCGACAGCCAGAGTGCTTTGAGTGGGGTATAGTCTCCCTGTTGGACAAAGGTGGGTAGCAAGGCACGATCGATCGGCAACTGCGTGCGATCCAAAAAAGTGGGAAACATCAACAGTGCTCCCAGAACCTCAAACACCAGGGTGGTGGCAATAATTGATTTGACCAAGGCGGGCAAACCAGACAGACCTGTAACATCCAAAGACTGTTGGATGGCGACCTTATCCCGCAGCCCCAGCTTTTTACGCAGCAACAGCAACAGCACTGTGGTGGCGGTCATATAGCCCAACCCCCCCACCTGCGCCAAGAGTGCTACAATCATTTGCCCAAAAATTGTGAAATGTTTACCGACATCGACCACTGACAGACCTGTCACACAGACGGCTGAGGTGGAAGTAAACAAACCCACATGAAAACTTTTTAGAGCACTTTCCCAATGCCCGTCAGCCACAGAGATGGGCATTGCTAATGAGATTGCTCCTGTCAAGATAACAGCAACAAACCCTAAACAAACAGTACGGGCAACAGTCATGGCAGGCTACGCTGATTCATCTCAAAAAGTCAGGCTCAACAAATCTACTTTTAGACGGTTAGACGGTTTGAGACCGCTAGAACACATCTTATGAATGCGTCATTGTTAGACAGTACCTCAAAAGGCTGACAGTAACTCAAAAGTGCTGTTTCCCTGGAGGCGTCTTTCTTGACAGTTTTAAGATGACTCGCTTGGCATCAAAAATTAAAGATAAAATATTAACTTTTGTAAATTGAATCACAGATTTTCTAATCATTCTGATTGACTGAGCCATCCGGGTCCAGTGATATGATGACCGGAGGATAGTCGCTAGGAAGGACTTTAAAGTTATGGCACAGGTGCCAGTTTCTCCTGTAGTGCTCATTATTCTCGACGGATGGGGTTATCGCGAAGAGGCTGATGGCAATGCAGTTGCTACAGCTCACACTCCTGTGATGGACAGTCTCTGGAAAGTCTATCCTCACACGCTAATTAGAACTTCTGGGAAAGATGTGGGATTACCCGACGGACAGATGGGGAACTCAGAGGTCGGTCACCTCAATATTGGCGCAGGAAGAGTTGTCCCACAGGAACTGGTACGGATTTCAGATGCCGTTGAAACGGGTGCATTGTTGCGCAACGCTGCTTTAGTGCAAGTCTGTCAGGCAGTTCAGGCAGGGCAAGGAAAACTTCACTTAGTCGGACTTTGCTCAGAAGGTGGGGTGCATTCGCATCTAGATCACCTGGTTGGCTTGCTGAACTTGGCAAAGGCTCAGGGCATTGAACAGGTTTGTATTCACGCGATCATGGATGGGCGAGACACCTTACCCATGGAAGGCATTCATGCTATTCAACGATTGCAATCTGAGATCGATCTCCTCGAAGTTGGCAAGATTACCACGATCGCGGGTCGGTATTACAGCATGGATCGCGATCGCCGCTGGGATCGGGTGAAGCTCGCCTATGAGGTCATGACCCAAGATGGGGCTGGGACTGGGCAAACGCCGCTGGAAGCGGTTCAAGCTGCTTACGAGGCTGGACAGACCGATGAATTTATCTTGCCTGTTCGCTTGGCACCGGGAGCGGTAGAAGCCGAAGATGGGGTCATTTTCTTTAACTTCCGCCCCGATCGCGCTCGTCAACTCACTCAAGCTTTTGTGGATCCAGCTTTTGACGGGTTTGAGCGAACTTTAATCCAGTCTCTGAGCTTTGCCACCTTGACCCAGTACGATCCAAGTCTGCCTGTGGTGGTTGCCTTTGAGCCGATGAGCTTGACCAATATTTTGGGAGAAGTGGTTGCCAAGCATGGTTTAAAACAATTCCGCACCGCAGAAACTGAAAAATATGCCCATGTCACCTACTTCTTTAATGGTGGGCTAGAAGAACCCTTCCCTGGAGAAGAGCGTGCCTTGGTGCCTAGTCCCATGGTGATGACCTACGATCAAGCACCCGCGATGTCTGCAGCAGCCGTGACTGAAGGGGCGATCAACGCCGTCAACCAAGGAATTTACTCGTTGATTGTGATCAACTATGCCAATCCGGATATGGTGGGACATACCGGAAAGATGGATCCGACTGTAAAAGCGTTGGAGGTGGTGGATCAGTGTCTGGGTAAGCTCTTGGCGACGGTTAACCGGGCTGGGGGCACGGCATTAATCACAGCCGATCATGGCAATGCTGAACAGATGTGGGATGATGCGGGCAATCCCTGGACAGCGCATACGAGTAATCTTGTGCCTTTTATCCTCGTGGAAGGGGAAGGACTGAAGATTCCGGGCCATGGGACGGACGTGTCTTTGCGGGAAGATGGACGGTTGTCTGACATTGCGCCTACGATTTTGGATATTCTCAAGCTGCCCCAGCCCAATGAGATGACCGGGCGATCGATGATCCAAACCTCTGACTTTGAGATCCGTGCTAATCGCACCCCGGTGAAAATTGGACGGTAGAATAGGTCTAAACTTGATAGACCAGACTTGATAGACCAGACTTGATTGAGGCAGCGCCCATGGATGTAGTTAATATCATTAAGGTAATTTGGATGTTGGCAGCAGCGGGCTTGATTGTCCTTGTGTTGCTCCACAGTCCCAAAGGAGATGGATTGGGCGGATTGGGTGGACAGGCACAGCTTTTCACCAGCACCAAGAGTGCGGAAGTGACCCTCAATCGCATCACCTGGACATTGTTTGTGGTGTTTTTGGGGTTAACCATTGTGCTCAGTGCTGGCTGGCTCAAGGCGGTGCCCAAATAAGTGTTCTGAAGGTGATCTGAAAATTAGGGGATTGGAAAATTGCCCTTTCGACTGGCATCCAGAATCCAACGGTTATGGCAACGATCGCATCTTCTTCAAGGTGCGGTTGTTTTATTATTGCTGGTTGTTTTAGGGGTGGCTCCGTTCCATGGAAGTGCCAGTGGAGAATTGGCTCAGACAAAACCTCAGACAAAACCTCAGACAAAACTACCGAATTTACCGCCGCTGCAGATCCACCCTCTGCCGGAGCAATTGCAGACTTGGCAGAGTAAGGCTGGGGATTACTTTGAGCAAATTCCACCGATTGAAATTCAGGGGCAGACGATCGGTTATTTAATCTGGTCGCAATTTCCAGTCCGGTTATATATGCAACCGATGCAAGGGCAATCTACGCAGGCGCAACCCAGCGTCACTTCTGCCCCAGAACAAGTTTGGCACAAGGCAGTGCAGCAGGCGATCGCAGAGTGGAACTCATTTTTGCCCCTGGTGATGGTGGATGCTCCTGAAAAAGCGGATATTCAAATCCTGCGATCGCAAATTCCCATTCGTCGTGCTCCTGGCAGCTTAGAACTTCCTCGGATTCGCATGGCGGAAACCCAGTACGAGTGGTTTGTGCAAGCAGGGCGATTGTCCCATCGCTGCCGAATTATCCTGCGTCCGGGGCAAGCACCTCTTACCTTACTGGCTGCCGCTCGTCATGAATTGGGGCATGCCCTTGGCATTTGGGGGCATAGTCCTGTGGCAACCGACGTGTTGTATTTTTCTCAAGTTCGTAATCCTCCTAGTATTTCCGATCGCGATATCAATACATTGAAACGAATCTATCAACAGCCAACTCGATTTGGATTTTCTGTTTTGGATGGGGAGTTAAGCCTGGAGAATAGGAGCTTATGGGTTGGCACTGTGGGGTTGAACTGACCTGAACCTGCTCCCGTAAAGCGCTAAAATGATAGAATTGTCGGTTTCTTGTGGCACGGGTAGGTGCCAGGGTTGCTATGCTACGCCTCACCGAAGTGAAATTGCCCCTCGATCACCCGGATGATGCCATTCGGGATGCCATTCTTAAAAAGTTAAAGATTAGCGCTGCAGAATTGACTCACTACAGTGTTTATAAGCGGAGTTATGATGCACGTAAAAAAGGGCAGATTGCACTGGTCTACGTTCTGGATGTAGAAACACCCCAAGAAAAAGCCCTTTTGGAGCGATTTAGAAAAGACCCCCATGTGACGATCGCCCCGGATCTGTCCTATCATCCGGTTACGCAAGCCCCTCCGGATTTTCCAGGGGATGGGCAAACCCGCCCGATTGTAATTGGCATGGGACCCTGTGGTTTATTTGCGGCTTTGCTTTTAGCGCAGATGGGGTTTCGTCCGATTCTGTTAGAGCGGGGTAAATCGGTGCGCGATCGCAGTATGGATACCTTTGGCTTTTGGGTGAAGGGGCGGCTGAATCCAGAGTCCAATGCTCAATTTGGGGAAGGTGGGGCGGGGACGTTTTCCGATGGCAAGCTCTATAGCCAAGTCAGCGATCCTCACCACTATGGGCGCAAAGTGCTGACGGAACTGGTCAATGCAGGAGCTGCGCCAGAAATTCTTTATCTCAGTAAGCCCCACATCGGCACCTATCGATTGACTAAAATTGTACAAACGCTGAGAAATGCGATCGAATCTCTTGGCGGTGAAATTCATTTTCAAACAAGAGTCGTTGATATTGATATTCAATCTGGTATCACTAAAGGCGTTGTTTTAGAAAACGGAGATTATATTGCTAGCAATCATATTGTATTAGCGATCGGGCATAGCTCCCGTGATACATTTAAGATGCTATTCGATCGCGGTGTATATATCGAAGCCAAACCTTTTTCCATCGGCTTTCGGATTGAACATCCCCAATCTGTGATTGACCAAGCCAGATTTGGCTGCCAAGCGGGTCATCCTCTCCTGGGTGCAGCAGATTATAAACTGGTGTATCACTGCCAGAACGGGCGATCGGTCTATAGTTTTTGCATGTGTCCCGGTGGTAAGGTGGTGGCGGCGGCCTCTGAACCGGGTCGGTTGGTCACCAATGGCATGAGCGAATATGCCCGCAACGAAGCCAATGCCAATAGTGCGATCGTGGTTGGTATTACTCCAGAAGACTATCCTGGTGACCCCTTAGCAGGTATTGCGTTGCAACGTCATTTAGAAGAACAAGCCTTTGCCCTAGGGGGAAGCACCTATCAAGCCCCAGGACAATTGGTTGGAGATTTCCTCGCTGATCGCCCTTCGACCCACTTTGGCAGCGTCACCCCTTCTTACAAGCCTGGTCTTAAATTAGGTGATTTAACCCACAGTTTGCCAGACTATGCGATCGCCGCCATCCGGGAAGCTATTCCAGCCTTCGATCGCCAGATTAAGGGTTTTGCCATGCAGGATGCCATTCTAACCGGAGTGGAAACGCGTACCTCCTCACCCATTCGGATTAGACGCGATCGCAATTATCAAAGCATCAACACGATTGGGCTATATCCAGCCGGAGAAGGAGCTGGATATGCAGGCGGAATTTTATCAGCCGGGATTGATGGCATTAAGGTCGCTGAAGCTGTCGCACTACAGATCATGGGAAAACAGAACAATTAAAAAATGGTCAATCTAGAGGGTAATGAAATACAGAGTCATGCATAGGCAAGAAAAATTACGGGGAAAGCAAATTATGGGAGAATGCAATTTGTCCGGTTACGCGCATCAGTCAGGGAAAAAATTAATAAAAGAGGGCAGAGCATGGATTGGAGTCATAGTTCACTGGTCGGGGCGATCGTCATTGGACTAGTTGCCAGCTTATCAACAGGACTCATGGTCGGCACCATTCTGGCTCGTCCCCTGCCCACCTATCACCTCATGGTTCAGTCATTCATTGGCTCATTGCTGACCTGGTTGATCACTGCCCTCCTCACCGCCGGTCTGGTCAAGCTGTGGTTGGATGCAGAGGCGGGAATTGCCACCCCGATCGCGATCGCCTGCCTTGTGAGCATGGTGGGGATACTCCTCTGGCAATGTCGCCGTCTGCCTGAACGTCGTTGGGGCGTGATTAGTGCCTTAATTCCCTGGCTGATTGTGTCGAGCGGCAGTGCGATCGCCTATTTTCATTTCCAAAATCAATCTGCCAGTGGCTCAGAAAAAATTCCTGCGTTATTCTGGAGTTGTATCTTCTATAGCATGGCGCTGAGCACCCTGTTTGGAGCCTGCTTGGGGGGGCTAATTTTCCATCAAACTCGCCATTTGCGATCGACTTCTGAGTCAACTTCTGAATTGCCTGCTAAGCGGGGAAGAACTTTGGCAAAAGAGACATTCGCAGATGCGGATTTGCAGAATCTTTTGGCTCCAGAAGAGGCATTACCGAAGGTGACGGCTCCTAAACGATTTCGACCAAAATGGAACCAGCCCATCCAATCAGATCCGGATCAGTCAGCTCCAGACCCATTAGCTCCAGGCGCATTAGCTCCAGACCCGTCAACTTCAGACCAAACAGCCTCTGAAAAGCCTAAAAAAACTGAAAAGCCTAGAAAATCTGCCAAAAAACCACCTAAAAAGTTTCCATTTGACGATTTTGAGCATTTTCTATAGCCAAGCTTGTGTTAGCGCGTTTTAAATGAGGAGTGTTAAAAATTCCAATGAGTCAAGTTCTGATCCCCACAACCCAAAAGTCGATCCCCAGTCCTCTGCCGGATCAGCCCTCTGCCGCCTCAGCCCCGATCGCTGAATTTATCCAGGAAACGGTGGCTTTGACGCGGCGATTGTTTTTGCAACTATGGCGTAGACCTTCCACCCTGATCGCGGGGATCGTACAACCTGTCATGTGGCTGCTGATTTTTGGGGCTTTGTTTCAATATGCTCCCCAGGGATTTTTAGGCGGAGATCTGGCCTACGGGCAGTTTTTGGGAGCCGGTGTGATTGTTTTTACGGCGTTTGGTGGGGCGTTGAATGCAGGATTACCTGTGATGTTCGATCGCGAGTTTGGTTTCCTCAATCGCCTCCTCGTGGCTCCACTGACCTCCCGCTTCTCGATCGTCATGGCATCGGCGTTGTTCATCATGACCCTGAGCTTGATTCAGACGATCGCCATTATGACCTTGAGTACGTTTCTGGGGTCGGGATTGCCTAGTGTGGTGGCGATCGCCCTGATTGTTACCATTTTGCTGCTGTTGGTGGTGGGAGTGACCGCTCTTTCCCTCGGACTCGCCTTTGCCCTCCCCGGTCACGTTGAACTGATTGCCGTCATTTTGGTGACTAACCTGCCGCTGCTGTTTGCCAGTACCGCCCTAGCACCCCTCTCCTTTATGCCCACTTGGTTGCAAGTCGTCGTTTCGTTAAATCCGCTCAGCTATGCGATCGAGCCGATTCGGTATCTCTATCTCCATGCGGATTGGAGCTTTACGAGCGTTGTTTTCCAGGCTCCTTGGGGAGGGATGTCGTTGCTCGGTTGCCTAGCCGTGTTGCTTAGCTTCTGTGCGATCGCCCTCACGAGTGTTCAACCGCTGCTCCGCCGGACTCTGGGTTAGAGGCGCTTAGGATATGGGGGAGTGGATGGCGCAGATCCCCCTCATTCCCTGTCGTCCATTGATTCCTCACAGCGAGATGGAATTCCAGGCATCCCAGATAAAATCAAAATCGACAAAATAAAGTCAATCTGTATTGCCCCATTGAAAGGCTTCTCCTGAGGAATATCAAGAGTCCTGCAGAAGCGCTAGATCGATGGGGACTTTTTGTTATGGTAAATAGGTGTTTCCCTGGCAGGAGTTCTCCTATGAGTCGTGTCCTTGTTAGCAGTCCGATGGGTGATGCCAATTCATCTAGGGTTGCTCCAGTGGAGTTGCCCCAGGAACTTGTCGAGTGTGCGATTCCAGGAGAAAACCATGCCGCTGTAGAAATTCAAACTGGCGTTCTCAAGGATTTTGCGCAGGAAGCGATCGCCCGCCAGGTGCGTCGATTGCAAAAACACCACAAAGCCTTCTTGAAAACCCATGGGGTCGAAGCGATTCATCAAATGCGAGTTTGCTTGCGACGGTTGCGCATGTTGATGGAACTCTTGAATCCCATGCTGGAGTTACCCCCTGACTTTAAGGTAAAACGGTTACGCAAGTTGGGGCAAGAGCTAGGGACCGTGCGGGATTACGATATCCTACTGGAAAATTTACAGGCTTTTTTCTTCCCAACTTCTTCTACGGCATCTTCTATCCAACTGTCGCGATCGCAGCAATCCATCCTTCTCAGCCTAGAGAAACAATTGAAACAACACCGGAAAACTGCCTTAAAGAATGCGATCGCTGCGGTCGAATCTTCTGCCTATCAAAGGACTGAGAAATTGCTGGAACAATGGTTGCAATCACCCCAGTGCAGTGATTTAGGAAGTTTACCGAGTTCGGAGTTTGTTCCAGAACTGTTGCTACCAGCTTGGTCTTTCCTGTGGTGTCATTCGGGGTGGGTGGCAAATTTGCCATTAGCAGAAAGTTGGCAGCAACAGCAACCCATTTTTACCAACCTGCATGATCTACGCAAAGTCATTAAAGGAGTGCGTTACCAGCTCGAAAGCTGT
Source organism: Synechococcales cyanobacterium (assembly GCA_035285565.1). Classification (GTDB taxonomy): domain Bacteria; phylum Cyanobacteriota; class Cyanobacteriia; order Leptolyngbyales; family Leptolyngbyaceae; genus JAYKGX01. The sequence goes on from JAYKGX010000448.1 coordinate 16,610, forward strand.
GCGGAATTCTATGCCACAACGATCGATGATGAAATCCAACGTTTAAAAACCCTACAGGATACCTTGGGGCGATTGCAGGATTTAGCCGTTTTCCAACAGTTTCTTCTCACCGCCTGTCAGACCCAACCCCAATTGAACCCGTCTCTGCTTCTGCAACCGATTGCTCAGGATCTGTCTACAACTTGGGCTGCCTGGTTAGAACTGCGGGCTTACTTTTATACCCTGGACTATCGCACTTATATTCGTGAAGAAATTACTCATCCTGTTGGGTTGGGTTGAGCGCAAGGCGGGTGCAGTCTGGGGTGGCGGGCTTAATGTTGGGTTAGGGGGATGGGGGGTTAGACGAGCGGACAGGGGCGCTGTTGCCAATGCTGGTGATGGTGCTGAATCAGGGCGATCGCTTCTTCAATGCGATCGACACAGTGCGGTAGGGTCATATCCTTGGGGTTGGCAAGGGTATATTCCCCTTCAGTCATGCTCTGCTTGGCCCATTGGTGCAGGGTTTGCCACATATCGCCTACAAAAATTAATGGGGTATCTGCTAGATGACCCACCTGGAGCAATTGCCACACCATTAAAGCCTCTAACGTGGTGCCAATGCCGCCTGGAACCACCACAAAGGCATCCGACATGAGAATGAAATGGTGCAGCCGCGAGAAGAAGGTGCGATGGTTGTAGACCTGTTCTACGTAGGGATTCGTGTGCTGTTCAAAATCTAGGTTGACCCGAATTCCGATCGACTGGGTTTGATTCTGTGGATCGGCACTCACACTGCCTTCATTGGCAGCCTGCATCAGCCCTGGACCGCCCCCCGTGATAATGTCGCAGCCTAGATGGGTTAATTCACTGGCAAGCTGACGGACTTCTTCATAGAGGCGATCGCTTGCCTGCAGGCGAGCCGACCCAAAGATCGTGACACAGTAGCGACTCCGTTTTGGCGGTTGAATACTGGTGAGATGGTTAACCACATCCCAGAGCTGCAGGATCGAGTCTTGGATCGCTGTGAAGGTGACCTCGTCATTGGTGCGGCAGACGGGGGGATTTGCAGCGAAGTTATTGGGGAGAGAATTGTTCAAAGTGCGGTACATGAATTCTATGCTTCTCTCATAGCCTCCCTGGCTGGAAAAATCAAGCATTTTGACAATTTTGATACAGATTTCGATACAGAATGTGGTGAATGAGGAGATGGCTGGGGGGTGGTTCCAACAAGTTGGGTCTCTGGTGGGGGAGATCGACCTCATCTCCAATCAGGGTTGACTTACAGAAATTTTTAGTTGGGTGCAACACAGTTTGAATCAGGAGAGGGAGAGAGGAGGACGTGGCTTATTAATCTAAAAACGGCTGTAAGTGGGGTTGACTTAAGTGGGATTGACTTAAACCCGCAACTCATCCCATGCTTCAGTTTTATGCTTCAATGCCTACTTCATCAACTTTCTGTAAATTTACGGAGTTGCCTGTCCGATCGCCGCCTAAATTGGGCATCCTAACGGGTGGCATCTATCTTGTAGCCTTTACGCTAATCTCTATCTGCCAAAGTTTCAAAATTCGGGATGACGCTGGAGCCTCTCAAACTTGAGTCTCTCAAACTTGAGTCTCTCAAACTTGTAGCATTTCACACTAGGCATATTCTCTTTAGGAGTCTCATACTATGGATTTTGCTGGACAGACGGCTTGGAATCAATCGATCGCACTTTCCACAGAACTACCCCTTCAGAGCAGCACCCCGTTGCAGCCCCAGGTTTCTCAGCCCCGGTTGGCAAGTTTACAGTTACAGTCCCCTGCGCTCACGTCTGGTAGTTTGACCTATCAGGAAAATGGCACTCCCATTCTGATTGGTGCCGGAATTATCTTGTCGAGCAATCCATCCAGTGTGAGTGTTAGTAATTCATCCTTCACCCCAGGCGAGTCTTCTGAGGACTGGTTTACCATTCAACCTGGGAATGGGTTTACCTTAAATGGGACTGATATCAAACTCAATGGTCAAAAGATTGGCAGCTATCGACAAATCAAAAATGGATTTAGCAGTACCCAACTGATTATCAATTTTGAAAGTACAACCCCCCAAGCCACAAAACAGGCATTGATAGGTCGCATTGCCTACAGTAGTGTTGCCGATCGCCTTGCCTCCAGTCGGGAGCGTGCCTTGGAATTTCGGGATGGTAATACGTTGATCGGCACCACGCAGGTTAGCGTACAGGGAGTCAATGATCTGCCTGCTTGGGGTCAGGAAACCGTGCTTTATCGTGCTACGGGAACGAATACGCCGGGTAATAGTGGCTGGTTGGAACTGCAACAGTATGATGGGACAGCCGTTCAGGATCCCGCCCTAGATGGCACTGTTTTAGTCAGCAATAATCCAGCCAATGCAGGCTATGCAGGCTATACCAACTACGATGTGGATATCAAAAGGGTGACATTGCCATTCCCATTGTCTGGCAGTATTGATGTCCCCTATTTCACTCAAACGAATAGCGTTTTCAACCGAGTCAATTCCGGTTTCCCGGTTCTCGATCGCACCCAGGGATATCGCCTCAACTTTAGTCTGGATCTGCGCCAGGAATCGGGGATTAATAGCGATCGCAATGGAGATGGCAATAACGATCGGGCTGGATTTAGCATTGTTGTCAACAGCGAAGATCTCAAAGGGATTGAACTGGGCTTTCAACGGGTAACGGGCGTTAATCAAGAAGCCTTGGTTAAAGTCTTTGCGCAGAACGATGGGGCCACCCAAGAAGATCCCAAAATCTATTCCGGCAGCGTTGGCCCCAGTAATCTTACCCTCTTTACCCAAGCGGAATCTGGGATAATTGCCTACGGAGGGTTAGGCGTATATACCAACTTTAGTCTGGTTGTGCAGGGAGATCTCTATACCCTGTTTGCCAATGACAATGCCATTCTTTCCGGTCGCCTGCGGGATTATTCTCAAACAACTCCTGTGGTGCCTAGGTTACCTTTAGGGATCACGCTGGATCAGGCACTGGGGTTTGCAGGGCTGACGCGAGATCAAATCAATCCCTATAACAAAAAGAGTTTCCTGTTCATTGGCGATAACACCTCCGATGCCCAGACTTTGGTGAAGCTCAATAATATTACCATTACCACCAATACGACTCCGCCCAACACAGGTCTAACGGTGGCAGAGGATGCGATCGGTAGCTTGCCGCAACTGGGGAACTGGATCGATCTAGATAGCACAACAGGAACCTCAGTGGTACTAGAGGCAACTAAGGGCAAAATTACCTTTGATGCCAATGCCTTTGCAGGCAGCCTGGATAGCGTGGTGGGGAATGGCACAGGCACGGTAACCTTGACAGGTAATTTCAGCCAATTGCAGGCGTTGGCAAGAGTGACGGGAGTCTTCAGCTATCAAGGAAATTCCAATGTCCATGGAACTGACACTGTGAAAGTAACCTTTAGTGATACTTCAATTAGTGGACTTGCTCAAACCTTGGTTAGGAATGTTCCGATTACAATCACAGCCACACCGGATATTCCAACTAACATTATACTGAGTGGTAATCAGGTACTGAATACGGCAACGGTGAACACAAAGGTGGCTGACCTGGATGCGATCGATCCCGACAATCCTAACGATAGTTTTACCTATACCTTGCTCAATAATGCGGGCGGACGGTTTGCGATCGTGGGAAGTGAACTCCAGGTGGCTGGAGCCTTGGGTGCAGCGGGCGATCAAACCATTCGCGTGCGGGTGACGGATGCTGCTCAGAACAATTTTGAGAAAGATATGCTTGTTACGGTAACAGCCCCTGCACAATCCGGGGTCAATCATCAAGTCGTCTTTCAAAATAGGGGTACGGGTGAGTTGGCTTGGTGGAATGTAAAAAATGCCCAAATTGATCAGTCTGGTGGTTTTACATTAGAAGCGGGCGCAGCGTTTTCCCAACTACCGTTAGACTGGCAACTGATCAGTAACCAATTTGATTTCAATAATGATTCAATTGAAGACTTTGTTTGGTTTAACCGCCAGACAACGGAAACGGTTATCTGGTATATGAAAGTTGGCAGCCAAGGGGTGCCCAATGTCATTGGTAATAATTCTTCCTTTGTTTATGCACCAGGGAGTAATACTGCCGCTCAACCGTTAGGGAACTGGAAACTGCTGCTAACCAGTGATTTAGTGGGTGACAGTCGTCCCGAATTTTTGTGGGAAAATACGGCTTCTGGGGAGACTTATATTTGGCAACTGAATATTGCTAATGATGGTCGTGTAGAAATCAATGCTAATGGGAGTGGCTTTATTACCTTCAATAATACCGCTAAGACCCCGATCGCTACAGGTGGGGTTGCGTCTGGTTGGCGGGTGCTGGGCAGCGGTAATTTCGACGGCAACAGTAGCACAAAGGAACTTTTGTGGTTTAACACTTTTTCCACGGAAACGGTGATTTGGCAACTCAGTGGGCGAGAACTTGTAAATTCAGGCAGTATTACTTCGGGTGGGAATCCCGTTCTGCCGGGACTGTTCTGGCGACCGATGGCGATCGCCAATATCGATGGCAGTGGTAATGATGAAATCATCTGGCAAGGTGGTAATTCCATCGCAATTTGGGAAATTGGCAACAATTTTGCCCTGACACCTAAGAGCACGATCGCGATCGTCAATTTGGATGCAGGAGAAGTGATTCAAGGATTAGCGGATCTGGAGGGCGATAATACTTTGGAGGTCATCACCCGACAGACAATTAGTAGTAACGATCCCACCCGGATTTACTATCTGGACAATAGTACCTTCCAATTGCGATCGCAGAATCCCACGAAAGCGATTACACTAGCCGGACAAGCAACCCCTGTGCTGACGGGAGATCCCCGCTGGACAGTGTTAGGCGTGATCGATTTTGAGCTGGTAGTGTGAGTGTGAGGTGGGTTTAGCTGCGCCAAATAGCATCTGCAACTCGTACGACATCGTACATTTCGGCTACGTCATGCACCCTTAGCATATCGGTACCCTGGGCGATCGCGGCGCAACAAGTGGCTGCGGTTCCCCAGACCCGTTTTTGTGGTTCTGGCTGATTGAGAATTTTGCCAATGAAGCTTTTGCGGGAGGCCCCGATGAGGATGGGACAATTTAAGGATTTGAATTCAGATAATTGTTGCAGTAATTCCACATTTTGTTCAGCAGTTTTAGCAAACCCAATGCCGGGATCGATGGCAATTCTATCGGATGGAATACCGACTGCGATTGCGCTGGCAATGCGTTCTTTAAAAAAAGTGATGATTTCCCCCACTAAATCATGATAGTCGGTGAACTGTTGCATGGTTTGCGGTGTCCCTCGTAGGTGCATGAGTATAAGGGGCACTTGTAATTGCGCCACCGTGGTTAGCATGGTGGGATCGAAGGTGGCACCAGAAATGTCATTCACCCAATTTGCCCCCGCTTGAATGGCTGCCCGCGCAACGGCTGCTTTGGTGGTATCGATCGAAATGGGAAGGGTCTGGAAGGCTGGATCTTGCCGGATGGCTTGAATCACTGGAATCACCCGTTGCAGTTCAATTTCCAAGGGCACGGGAGTTGCGGTGGGTCGGGTCGATTCTCCACCAATGTCTAGAATGTCAACGCCTTGGTCTCGCATCTGATGGGCCTGAGCGATCGCTGCTGCTACGGATTCAAAACAACCACCATCACTAAAGCTATCTGGTGTGATATTCAAGACACCCATCAAGTAAGTCCGCGTTCCCCAAACAAAGCTGCGATCGCCGCAATACCAACTCTGCATCAGACCTCCCGCTAGATTGCTCCTGCTAGGCTAAACCTTGCCATTCTTCCAGACTCACCCCTAACCAACCCTGGAAATTCTGGTGTTGGCGCTCAGAAGGATTCTCCATTGCCACGATCGTGTATTGAGTTGCCCTGGGTTCTGCTAACCGCACTAGACTGTGGCACAGCTCATCCTGGTGAAAATAGGTGATCTCGACAAAATCACCCACTTGAGCATTCTTTAAATAATCATTCAAATGCTCTGCCCCTGTGCGCAGCCCTGCGATCGCCACCAACTCATCTCCCGCATCTAGCCCTGCCTCCTGAGCTGGAGAATCCATTTCCACAAACTTGACGATCGCTCGTCCCTGTTCGTTTGCCACTCGCAATCCCAAAAATGGCGAACACTCTGCTTGATTAGACGATAATTGCAACCCAAAGCCCGCTAAATATTCGTCAAATGGCAATGCTTCTAACCCATCCAAATAGCGCGCAAAGAAATCACTCAGATCAAATCCTGCTACCGATTCCAAAACGGTTTGTAACTCTTCTGGTGTAAAGCCTACTTCAGGTTTCCCAAACTGCTGCCATAGTATCCGCATGACATCATCATAGGATTTCTGATTACCATGCTTAATCCGAATTGCTAAATCCAAGAGCAACGTCAGCATTTCCCCCTTCAAATAATACGAAATCTGAGAATTTGCGCTATTTGCATCGGGTCGATAGAGCTTAATCCAAGCATCAAAACTTGATTCACTCAAGGGTTGTACAAACCGTCCTGGTGTTGTTAAATAACGCGTAATTTCCTGACTCAGATTTCTCAAATAGGTTTTAGCATGATAAATTCCAGCCCGAAACGGAATCAGCAAGTCATAAAAACTGGTCGTTCCCTCTGAAAACCATAATGACGGAGTATAGTTTTCCGCTTCATAGTCAAAGGTTTCTAATGCCTTCGGTCGAATTCGCTTCACATTCCACAAATGGAAAAACTCATGGGCTACTAATTGCAAAAACCGTTCGTATTGTTCCGGCTTGCGGAATCCATCTCGGGAATAAATCAGCGAACAGGATTCCCGATGCTCTAGCCCACCAAAACCATTGTGGGTCAAATGTAATAAAAACAGATAGCGATCGTAGGGCAGACCTCCAAATAGCGCCGCTTCTGTTTCAATAATCTTCTGTGTATCCGCTAATAGGCGATCGGGTTCTAAATTCCCCTTCCCCCACACCACCCAAGTATGGGGAATCCCCAACACATCAAACTCCCAACGACTGTGTAACCCAATCTCAAACGGACTATCCACTAAGTGATCAAAATTCTGTGCCCAATAGGTTTGCACCTTGCCATCCACCGCAGGCAGTGCCGTCGCTACTTGCCAATCCTGGGGCGGGATAATGGTTACTTCAATCGGCTGTTGCTCATAGCCCGGAATGAAAAAGAATAACGCTGCCCCATTGAAATAACCATGGGTGCGATCGAGATGATTGGTGCGAACGGTCAATTCATTGGCATAGACCCGATAGGAGACAGTAATCTGCGCCTGACCATTCGTGTCAATCTGCCAGTGATTTTTGGCTAGCTTCCGGCTCTTCAAAGGGTGGCTCGTTAAAGGGTCATTCCCCGTCAGCACTTGGAAATCTTGAATGTGGCGTGCATATTCCCGCACCAGGTAGGAGCCAGGAGTCCACACCGGAAATTTCAACTCCAACTGCGATCGTTGCCATCCGATGATGGATAAAGTCACCTCAAACAAATGGCGCATCGGTTCTGGCATTGCCACCCGATAGCTCCATTGCGTCTTGAATTCTTGCAGTTGCCCCATAGCCAGCCCATCTCGACAAACGCCTGTCATCCATGATGCCGCACTTTGGGAATCCCTGCCAAGATGAATGCACCGCCCCCAATTTGCTTATCCTTGACTGCCGCTCGCCCTCGCCAACATTTGATGTAATTGCTTGAGATTGGTCAGATGGAGCAGGTGCTTGTCTGGATTGGGTTTCAGCCAGCTTTTCTCCTCCAGCTTCACCAGAATTTTGGCCGCATCGTCTGCTTTGATATCAGACACATCCGCTAAATCCTTGGCAGAAATATTGAGAATATCAATCCCTTCCGCCGATTCCTGCCCATAGGCCTCTGCCAACGCCACCAGAGTATGAATCAGTTTGACTGCAGGCGGTTGATCTCGCAGTTGGAAGCGTTGATTCGTTTGCCGCAGCCGTCGCACCATCAGTTGCAACATGCGGTGATGCAGTTGGGGATCTTTGAACAAGGTTTGCACAAAGCGCTGAGCTGCCACACTGAGGAGCTTGACTGAGCTGAGGGCGATCACGTCGGTTGATCGGGGTGATTCATCTAGCACCGCCATTTCTCCAAAGAAATCACCAGGTCCCAGGATGGCCAGGGTTGCCACATCTTCCCCTGTGCCAGAGTGACGACGTACCTTGACCCAGCCGGACACGACAAAATAAACGGCATTCCCCCAAGCGTCTTCCATCAAGACGGCACGCCCAGCGGGATATTCATGCTCAACAGCAACAGAGATGAGCCACTCCAAAGTTTCCGGATTGGCTGCAGCAAGCAAAGGGAACAATTCACTGATCAGTTCAGGTTGCATGGAAGCAATTCAAATTAGATGGCGTTCGGACAACTGCATCGGCGGATACAAACTGCATCAACGGATACAGAGGTTTCTACAACCTATTATTCCCACAATAATTCAGACAATCAACCAATAATGCCTTTTCTATGGACAGAGTGTATTATTTTTTCTCCCATCCATCTCAACATAACAGGTTTTAATGCAACAAATTATGATGCAACAGAGCGCACCGCAATAAATTTTAGCCTGCTCCTAGTACTGCTCGGGCAATCACGGAGAGATACCGTTCAACTTGGGTTGGCCACCCTAAAATGATGGGCTGCCGATGAGTTAAGGTTTGCAAGTCCAGGCTCTCAACTGTATAGGCGATCGGCTTCCCCATTAAGTCACAACACACTAACCCCGCTCGGGCAGCCAAAGCCAGTGGTGCAACGGTATCCCACACTTTCACCCGTTGGTTGAAGTAAACGTAGAGACCTGCCTGGCCCAAGAGGACTTCCATCACTTTCAGCCCAAAGCTCCCTGGCCGACACCAAAATTGGCAATCTGGCAGTTGCGCCGCGATCGCATTTCCATAGCGATCCCGATCCTTCATCCCAATGACGATCGTGCTGGATTTCTCTAAGCTGGGATGCTGGGGAGTCAAGGGATGGGGAATGCCTGCTTGCATTTGCCAAAGTCCCAATTGGCTGCCACCGTAGTACATCAAATCATGCTCAGGCGCATAGATCCAACCTGCAATGGGGTGCTGATCTTCCAACAGGCCTACCATCACGGCATAGTCGGGATCCCCATTCATAAAGTCCTGGGTTCCATCCAGTGGATCAATACACCACAGCCGATCAAAGCCTGCCTGAAATGCAGCGATCGAAGCAACATTTTCTTCTGTGATCAACCCATCCTGGGGAAACTGTGTTGAGAAAACTTGGGTGAGATGCTGATCCAAGGCGCGATCGACATCTGTGACAAAATCCCCTGGTGCTTTTTGGTAAATTTCAAATCCTTGAGCAGCCAGTTTTTGGGCAAGCTGTCCACAGTCTTGAACCGTTTGGCAAATCAGTTCGACAGGCAAGTAGGATTGCGGCATGGTGTAGAAAAAATCAGTGGGTCAACAATGAAAGCAGTTAGGTCTGAGAGAGCAATCAGATATGAATCTCCCTTGCTTCCACCCTAGCACAGCCGCAAACTGGGACAGTGGAAAATCCAGACAGCAGAAAACGGGCTAGCCAGAGAGGACTAACCCGTCAGCTTGGGAACGCGCAGAGAAACTACTTTTGCAGAACCAACTTGACATTGGCGTTGTTCAGACCAGGACGTTTCACTTCTGCCAAGGTTTTGTTGACGGCATACTTCTGGTTGATCGAGTTGATCAGTTCAGTCTGATTATGCTTCTTAGCAACACCCCACAGATCTGCAATCAGATCAAAGGTGCCATCTGCATTGCGAGACCAGCCCAGATCATATTCGCCTTCCAGCGTTGCCACGATGTCTGCCCGAACGCGTTGACCATTGTAGCCACGCACATCGGCTTCGGTCTTCACAGAAATGCCGAGATCACGCAGAGAATTCTTGAGGATTTCTGCATCAGTAACTTTGGTACGCAGAGTGCTAAAGTGAGACATGAGAGTTTCCTCCGTGGAAGTTTGCAAACAACGACAACAGGTGTTTATGAAAAACAGCTGTTTTGAGCCTTCAATGTTCCAGAAAGGGTGTTTTAAAAGCACCTTGAAACATCTGGGTCTAAAACATCTGGGTCTAAACGTTCGGCTACTGATCCAAGGCTTATATCGAACCTCTCCATTGGATTTGCGTAACCTTCAGCTAACTATCACGTTGGGACGATCTAGTTAGCCTCCCTCTGGTTGGGAAGCCAGAGAAAGCTTGTTAAAACTCCAACCGCTGATATTCAGCGATCGAAGCGGCAGCAGGTCGGGCGCGATCGCGGGCCCAGTCTCGTAGTGCAGAGACCTGCTCAACCATGGTCTTGGACAGGGGTGAAGTTGCCTTGCAAGATGCAATAATGTCCAATTCCGTAAACTCACGTTCTTGAGCGAAAGCTTCATACATGGCTGCAATCAGCGCCTGCTCAATTTCTGCCCCGGAGAACCCATCGCAGACATTCGCCAGTTGCTCCAGGTTGAAGCGCTCAATATCCCGGCGACGCTTGGACAGGTGAATCCGGAAAATATCTTGCCGCTCTTCTGCGTTGGGCAGATCAACGAAGAAAATCTCGTCGAACCGTCCTTTGCGCAGGAATTCACTGGGCAGTCTTTCCACTCGGTTAGCCGTCGCCATGACGAATACGGGTGAGACTTTTTCCTGCATCCAGGTTAGGAAGGAACCGAAAATTCGGCTAGAGGTTCCTCCATCGGAATCTGCAGAACCCGAGGCTCCACCAAAGGCTTTGTCCAGCTCATCGATGAAGAGAATAGCGGGCGAGATTGATTCAGCCGTTTTTAAGGCTGCTCTGAGATTGGCTTCTGATTTGCCAACGGTGGAACCATCATAAACTCGTCCCATATCCAACCGAATTAAGGGTAATCCCCAGAGGCGAGCAGTGGTTTTGGCAATCAATGACTTCCCGCAACCCGGCACTCCCAGGATTAGCATTCCTTTGGGTTGGGGTAAGCCATACTCTCTAGCCCGTTCGGTAAAGGCATTCGATCGCTGGCGTAGCCAATGCTTTAATTCTTCTAAACCGCCGACCGCAGCGATCGTCTCATCTTCTTCGATGTATTCCAGAATGCCATTCCGGCGGATCAGTTGCTTCTTCTCAGAAAGCACCACATCTACTTCTTCCTCGGTTAAGCGACCGGCGGTGACGTAGGCTTTGCGGTAGACTTTTTCGGCTTCGTCTTTGGTTAGCCCCAAGGCAGCCTTGAGTAGCTTTTCCCGTGCTTCGGTGGAAATTCGTCTTGCACGAACCTGGTCAAGCTGATGCGTTAGAACCTCGTTGAGTTCTGCCATCGAAGGCAGGGAAAAATCGAGTACTGCGACTTCCTTTTCTAGCTCAATGGGAATTTGCAACATCGGAGACATCAATAGGATCGTCTTCTGAGTTCCCCGGAAGGCTGCGATCGCATCGCGCAACCACCGAATCACCTCTGCATTGCCTGCCCCGTCAAAGAAGGGATGAAGATCCTTGAAAACAAAAATGCTAGGTTCTTTTTGACGAATGGCGAAATCTAAGGCTTGCTGAGGGGGAATCGTCCCGTGCTGAGGTGAGGTACCAGCGGCACCATATTCGATGATGCCCCTTGTTAAAGTCCAGACAAAGACTCGCCGCTCTGGTTTACTCCGCTGGGCGATCGCTGCAATTTCTTGCTCCGCCCGCTCTTCCTCAGAGGTCACCAAATATATAAGAGGATACTGAGATTGAACTAGGATACTAAGCTGCTCTTGCATGGGTGACCCACCTAAACGAAGGACGTTCTGAGGAATTGACACCAGGTTGGGATGTACCAGATTGGGGTGGAATGGAGATACAGTCCAGCCCAGTTCAGCAGGGAACCAACTGACCCTCTGGCTGCCCAGAGTTTAAAATAGGTTGCTCAGAATTTAAGACTTCAGAATTTAAGACTTCTATCGCATCTGCTAAGAGATCTTCTGCCAGAATGCTGGGTTGCTGACCCAGTTTGACGATTTCACCTTCTCGTAATGCCAGAGGCGCGCTGCACTCAGGGCAGCTATAGAGACGATGGGTTTGTCCGTGAGCCTCGATGTTCTCCACAACCTCCGGATTTGTGAGGTAGAAACAAAGCGCTTTCTCTGCGAGGGAAGACATTGGTTCAGCCGCTACTGCTGCCCGGATCTTTAGTTGGCGGTGGAGGTCAGAGGGGAGATACAACGTAACTTTCTGCTTATCTTGCATATCATTTTTATTCGTGTTACCCGGGTATGAATATTACCCTATCGAAGTCCCTTCAGTCTGTCAAGCTGTCTTGCCATCTTGACGGCAAAATCGAAACATTTTGTTACATTTATCCCCAAAGGTGAATATCTTCTGTGACCTGGCGATCGATCTCACGAAGAACATGTGATCTAGATCATCCCCTTCCGTAGGGACACCCAAATCAATAATTCAACTCGACAACAAAATTGAGGTTTTCCAGGAATTAATTTTTCTAGGGCTTTGGGCAAACTGAGGGGGACAGAGTACCAAGGTGAGGATGCCAAGGTGGGGATGTCACAGTGCTCGCGGGGTCAGATGTTCGCTAAATCCATTATCACACGTTTATTTTCAGGGTGGTTATGAGCCAGAAGTCATCGTCAAGCACACCATTGGTTTTTGGAATTTGGTTTACTGCCGGTATCACCCTTGGGGGGATTGGCTATGCCACCCTGAAGCCCAAAGCAAGTCAGTCTATGATCTATCCGCCAAACTCGTCTACGCAATTTGTCAAAGCAAGTCACTGCCGAACCATTGTTACGGATCCTCAGCCGCCTTTAAATGTGCGATCCAGTCCGGTCGTGGCTCCGGATAACGTAGTTGGACATGTGAATAATGGCACTCAGCTTGCCGTGGTAGGAGAGAATGAAGGCTGGCTCCAGATCAGCGCGCCCCTGCAGGGGTGGGTCTATCAAGAATTGACGATCACGCATTGCAATCCTCAGGGGCAAATGCAGCAAGTTCTCCAGCCCGCAGGGCTGGAATCTCCTGCTCCTAGGATGGCGATCGTGAATCGGCATCGGCTTACCCAAGCGAGGGCAGCCTTTCATGCGGGTGACTTAACTGGGGCGATCGCCCATCTCAACGCTGTTTCCAAAGCTGATCCTGATCATGCCCAAGCCCAAGTGCTGCTGAGGACCATGCCTGCTCAGTGGCAACAGGCTGAAGTAGCCTACCAAGTGGCTCAAAAAGCTCTAGCGGCCCAGAACCCTCAGGCTGTTTTGGCGGCTGTCCAGCGAGTGCCTGATATTCGTTATTGGCGATCGCGGATGGCTCCCCTGGTTCAAGCGGCGATCGCCCAAAATGTCAAACAACCTGCGGCTAAGACCACGCATCTCTAACCATGCGATCGTCCAGAATGCCATACCAATGCAGAAATTAGGCAGAAATCATGCGATCGCTAACAATGCGATACCATTGAGCCAAGTAGGCTTTCAGATTGAAATGCAACCTAGCAGATCCTGCAACTTCTCATGTAACTTTGCCTGATGTAACTTCGCCGATGGTTCGCGCGCTCCCTCCCTCCCCCCTTTTATCAATTCCGCCGTTGGAAAATGGCGATCGGCTGACTCGGCATGAATTTGAGCGGCGCTATAACGCCATGCCCCATCTCAAGAAAGCTGAATTGATTGAAGGAGTGGTGTATATGGCAGCCGCCTTGCGCTTTAGAAGTCATGGACAACCCCATGGACGTTTAGTAACCTGGTTGGGGGTTGATGTCAGCGCAACTGTTGGGGTTGCATTGGGTGATAACCCAACGGTGCGGCTCGATCTGGACAATGAACTCCAACCCGATGCTGTGCTGTTGATTGAGGAAGCCTATGGTGGGCAGACGCGGCTCAGTGAGGATGATTATATAGAAGGTTCACCAGAATTAGTCGCGGAGGTGGCAGTCAGTAGTGCGGCGATCGACTTGGGGGATAAACAGCGAGCCTATCGGCGCAACGGTGTGAAAGAATACCTCGTCTGGCAGGTCTTTGAGCAGCGGCTGGACTGGTTTACTTGGCAGGAGGGGGAATACAGACCCTTAGCAATGGATGGCGATGGGGTGATTCGCAGTCAGGTGTTCCCAGGGTTATGGTTGGCGGTGGCAGATTTGCTGGTGGGCAAGATGGAACGGGTGTTGGCAGTGCTCCAAATAGGGTTAGCGAGTGCGGAACATACTGCCTTTGTCCAACGGTTATCCGAGAGGTCTTCGATCGTTCCCTAGGCGAGAGTATCGTTAGAATGGAGAAAGGCTGAGAACTCAGATTGGGGAGATTCAGACTGCGTTCATTTGGGTCAGATTGGGTCAGCCTCTCTACTTAGCATCTCTAACTTTGCGCTTGGGGAATTTTCTATGGCTACGATATTGAAAGCAATGGTTTCGATCGCAGGATTTGTAAGTCTAGTCTGGCTGACAGGCTGTTCTACTGCAACCGCGCCCTTGCCCCAATCAACCCCTGCTTCCCTGGAAGAGTCACAGAAAACGGCTCCCAGCATTACCCCCTCTGCCACCGATCCCACCAACCCGAGTCCAACTGCAACGCCAGCCGCCTCACCCGATGCGAGTAAACTCTCTCCTGCCGCCAGCCCAGCCACAGCCGATCGCACGGTAGAGTCTTGCAAAGTGACGATGGCTAAGGTGGAAGATCCCAATCCGCCCGCCAATGTGCGATCGCAACCAGATAGCAAAGCAGATAACGTGGTGGGTACGGTCAAAAATGGAACCTTCGTCACCGTTGAACAGATGCAAGAAGGCTGGTTCCGCATTAGCACGCCTGTGAAGGGTTGGATTGCGAAAAACATTACTTTGAGTGGTTGTAATCAGAAAACTGAGCAGGTTCGCTGGACTTCTGGCCGGACTAATTTTTCGATCGCTGATCAATTTATTGGTACGGGTAGTCATGTGTACCGTTTACAGCTTACCTCAGGTCAAACCTTGACGATTACAGGACGCAAGGGACCTTTGCCTGCGATCGTTGCACCCGATGGAGTCTTTCTTGCCAATATGGATGATGAGAAAAAATCCTGGGTCGGTGCTATCTCCAAAGCAGGTGAGTACCGCATCATGCTGGACTCTAACTTCAAGGGTTACAAATATAACTTTGAGGTGGAAGTGAAATAGCGTTTTAGACGTCCAACAGATGTTGTACCCAGCGAATGCGGGCGGGGGTATTGATCTGTCTAAAGAGGCGGAGGGCTTGAGCGCGATCGTGGGCTGCCGCTTTTTCATCTCCTAGCATCGAGGAGGTGATTCCCCGTTGGGCATAGGCTTCGGCTAAATTGCACTTGGCTCCTAGTGATTCCAGTAAGGCGATCGATTTTTGGTGACAGTCGATCGCCCGTGCAAAATCCTGCATTTGCCGATAGACCTGAGCGACTCCATCTAGCGCTTTTCCTTTAATTTGGGCAAACTGATGGGCTTCACAGATGAGAAGCACTTCTTGATACAGTTCCAGTGCGGCTTCTACCTCGTCTAGATGTTTATAAGTATTCGCGAGAAACAGCAAGGTATAGCCTCGTCCCCAGGTTGTCACCCGAGCCAGTGCGGACATTTTTACCTGGTCTGCATGGGAGATTGCGGTGATTCGATCGCCTTGACAAGCGGCCAAATACGCCAAACAACCATGGGCATAGAGAACATACTGGGTATCAATGGGGTGATCGCTGGACGAAGCCAAGTCATACACCGTTTGAAAGTAAATATGGGCTAAATCTAATTCCCAGCAATCGCGATGACAAAGTCCTAAGTTGAAGAGTGCCGAGATTTCTAATTGTACTAGCCCTTGCGATCGGGCGAGGTTTAACGATTGCTGATGTAAATGCAATGCTAAATCCATTTCTCCGGCAATGCGATGGGTATAGCCAAGAAGATTGTAAAGTCGGCCCACGCGTAAATCGGGCAGAATGGTTTCCACAATACGGTTTACGGCTGCCAGCATCGGTTGTAATAACCCAAATCGATAGAAGAGCCAGCCCAAGGGCATATCATCGCCCCAGCAACTGTTGCGTCGCATGACTAGGACTTCACAGGCTTGTTCAAAGTCTTCAATTTCCAAGTAGTGATAGTAAGCTTCCAACGATCGGAGGGCATCTTCTAAGGTTTGCATGGAGGGGCTGCTATTGAGCCAAAACTGAGCGGCCTTGCGATGGGCTAGTTCCCATTCATTCAGTGCTTTCAAGCGAGTGATCGCCTCTGCTTGAATGATGGCATGGAGCCAGAAAATGCTATTGCGCCGCGATTCCAACAGCGATCGATTTTGCAAGGCTCGTACTGCACTGAGCCGTTGAGCTTCGGGTTCATCCCACAGTAGGGCATACACGCCTTCTCGGGAAATATGGGGCAAGTCCTGATAGCGATAGCAGCCCAGACGGCAGAGCAGACGGTAGGCTGTGGGATGATCACTCCAGAGTTGGTCAAATTGCTGGGCTACTAGGGCTTGGACTTGGTATTCGCTCAACAGATTACGATCGCAGTCGCGCCAATAGGCATCCATATCTCCTTCGTAGACGGCGGCGATCGTCCCTTTCAGAATCATCATCGCCTGGGGATTGCCCCCACAAGCCTGACACATGTCCGCCAGGATGGGAGACTGGGAGGGTAGCCCATGACAATGGAAAAAATCGCGCCATGCATCTTCTGATAAACCACTGAGGCTGTAGTGCTGCAGCGACAAATTGCCTTCTTGAATCCGTTCTCGGCTGGTGATCAGGGTCAGTGAATTGAGCGAAGGATCCGATAACATGCGTAGTAAATCGACATAGCTACGGTGATTTGGTAAAAATTGCCCATCCCCATCCAGGGTCGAGTCCAGATTATCAATCAAAATGCCATAGCGTTCACTGCGATCGCGCAGTCGTCGCCGCAACCGTTCCAAATTGATCCCCAGGTCACCGCCTACCTCCATTTGGAAGTTCACCCGCAGCCATTCTTCCACCTGATTTTCGGCGGAGATGATGTTTTGGGTTTCCGTGGCCATCCAGAGTTCTAGCGCTACGTCAAAGGTCGGTGGTTCCAAATATTTACGTGCCAAGGTGGTTTTGCCCATTCCGCCGATGCCTTGGATGACCAGGATTTTATGACCTTGACTGATCAGGTGATTCAGGTCGGCAATTTCGCGATCGCGCCCTAAAAACGTGGGGCTGGCAGAGACGACGGATTGCACAGGATGAGTGGGCAGATCCATCGACTGAGCGGGACTTGCCAAATCAGCACTTTCCAAATTAGGACTTTCCAGTTCAGAACTGTTCGGTTCAGGACTTGTTAGTTCAGGATCATTCAGATTCTGCGTCTTGCGATCTTCAACCGATCGAGCCTCCACAGGGTAGACCTCCACCCCTTGGAACTCAATGCCATGGGCATCAACGGACGTAGGATTTTCCTGTACCGTAGACTGGTGATTCAATGGGCTATTTTGGCTACTGAGGAAGTGGTAGAAGGAAGTTTTTAAATTACGCTTACTGACTTCTATGGCAAATGTTTGAGAAAGCTGTTGAAAGCATCGAGATCCCACATCTCGCAAATAGCTTTCCTCATAGCCCAGCGCTTCAGCGATCTGACGATAGGAAAAATCTTGCCAAACCAGGAGAAACACCTGACGAGTGAGGTCGTTAAAGGTGCTCCCTGTCCGGTTACAGTTCCACTGATTGACAAGCTGAAATACTTGCTCAGCCGTTATTCCGTTCGGTGACCCTGATCCAGCATCCATTCTGTCTCTTAGGCATACTCTTGTTCAATCTAGCGCGATCGATTCAAGTTTTCCACTCTGTCTCCACTCCACTGCAATTCTCCCTGGCCAACTTGTCATCCCACCTGTCAACCGCTTGCCAACAAAATCCAACAAATCCCCACAGCCAACAATCTTTCCAGTTGTAGTATCTTCCAACAAGCTCCAGCAGACAATTTCAAGTTTTTGTACCACAATGAGGTTACATCCAGGAGATGACATTCAGAAGGTGACATTCAGAAGGTGACCTGCTCACTGAATTGTTCACAAGGGGCTGGATCTCCAATGGATCTCTATCAGGTTATCGAACCGCATTGGTGAGAGGACGTGCAGTTTCTACAATTTTCTCGATTTTGAGTTCTCTACTAGTTTTTTCACATCAGGAGGACGGGTTCATGAGATTTATGAGTTGGCAGCCTGCTGAGCAACCGACCGATCAAACCACCCACCAGCCTTCCCAAGCCCTGCCCATTTTGCTGGATCAGGCGCAAGTTCCATTTCAGGGAGAGCAACACCCCGAAGGCGCTTATCCTGCTATCCAACAGCATCCTAGTTATCGAGATGCCCCCTCGCTGACCCATTCAGACCGCGATCGGCTCACGTTACCCCTGTTGATGTCCACACAACTCACTTTAAAGTCACAGACTAGACAGTCACAGACTAGACAGCCACAGACTAGACAGCTACAGACTAGACAGCTACAGACGATGCCCTCACAGACCTTGTCCCTGCCTATCGATTGTCAGCCGATTACTGTTGCAGAATGGCACCACCTTCTCTACCGTCTGGAGGCTTTGGAAGCCGATCGCGCCCATCCTTTCCGGAGTCCAGTCTCTCTTTCATTGGATCCTCCTAGCGATCGCCCACTCCAGTCTGATGTGCCTGTGGATCATTACGCGGATCATTACACTGACTCCCGTCCGGCTCGTCCCGATCGCCGCAATCGTAACCGTCGTTCCACTGCCAGCCCAATGATCCAGATGCTTCTGCTCTTGAGTCAGTGGCTGCTATTAGCTTTATTCGGGTTCGTGCTAGCGGTTTATTTTGCCCTCAGTTGGAACCAAGTGGCGATCGCCGGTTCCCTCTGGGAGACGTTCCAGGCGAGTTGGCGACCGCTGCTGTCTCTGCTGATTGGGGTTGGGGCGATCGTCGTCAGCCGAGAATCTCTGCGTACTTCCTAAACGGCAACCTCATGAAACTTTGTAATTCTTAACTAAGTCTTGAATCACACCCTCAATCACGCGTGTCTGTAATCACGCACGCTCTCAATCACGCTCAGTTAGCGGTACGGGAATGCCTCCTGTGCCGCTGGCATTTGTAACGAAACGTATACGGCTTCTCAGAAGGGACTCATTGATTCCCTATGATTATGAACGGATGAGTATTCTATGAATGTTCACCTGCTGAACTGTTTGGAGTTCCGACACACTTGTTAACAATACGAGTACCGGGTTCCGAAACGTTCTAATCTATGAGGAAGCTATTTCATAAACGGCTGTTCAGTCAGTCGTGCGGTGGTTCCGGGATTTATGGGATAGCGTTTTAATGAGCTAGCACTTGAGAGGGTTCTGCGGGTGGTGCTGCGTTGCCTATAGGCGTGGTGGATCTCACGAGCACCCTTACTTTAAGTGAGAGTCAGATATAACACCGTAATAATCCGTAGGGAGCTTTAGAAAACCGATGAGTGTTAAGGCAAGTGGTGGAAGCTCTTTAGCACGCCCGCAACTTTATCAAACCGTCGCTCTGACGACGATTTCCCAAGCGGAGCAGCAGGATCGCTTTTTAGCGAAGAGTGAGTTGGATCAGTTAACCCAATATTTCGCTTCCGGGGCCAAGCGTCTGGACATTGCTGCAATCCTGACGAAGAATTCTGAGCTGATCGTATCCCGTGCGGCGAATCGCATCTTTACGGGTGGATCCCCCATGGCATTCCTAGAGAAGCCTCCCGCTGATGAGCCTGTTCTCACGATCGCGGGAACTGTCCTGGATATGCAGGAAAGCATGAAACTGGGGACGGTGACCTATGCGGAAGCCCCTAGCAGTGGCGGTGGCTTTTTTGGTGGGTTGCGCTCTGTTCTAACAGGATCCAGCACAGGTCCGATTCCGCCTGGTTTCCGCCCCATCAACGTTGCCCGCTATGGTCCGAGCAACATGGCGAAGTCGCTGCGTGATTTGAGTTGGTTTCTGCGCTACTTGACCTACTCGATTGTGGCGGGAGATCCCAGCATCATTGAGGTTAATACTCGCGGTCTGCGGGCGATTATTGAAGCGGCTTGTTCTGCGGATGCCACGATTGTTGCCCTGCAAGAAATGGCCGGAGCAGCTCTGGATTACTTCAAAAATGATCCCCAGGGAGCAGAAATTGTTGACCAGTATTTCGCCATTCTGATCAATGAATTCAAAGCACCTGCGCCTTCGGATAAGCTGCGTCAGCGTCCTTCCACGGATCAACAAGGGTTGAAGCTCCCTCAGATCTACTTCAATGCTTCCCAGCGTCGCCAGAAGTTTGTCATGAAGCCCGGTCTGTCGGCGATCGAAAAGAATGACACCATCAAGGCTGCCTACCGTCAGGTGTTTGAGCGGGATATCACCAAGGCTTACTCGTTGGGTATTTCTGATCTGGAATCCAAGGTGAAGAACAGCGAAATTTCCATGAAGGAGTTCGTTCGTCGCCTTTGTAAGTCTCCCCTGTATCGCAGGAACTTTGTGGAGCCTTATATCAACAGTCGGGCGCTGGAATTGGCATTCCGTCACATTCTCGGTCGCGGTCCCTCTTCGCGAGAAGAAGTGCAGAAATATTTCAGCATTATTTCCAGCGGGGGTTGGAATGCCCTGGTCGATGCCCTGGTGAATTCCAATGAGTACAGCGATTACTTTGGCGAAGAAACCGTGCCCTACCTGCGCGGATTTGGTCAAGAAGCCCAAGAATGTCGAAACTGGGGCCCTCAGCAGGATCTGTTTCGTTACAGTGCGCCTTTCCGCAAAGTACCGCAGTTCCTCACCACCTTTGCTGCCTACGATCGCCCGCTTCCAGAACAGCATGTTTATGGACGGGGCAATGATCCGATCGAGAATCAATTTGGCGCAATCTTCCCGAAAGAGACCCGCAACCCCAACAACAACCCAGCACCCTTTGGTAAAGATACCCGTCGTTTGCTGATTGCCCGAGGTCCTGGGATCAACAGCCAAGTCAGCAATCCTGCAGCAAGGGGAGTTGCTCCTGGTACATTGGGACCCAAAGTATTCAAGTTGGATCAATTACCCAGCTTTACCGGGCTGAGCAAGCGCGGGCTGTTTGATTCTTCTAAGAGCACCAATACCAAGGGCATCAGCATCAAGTTCTCGGAAAGCAGCACCCAGAAGTTAATCCGGGCTTGTTATCTGCAGGTGTTTGGGCGCGATGTCTATGAAGGGCAGCGGCTCACCCTCCAGGAAATCAAGCTGGAGAATGGGGATATCACCGTGCGGGAGTTCATCCGAGCACTGGCGAAATCTGATACCTTCCGCAAGCTGTATTGGCAACCGCTGTACGTGATGAAGGCCGTGGAATATATTCACCGTCGCCTTTTGGGTCGTCCGACCTACGGTCGTCAGGAAACCAACAGATACTTTGACATCTGTGCTAAGAAGGGCTTGTATGCGCTGGTGGATTCCATTCTTGACAGTGTGGAATATTCTGAAGCCTTTGGGGAAGACACGGTGCCCTATGAGCGTTACGTGACTGCTGCGGGCTATTCGGCACGGATGAATCGCATGGGTAGCATGGGCGATCGCGGTCTGGCTAAGCCTGCGGGCGAACCTGTGACCCCGATGTTTATTACCAAGGGTGCGGTGACGGAAATTCGCACAGAACCCGATCAGGTCTTCCGAGCGAATCAAGGGGTCAGCAAGAAGCGCGAACAGACGAAGATCTTCAAGCTCACTACCCTGGCAGACAAACCCAATCTGCAGGTCATCATTGGGGCTGCCTACC
>JAYKGX010000449.1:0-10986 GCA_035285565.1 Synechococcales cyanobacterium
GTCCACTAAAATCCACACCACTGAGATCAGGATGAGCTGGTTTGGGAGGAGTTGGCGCAGTGTAGGAGCTAGCTTGAGCGCGATGTTGCTCAAATTGTGATTTGGGAACTTGACCGTAGGCTTGGGAAGGATGACCTTGGGAATGGTAATGAGAGGATCCATTACTTGAGGAGTGAGAACTGGTTGAGGTGTGAGCACTGCCGGGGGAATGAGCCTCCCGCTGTTTGGCACTGGTGTGACCGTGACCATTGCTTTGACCATTTTTATCCTGAGGTCGAGCCGTGTAGCCATTGTAGTAAGCACCATAGCCTGTGGAATAGTAACTATGGGTTGCTTTAGGATCCGAGGATTGATGAGAGGATGACTGTTTAGCCCCTTGAGAGGTGTGCGATTCGCTGGCAGCCGCGTTAGAGTCGTGGGGCGATCGCTGATCTTGCCCACTAGACTGAGCATTGGCTTGTTGAGAACCTGCAGAACCCGCTTGAGCACCGTTAGGGTGAGACTGGCTTGACTGATGATATTCAGGGCGGTACCGGGATTGGGCGTAGTAATCCTGCTGGTTGGACTGGGAATTGTTTCCCGGCTCTGTTTTTTCCCGGTGAGCATGGCTGGTTTGCCCTGATGAATAACTCGACGAGTAACTATGGGCGGCGTGCCGTTGGGAATAGTTGCTGGAAGAGGAGGACGGATTGGCAGATGGCTGGTAAGACGAATGGTGGGATTCCGATCGCGCCTGGGCACGATTCTTAGCCGCCTGGTAGCTGGCTTGGTAACTGCTATATTGGGGAGTCTGCTGTTGGGTCTTGACTTTTTCCCGTAAGGTGTCCCGCGCCTGGTTCAACTCTTTAATTTTCGCTTCGGCAAGCTGGAGCAGACGGGGATTGTCCTTGGGGATGCGATCGGGGTGCCAGACAAAAACCAAATCTTTATAAGCCCGATTAATCTCTTCTAGTGATGCTCCTGGCTCTAGCCCCAGCACCTGATAGTAGTGCTCCAGTTCACTCATTCGCCTCACCACAACTGATCTTGCAGCCTAGACGGGTCGATCTACTTCTTCTGCCTACTTCTGGAGGCGTTCTCAAGGTAGACTTCACCGCCTGAGAAATTCTAGAAAATACTAGATACCCTTGGTTCTGACCTTTCTCTCAGTTTAAACGGATTGTTGATGAAATGGCGAAGCACTAAAGAGTTCCTTAATCCCTAAGAGTGCCTTAATCTTCTAAAGCATTTTTTAATCTTAGGTGACTTTTCTTCACAGATAGCTTTCAGACCTAGATGGCTGTTTCCAACCAGTCATAAATGCGATCGAGTTGCTCCAGGGTAATTAGCCCATACTGCCAAAGAATCATCGGCAGGGGATCGTAGTCGCCTTCGCGTTGCTTGAGGGCAAAATCGATCGCCGAAGTAGCGATCGCCAGGTCATCCTGCAAAAAACGAATTAAGTCCGGGTACGTGGATGGAGACATGGAAGGTTATCACCTCCTAAAACGGCATAGATACCGCTTGATTCCTTATAGATTTAGCAATCCCTTGTGAGCTTTCCATGAGCTTTCCATGAGATAACGCTGATTCCAACGGTTAATTCAAGCTTGCAATTTCAATTGCTTGATTTGGCTTGTGAAAATTTGTGCTTTTTATTGTGGACAGATTTTTTTTAGATCGATCAATTGAGACTGACACTTTTTGATCTGCCCCAATCAAGCTGAGAAAAACCACCCACCCTTCTCGACAACTTTTAGGCTGCCTTGACTGAATGAGTTGCAATTCATTGAGTAGCTATAGTAGCACGTGTGTTCTATTTTGCTACCTATGAGATGAATGAAAAATGCACCAGTGAAAAAAATCAGGAAAGGGAAAACAGCCAACCAGTGCCAACCAACTTGGTCATCTTTCTAGGAAAGACCTACCATAAGTAGCTTGTCAGGGATAACCTGACATGGATAAGTCACTTGCTGGTGAAACTCAGTACTTTAGGTTGCAGAGAACCGGGGCACAGAGGGTAACACACGAACGGGGTTAAGTCATCCGTTAAACTGACTACAATTTAACCGGATTGGGATGAGAGTATAGCATGTGATTATTAAACTAGATCAAGAAAACTTCAAATTCTTCAAGTGGAGCACTATTTTATAAAATTCTCTTCATAAATGAACCTGCGCGAGACTCGCTCCGATCGGCAATTCCCCGATGCTGCAGCAAGTCCTGTCTCTAAAAACGGGGCTTCTAGCCTTTCAATGATGCTTAATCTGAACTGGCTCCCCCACTCGAAGTCCAATTTCTTTGGTTCTACCACTGCGTAGCTCTAGCACATGATCGACGGCTTGGGGGGGACCATAAAATGGACAGGGCTGTTGCGCACAGGGGGGCACATTGGCGGCGATCGCCACAACTCGTCCTTGAGCAATAAAGACCATATCTAACGCGACAGGCACATTCATCATCCAAAAACTGACGGGACGCGCTGGCTCAAAGGGAAATAACATCCCACGATCGTCAGGTAGCGCAGGGCGATACATTAATCCCATGGCTTGCTGATCCGGCGTTTCAGCCACTTCCAACTGAAAGGTTTTGCCCTTGAGGAGCACTTGGGCGGTAATGGGCAAACTCTGACTTCGGGGGTCAAGGATGGTCGTGCTGGCAGTTTGGGACGCAGGGGTTGGGGGGGACGTGGATGGCAGTGAGACCGGCAACGGTGAAGCAGATGGCTCGGAATGGCTCAGAACAGAATGACATCCCATCAACAGTAGACAAAGACTGCCCGATAACAGACTGCCCAGCAAGCCAAATTGGATCCTGCTTAAATTCCCAGACCTAAACCTCCCGTAACACATAGCCAACTCCTCGTACCGTTTGAATTAACCGTTTTTCGCCTTCATCTTCAATTTTGAGGCGAAGATAGCGAATGTAAACTTCAATGACATTAGATTCCCCCACAAATTCATAGCCCCACACATTTTCCAGAATCTGCTCACGCGTGAGGGTGTCCCGAGGATGCTCCATCAAAAACTTGAGTAGCTCAAACTCTTTCATCGTCAGGTCGATCGCCCGTCCATTGCGAAATGCTTGCCGAGATCCCAGATCCAGGACTAGATTGCCAAAGCGTAGGACTTCTTGTTTCGGCGCTTCCAGATGAAGATAGTGCTGCACCAGGCAGAGAAATTCATCACTGCGATAGGGCTTCAGGAAATAATCATCAGCTCCCGCTTCTAGACAAGCAACCCGATCGTCTACGCCATCTTTAGTCATTAATAACAAAATCGGCATTCGCAACCCTTGTTGCCGCAGGGTGTTGCAGAAAGACAGACCAGAATCTCCCACCAACATCCGATCGACAACAATTAAAGCGGGTGGAGCAGCGATCGCTTGCTTTAAGCCATGGGCAGCATCATGACTGACTTGAACCGTATAGCCAGAAGTCTGCAAATCTGCACGGACATGCTCTGCTAACAGCTCATCAGGTTCTACCACTAAAACAGAGGTGATTGATTCCATCATGAAAACTCATTCTCACTCGGGAGTTTACATTGGAGTTCGCATTGGAGTTCGCACAGGATTGCCCTATACCCGCCCATTCTACGCCCATTCTATCAGAGGGATTCTAGAGTGGTTGGTCGCTTTGGTGATTGA
This sequence comes from Synechococcales cyanobacterium, assembly GCA_035285565.1. Taxonomy (GTDB): domain Bacteria; phylum Cyanobacteriota; class Cyanobacteriia; order Leptolyngbyales; family Leptolyngbyaceae; genus JAYKGX01. Next base: position 3,628 of record JAYKGX010000449.1, read on the forward strand.
ATAGCGGAGAGGGCTTGGCAACGTGAGGAAGACCCCAGCCCAATTTGTCGCGGAGGATTTGGAAATATTCAAAGGGTTGCAGCCGCACAAACCGAGCGGGATAGGCGGATTTCTGTACCCGAATCCGATCCTCCGGCAGAATGTAACAGCCTGCATTGCCATCTGCAACCATGACAAGGCGATTGTTGCTGGCAGGAAAGATATCGACCGACTCTGTATTGCTGAAGATCAAAGCACGGGATGCCAAGGAATGGGGGCAAATGGGAATCATGCACATGACTGGAATGCCGGGTGTGATCACAGGACCGCCAGCCGAGAGGGAATAGGCGGTTGATCCCGTAGGGGTAGACAGAATCAGACCATCCGCAGCGATATCCACCCGGCTGTTATTGCCAATCTGCACTTCAAAATGACACATGCTGGTGAGGGGTTCGCGGTGAATCACCATCTCATTCAAGCAAAGCGCTTCCCATAGGAGTGAGTCATCGCGAAAGACCTGCACCGTCAGCATGGTCCGTTCTTCGATTTGGTATTTGCCTGTCAACACCCTTTCCAGCGATCGCGCCCCATCCGCCAGCAGGGACTCAGTGAGAAAGCCCAAGTGTCCGGTATTGACAGCTAAGAGGGGAATGCTGCAGGGGGCAACCTGACGAAAGGCAGACAGCACCGTCCCATCTCCCCCCAGAACAATCGCGAACTTGGTAAACCGATCAAAATCGGGGGGAACCAGGCTGTCGATCGGTGTATGACAGACCGGAGAGCCAGGATCGGCATAGCCTAAAATACCGCCCGCACTCGTTGCCACCACGACTTCCCAACCTGCATCCATTAATTTGTCCCGCAGAGCCTTCATGGCCTGACAGGCTGTTGGTTTGGCATCGTTGTAGATAATCCCAGCTTTTAGCACAGATGGCGCTCACAGACAAAAAGAGTAAGTGGTCAAGTGTAACAGAAATTCCAACCTGAGGAGGAGTGAAGCATCACCATCCCGCAGTCGTGATATCTCTACCGTCTCAATTTTGCCTCAAGATTAAAATCGGGGATAGGCTTTCTTCTTCGGTTGATTTTTCTTTTTCTGTGCCTGCTCCTGGGCATATTCAATCTCCTTCAGCTTCTTAAGGATGCGGCTGAAGTAGTCCTGCAGATAAGCTTCTAGGGTGGACATCTCACTGGGGTTTAAGCCAAAGGTGTCATACACGGATCCCATGTCGGCATTCAAGGGCTGACCGGTAGCGACCACTTCGGTAAAGGACAAGCGATCGGCTATGTTCCAAGACCATTGAAAGAAGCGCAGCACTTGCCGAGTTGCGCCGATGACGCTGAGGGGAACCTTGGTAATTCTGGCATCCTTACCCGAGAGCCGTTCGCAGAGTTGAATAATTTCATAGCCATCCCAGGCACGGGATCCAACAATCGGGAACGATCGCCGCTCAGTTTCCGGCACTTGTAAGGTTCGCACGGCAAATTTGGCAATATCGATCGTATCCATAAAGGCCATGGGCGATGTTTCTCCCACCACCCAGACGGCTTGGTTTTCCAGGACAGGAATGGCATATTGTCCAATCAACCCTTGCATAAACCCGCAGGGGCGCAGAATGGTGTAATTTAAGCCCGATTCCTGAAGAAATTTTTCTGTGCAGGTTTTGATCTGCATTAAGGGGACTTTCGGATACTTTTCGCAATCCAGGATCGAAAAAAAGATGTAGCGATCGCAATCGGACTTTTGGACTGCTTGGATGAGATTCACTTTGCCTTCCCAGTCCACTTGCTTGATGCTGAGGGAATCCGTCGCCCTAGCGGTGGATGCATCAATCACTGCCGTTACGCCTTCCAAGGCTTCTGTCAAGGTTTCTGGCGATCGCAAGTCTCCATATACCAACTCAGCCCCCCATTCCTTCAAGAAAGCAGCTCGTTTGAAACTCCGCACCAAACAGCGAACTTGATAACCTTCGTCCAGAGCGCGGCGCGTCACCTGTCTTCCCAAAGTGCCCGTAGCACCAACGATTAAAATGCTCATGAGGGGTGTTGTGACAAATTGTTAACTTTCTGTCGAATTCTATCAGAAAGTGGAGCAGGCGAGTGGGGTTCTCCTAGAGATTGGAGGGCAATCGATCGCCTACATTTCAATCATGAAGCGATTTTCAGGTAACTTAAACAAACGTTATATCAAGTTCAGCTTACCTGGATAGGATAAACCCCCGATCTCAGAGAGCCATAACAGCCCCCGATCGAGGGTTTCATTGAATCTACGATCCGAAGCTGCGAATCGTCTTTTATTCCTCACCGCCCTGGAGCTTGAGCAGAGCAAATCCGAGTGCAAGACCCACCAGAATCAGCCCAAACGATAAAAATGCGGCAGTAAATAGTTCTCCCATGCCATTCCCCCAAGACAGAGTGAAAAGATTCAGTATCAATTAAAGTATCTTAAACCAGGTGGGACAAGGAAGGAACATCACGCCATGACCGTTGCCAAAGCAAAGTTGATTTTACCCCTGGGCGATCCGGCAGGCATTGGGGCAGAGGTGATTTTGAAGGCACTTTTGGATCCAGGAATTCGATCGCAGGCGGAGATCACCCTCGCTGGCAATCGAGCGCTGCTGCATGACTTGCTGCAAACGATGAAAGCCACCCCAACAGAAGCCACTCACCTAGCTGAGACGGATCTGGCAGATCCCGATGCGTTTCCCTGGTTAGAAATTCCAATTCCGGCAGATGTTGCATCACAAGTTCAACCTGGGGGGGGCAATGCCGCCAGTGGGGAAGTCAGTTTTCGCAGTTTGGAACAGGCGATCGCGGCAACGGTGGCAGGAGAGTTTGAGGGAATTGTGACCGCTCCGATCGCCAAATCGGCTTGGAAAGCAGCAGGCCATGACTATCCAGGACAGACGGAATTGCTAGCAGAGCGGGCAGGGGTGAGCAAATTTGGTATGACCTTTTTGGCACGATCGCCCCATACAGGTTGGATCCTGCGAGCCTTGTTAGCCACCACCCACATTCCCCTGCGGCAGGTGCCCGATCGCCTGAGTTCCCAGGGATTGACGGAAAAAATTGAATTGTTGATTGATTGCCTCCAGCAGGATTTTGGGATTACCCAACCTACCATTGCGATCGCTGGGTTGAATCCTCACAGTGGCGAGCAGGGTCAGCTAGGACGGGAAGAAGTGGATTGGTTAGAAGCTTGGTTAGCTCAGATGCGATCGCAGTTTCCCCAGGTAAAATTTCAAGGCTTATTGCCCCCAGATACGATGTGGGTGAAACCGGGACAGGCTTGGTTTGGGCAAGGACAACAGGCATTACAACGATCACAGACAGTGCCTGATGCTTTTTTGGCGCTCTATCACGATCAAGGCTTGATTCCTGTGAAATTGATGGCCTTCGATCGGGCTGTGAATACGACCATCGGGCTACCGTTTGTCCGCACGTCTCCCGACCATGGGACAGCCTTTGATATTGCAGGGCAGGGGATTGCAGATGCCACTAGTATGAAAGAGGCAATTCTCTGGGCGGCTCAACTGGTTCAACAGCGCCGTCAGAGTTTGCATTCCGTCAATGAGCGTTCCATGCATTTCGAGCGATGAACCCAGCCACCCGCATTTCACCCCAGTCCTTTATCCCAGGGCATTTCCTAAAAGCGATCGCCCTGGGACTGCTCCTGCCTGCCGTGAGTTGGAGTGGTGGGATTGCCCCGATCGCTCCTGCCCAGGCTACATTAACCAGCGCTGCCCAATTGCGGCAACAGGGACTCCAACTCCGACAGCAAGGAGATCTGACCGAGGCGATCGCAGTCCTGCAACAAGCGGTGGAGCAGGAACCGAGTCACTTGAATGGACGGGTACTTTTAGGTTGGACGTTACATAAAGCGGGCGATCGCGATCGGGCTGCGCAAGAGTTGGTCGATGTGGTAATTCGGAATCCATTTCAGGTGGAAGCTTGGAATGCTTTAGGAATTGTCGATTTAGTTGCTGGGAATATTCACAGTTCTGTTGCCAGTCATAGTTGGGCTGTGATGTTAAAACCCAAGAATGAAATTGCTCACTACAATCTAAGTTTGGCATTGCACCGCTTACAAGACTACGATCGCGCCCTACTCCATGCTGAACGAGCAACGCAGTTAGAACCCGAAAACCCCCATCCCTGGATTGCCAAGGCGATCGCCCAATTAGGGCAAGGAAAACGCCCCGAAGCGATAGTCACTTTACAAGCCGGGTTAGCACTCAATGCTGGATTGCAGGATAGTTCGTTTCTGAAGTTAGATTTACAGGAGGCAGGGTTTTCTGAGGAACAGATCGATCTCGTTGCTTCCCTGAAAAATTGACCCCGTAGGTTTGGTCCATTAGGTTCCGCTAATCACCGCATTGCCTGCCCCTTGGAACATGATCCAGGACAGGAAAAAATTAGAAATAAAAATCGCTAACAGCGAAGTCACCACTGCCGTTGTTGTGGATTGACCGACCCCCTTTGCTCCACCTGTCGTCGTCAGTCCCCAACTCGTACCAATGATAGCAATCAGGAATCCAAAAACCATCGCTTTAAGGGGCGCACTGGCAAGATCCCAAACATCAATAAAGTTACGCGCAGAATTAAGAAATAAATGATGGGAAATCCCATACATCGAATCCGCAATCAGCATCCCACCCGTCATGGCAGTAACCAATGACAGAATCGTTAGCAAGGGCAACATTAAACAACAAGCAAGCACCCGAGGAATCACCAGGTAATCGATCGGATCAGTACGCAGCATATAAAGCGCATCCACCTGTTCCGTCACCTGCATGGTACCCAACTCCGCCGCAAAAGCAGACCCCACCCGCCCTGCCAAAATCACCGCTGTCAGCACTGGAGCCAATTCCCGCGACAGCGCCACCGCCAGCACACCCCCCACGGCTGAACCCGCCCCCAAACTCAGAAACTCACGAGCCACCTGAATGGTAAACACCATCCCCACAAAACTAGCCGTAAGTAGCGCAATCAAAAGAGACTCCGGCCCGACGATCGCCATTTGATCCAACGTATTGCGGCGATGAATTTTCCCCTTCAAGAGATGCACCAACACCTGACCCGTTAGAAACAGCGCAGCCGTAGCTCGTTTGCTCCAGCGTCGTAACGAACCAGGCGATCGCTTGGGGGAAGCAGCAGCAGGGGAAGCAGGCGGCTGATTAGTCTGAGACGGAGGCAAATCAGTCATAGCAGGCTTAAGCATTCACACATAGGCATCAACCCGTAATAGTACCCCGTTTGCGCGATCGCCGATGAATTTCCATCTGGGCGTGGGATGCACGCCCAGAAAAAATTCAGGCACCACCCCAGCAATTCTCATACATACATTTTTTCGGATCCACTCAATAGCAAACAACACCTCACAATGTCACGATCTCACAACTTATTTGATCCCCTCACCTCCATAATGTCATGATATCCTGACATTTGATCGGCTGTGATCCCTGAAAAACCGTTTTTATCAGCCCTTTCGTGAAAAACAGCGATCGCCACCCCTTGATCCCAACGAGAAAGTAGGGCACTATGACATCAAACAACCGATCCCCACGGGGGCAGTTTTGGGAGGTTTAGTATGAGCCAGGATCGGGTTCCTTTGGAAGACATGACTCTGCGTCAGTTAAGGCGCGTGGCAAGTGCAGTTGGCGTATCCCGTTACAGTCGGATGCGCAAGGATCAGTTGTTGTCGTCCATTCTGGAAAAGCGGGGAGCTGGAGCACAGGAGATGGTTGAAGCTGCAAAGTACGGTTTACAGGCAGGTGCAGTAATGGTGGATGAGACTTTAGCAGATGTCGATGATGCTCTGCTGGATCTACCCGGTGGATATGGTGAAAGTCGCATTGTTCTCATGCCACGGGATCCCCAATGGGCCTATGCCTACTGGGATGTACCCAATGAAAGTCGGCATTACCTGCGGGAACAGGGTGGTCAACAGTTGGCGCTGCGGTTATATGACGTGACGGATATTGATGTGAACTATCAAGCTCCTCACAGTGTGCAAGAGTATGGTTGTGATGAATTGGCGCGGGAATGGTATATGCCCATCCCCATTAGCGATCGCGACTATGTTGCAGAAATTGGCTATCGCACCTGGGACGGTCGTTGGTTGAGCTTAGCGCGATCGGCAGCGGTCCGCATTCCCCCGGTCTATCCCTCGGATTGGATTGAAGATCACTTCCTCACCTTAGATTGGGATCAGGATCTCGCGGGTAAAACCTTTGCCACCTTGGTGCCCCCTGCCAAGAAATTAGGATCAGCGCCGACAAGCGTGAGCGTGCATGATCAAGTTTTTGGCTTGGCAGAAGATGCAGAAGCAATGCGCATTGCTGGCTCGCTCTACGGTTCCATGCAGCATGTGCCGGGTTCTGCGCCTGCCGGATCCATTCAACATCTGGAAAGCTTGAGTTCCTATGTGTTCCCCTCTGGGGTGGGCATGTGGGCAGTCCCAACCGAATCGGGATTATTGACCGCTTCCGGCATGGGCATGTTCTCGGCTTCAGCATCTCCCGCAAAACCGCGCCAGTTCTGGTTGATTGCCGATGCTGAACTGATTGTTTACGGCGCAACCGAACCCGATGCCACGGTTTATGTGGATGGCAAGCCCATCAAACTGAGTGCTGATGGCACCTTCCGCTTCCAGATGTCGTTCCAGGATGGCGTGCTGAATTTCCCAATCTTTGCAGTGGCAGCCGATGGCGAACAAAATCGGGCAATCCACATGCGTTTTGAGCGGGAAACCCTAGAACGTCGCACGAACACCAAGGAAGAAGCGATCGAAGAATGGATTGAAGTTCCTTCCTAGACTGCGAGTTCATTCCCGACAGCCTTGTGGTGAACCGGGTCTCGTGTTTCGTGCATCCATTGGGTCGCACAGGGGTGAGGCTCCCGGCGATCGCAGAAATTGGCAGGAACAATACAGAAGTACTGCTTTTGGGAGAAGTTCCCTGCCAGTTTTACAACAGAATTTGGAGTTCCTGATGGAATTTCAAATACTTATGTGAAGAGGATATGTAGAGGCATGGACCAAATCTGACTTTGGCTCTCACCTTAACTCTTCTTTGAGTGGGGCACCTTGCTTCTACCTCTGAGCGTAAGTCGATCTCTCCCTTCCTATTTCTCCAGCTTCGGTTGGAGATTTTTTTATGCTTATTTGGTTGCAGATACCACCGAAATTCCCCGGAAATAGAAAAGAAGCTTGGAAGAAGTTTCAGTAAATCCAGCCTATACCAGCAGATAGAGGTGTTAATTTAAACCCGACCGAACTCTGGTCTGATGATTGACGAGTTGTGACCCGGTGAACTCACCACCTCATCCTGGATCAGATCAAGCAAGGGACGCAACCGAGAGGGAGCAAGCATGGGATGG
>JAYKGX010000450.1:0-7581 GCA_035285565.1 Synechococcales cyanobacterium
CGAAAAACGCTTTGCTATTCTAAATCAGTCGAGATGCTGAAACATTCAGTGAAATTGTTAATTCATTACCTGAAATTCGGAGATGTTCCAGTCCCTGTCCGAAGCATACCCTAATTCAGCAACGCCGGAAATAGGCTTCCGCTAAGTCACATTTAGCCCCGATCGCTTCTAACAAATCAATTGCCTGTCCATGAAGGGCGATCGCGGGGGCATAGCGCTGCTGCTGGCGATGCAGTTGGGCTAATCCTGTGAGGGTGCGGGCTTGAATCTGGGGGTAGTGGCTGGTGGTAGCAGATTGCAGAGCTTGCTGATGTAGATGGTCTGCTTGTTCCCAATGTCCCAAGTTGAGGTAGACCTGACCGAGAATTTGAATAAAATAGGCAAATTGCCCCGCAGGGCGAGTGGATTGTTGAATGACGACCTTCATCTGATCGGCTAGCAGCAAAGCCTGTTGCGGTTGGGACAAATAAGACCACACGAGCGCGAGACAAACGGTGGCTTTTTCTGCCCAGAGTGCATGATCGGTTCCCGCTGCGATCGCAATCACCTGTTCAAACCAATGGGTAGCTTGTGGCAATTCCCAGAGATCGATGGAGTAGAGTCCTAAACTCAGCATAGAATCGACATTCAGCATTTGCAGATAATAGCGATGGTGACGATCGCACTGTTGCAATCTTTGTAGATTAGATTGGGCAAATTGAATCGTTTTTTCCTGACAGGCGATCGCATCATGCACTCTGCCAGCAATCCAATACAAGTCTCCTAAAATGTTATAAAGTTCACCCAGATCATGCGATTGATTGATCGCTGCATTTTCTAAAACCGTTTCGATCGCAATGCGCACTGGCTGAATCAATCCCATGCGATAGAGCGTGCTGCCCAGGGGTAAAAACTGTTTCCATTGATTATTGCGGCTTTTGAGAATCACGCTAGCAGCCCCAGAAAAATCTCCCATGGCAACGGAGTGATAGTAGGCTTCCAAAGCACGAACCGCATCCTGGGTGGAATGAATGGTAGTCACTTGCTCTGTCCAAAAGGCGGCCGCTTTTGCATGACTGTTTTGCCAATCTGGACTGGTGCGGAGCTGGGCGATCGCGGCTTCTCGGACGATGGGATGGAGCCAATATTCTCCCCGTTGAGATTCAAGGAGCGATCGGTTGTGCAACGAGGCAATGACAGTCCGATGATGAACATCTGGAACATCCCACAGCATGGCTTGCACGGCAGCATGGCTAATCCGAGGCACATCTTGATAGCGATAACAACTTAATCGAAACAGTAATTGAGTGGCTTGGGGATCTAACTGGTTTAAGCGTTGAATCTGGCGATCGATCAGATGTTTTAAATCTAAGGTCGCTAAGAGATCATGCTGATGGTCTTGCCAGTAAGCAAGCATTTCTCCCGCATAGTCTGACTGAATGGCACCACAGAGAATTCCCATGGCTTTGGCATTGCCCCCATAGGCATGACACATTTGCTGCAAGGTTGCTTCATCCACAGTGATGCCCTGATGAATAAAAAAATCCAACCAAGTGGCTGGATCGAGACCGGGGAGACGGTAGTGGACTGGAGAGAGATCGGCTTCACAGAGGCGATCGTGGCTGGTCACCAAGGTCACACTTCGCACCCGCGCATCTGACAGAACCCGTAACAGTTCCAAATAGCACCGCTGACTTTCTATAAAACAACCCTGGGCATCGAGTGCAGGTTCTAAGTTATCGATCAAAATGCCCACTCGTTGCGTTTCCAATTGACGTTTTAAGCGACCGAGGGCCACTCCAAATTCCAATCCCGGCTCTATGCCAAAATCCTGCCGTAGCCATTCTTCCACCACACGTTCAGCAGGGGTAATATTCTGAGTTTCTTTGGCCATCAGCAGTTCTAAAACGCGATCGAACCCTTGTTGGTCGAGATAATGCTGGGCGAGGGTCGTTTTGCCCAATCCCCCCTCACCTTGGAGGATGATCAGGTTTTCCCCTTGCTGCAGGAGATGATCCAGATGGGCGATCGCAGCGGTTCTGCCTAAAAGACGACGATCGCTAGACGGACTGATGGGCAAGGCGATGGGCAAGGTTGAAGCAACGGTGGAAGTCACGGTGGAAGTCACGGTGGAAGCAGTGGCAACCGCGATCGGAGAAGGTTCTACGGCTGGGGGAGAAGCATGAGTTGGGACAGAAACTGGATCAGGACGATAGAGACCTGCCGCTTGGAGCGATCGCTTGACCACCGCTTTGCAGTTACTTTTGGTGATTTTTGCTCCCAATACTTTGGATAACAAGCGCCACAAATCCGAACCCACATCTTTGATATGCCCTTCTGTGTAGCCTGCATCCTGGGCAATATCGCGATATTTACAGCCCTGCCAGACCTGCATCAAAATCAGACGCTGAATGGGGTTGAGGGAGACTCCCATTTTAGACAGCAGCAATCGCTCTAGCCCTACCACCACTGATTCTACGACGATCGATTCACTGGATTGACTGTCCATAGCTCGTCTGCAACTCACCACACTGCTCTGAACTACCAGAATACGCGATCGCATTCCAGAAGGGGAGACCTGAATCCGACATTTTACAGAAACTTGATCAAGATCCGACTTTTCCGACTTTTTGCAACCCACTGTGATCCGACTTTTGCAGACTGCTGAGGAGAAAAGACACCGACTTTGCCCGACTGACGGAACAACTTTGGCTTGTTTAGAGTGAAACAACGAATGTTAGTAGACGGAAGTAGCGTTTTTCAGGAGTATTCCATGAGTCGTATTCAAACCTTGATCGATCGTTATCTTACCCTAGAAGCATTAAATGAACGGGTTGCTGATTTGCCCAAGCAGTTTGATCAGCCACAGGATCGCCCTTGGTCCGCGATCGCCTGGAATGACATTTCACCTAACCAGGTCGTGGGGATGGAATTAGAGGCATTTTGTGCCATTCTCAAAGGGGCGATCGACACCGAAGCTCCGATTCGCGACTATACGCAAACCAGTCGGCAATATTTAGAACCCTTGCATTTACCGTTAGCTCGTTTTGTGGGGGGAACGGTGGATAGGGATGGCAAATTGCAGGAAATTGGACTGTGGGAACGGGAAGAACGTCGCCATACTCCTGCTTTGAGCAAAATCTACAGTCAACTCACTGGAGAGAAAATAAAACCCCAGCCCCATTTTGTGCGCTCCTACCACGCGTCAGACAATGCTCAGCAAGCTCTGTATCGCCATGGTCTGCATCGGGTGGCAACGGAATATGGGGCGACTTGTCTCTATTTGTGGATGATGGCACAAACCACAGGGGCATTGTATCAGGTACTAGAAGAACTCATGTTAGACGAAATGAATCATATGGCAAAATACTGGGGATTTGGAACTTGGGCATTTCCAGATACAGGACTGATGAAAGTTTTAACAACATTGGCAACAACATCCCAGGGACAACTCAACTATTCAAAAGAGCGAGGAAATTTGCTGGGAACGCTACAAAGAATGACCAACGTTTTAGGCTGGGAAACTTGGTCTTGGCACGATCGCTTAGGGTTTATGAATACCTGTATAGCAGTGATGCGACGGATGCTGCAATGGCATGGTCAACTCGATCGGCAATGGTTAAATTCACTCTTTGGCAGTTGTTTAACGCCTTCAGAAGCAGCAACGCAAGCATTACCAAACTCCACAATGCCACATCAGACTCACTATCAGACTCGCTTCAGTTTACGCAGTTCTGAAACCGCGATCGCACCTACCACTCACCAGAATTCCCGCTTCCCGCGTCATGTGGCTGTGATTATGGATGGCAATGGACGCTGGGCAACCCAACGGAGCTTACCTCGGATTGCAGGACATTATCAAGGGGCAAAAACTCTCAAGCAAATTGTCCGCGCTTGTAAGGATTGGGGGATTGAAGTTCTGACGGTGTATGCCTTCTCCACGGAAAACTGGCGTAGACCCCCCGAAGAGGTGAATTATTTACTATCGCTGTTTGAAACCCTGTTGGCGCAGGAATTGGCTGAATTACAGGCAGAAGGGGTACGAGTTGCTTTTCTAGGCGATTGTTCGGAACTGCCTGAAACCCTACAGGGGGCGATCGCCCAAACCATCCATGCCACCCAACAGAATCATCATCTCTTACTCAATGTGGCAGTCAATTATGGGGGACGGGCTGAAATTACCCAGGCAGTGCAAACGATCGCCCACCAGGTGCAACAGGGGCTGCTCGATCCCAAGGCGGTGACTGAAACCACGATCGCCAATCTACTCTATACCGCCAACTTACCAGATCCCGACCTGTTAATTCGCACCAGTCAAGAACTGCGCCTGAGTAACTTCCTGCCTTGGCAATCCGCCTACACAGAACTTTATTTTACCGAAACCCTCTGGCCCGACTTCGATCGCGCCGCCTTTTTAAAAGCCATTCAAGCCTATCAACAACGCGATCGTCGATTTGGGCAAATCACCCTTCCATAGCACAAGGATAATAGCGATGCCAATGCTGGGCAATATCCACGCGCCGACAGAGCCAAACGCGATCGTATCCCTGCACATAATCTAAAAACCGTGCCAATGCAGCCGCTCTCCCCGGTCTACCCACCAATCGACAATGCAACCCAATGCTCATCATCTTAGGAGTTGTTTCACCTTCAGCATACAATACGTCAAACGCATCCCGTAAATAGGCAAAAAATTGATCACCCGAATTAAAGCCCTGATTGGTCGCAAACCGCATATCATTATTATCCAACGTATAGGGAATCACAAGATGGGGCTTAGATTGGGCACTTGTGATCCAATAAGGTAAATCATCGGCATAGCTATCGGAATCGTAGAGAAAGCCCCCTTCCTCCATCACCAGTTTGCGCGTATTGGGACTCGTCCGTCCGGTATACCATCCCAAAGGACGACTTCCGGTCACCGCTGTATGAATCGCGATCGCTTTTTGCAAATGTTCCCGTTCGATCGCTTCATCCATAAATTGGTATTCAATCCAGCGATAGCCATGACTGGCAATTTCCCAATCTGCTTGTTTCATGGCAGCCACCGCTTCCGGATTACGCATCAATGCCATGGCAATTCCATACACCGTCACAGGAATGTTCCGACTGGTAAACAACCGATACAGCCGCCAAAACCCCGATCGCGAGCCATATTCATAAATCGACTCCATATTCATGTGCCGCACACCCGGTAACGCCTGCGCACCCACAATTTCCGATAAAAATGCTTCAGAAGCCGGATCGCCATGCAGAATGCAGTTTTCGCCACCTTCTTCGTAGTTAATAACAAACTGAACCGCAATTTTTGCCTGATGGGGAAACGTTACCGGCGGCGGCGTTGCACCATACCCCACCATATCCCGTGGATAGAGAACCGTGGAATCATTCACGCTAGCAGCCTTATAAGCCGCCCAACCGCCATAGGTTTCTGAAATATCAGGCCAGTGGAATTCATCAATCAGCACCCTGGGATAGAGAATTGCGATCGCCGTTTCACCATTCTCTAAGCGAATTTCCGCCGGATACATGAAAGGGGGTTCCGTGGAAACCAAGTAGTCATACTGTGCCGCCGTCAGGTCATACAGTTCGCCTGGAATTGCAATTCCCCTAAGCCCCGCTGTTACATCCTGGGCGGAGACTTCGTAAATCGCAGGATGCCAGCCATTTGCAGCCGCATGGAGGCGATACTGAGGGGCGGTCGTGGCCGATCGGACAAAAAGTGCAGATTGTAAATTTTGATGATCAGGTTGCCCTCGTAATGCGGAACCACAAATGAAAACGCGTTTATTGTCTGCTGAATTTTTCATGCGAAGGATCTACAAGAGACGATCGGTTTCATGCCCCTATTGTAATCGATTCAGATATGGAAGATAAATAACCTCACTATTGCCGATGAGAATTTTAATTAACCATTTTCGCAATTATTTACACCATTTCTACCAGATTCAGGATCAAATTTGTGTTCCGTATCTCTCGTAACAGAACATGATGAAAGAAGCCGTTTAAGTGAAAGATAAAAATAATTTTCATCCCCATCATCCCTACCATGACCTACGAATCTTCCATTGCTCCATCCTACCCACCTCTGAACCCGCCATCTGCCCAACCAGGCTCTCCGCAGGTGATCCCGCATCCTGAGGATTGTACCTACAGTACAACAGATTGGCAGATTTTGGCGCAATATTGGTATCCGGTAGCGATGGTCAAAGAGGTACAAACTCAGCCGATCGCGGTCACGCTGCTAGATCAACCGCTTGTGGTCTGGAAAACGCAATTTGGGATTTCGATCGCCGCCGATCGCTGTCCCCATCGAGGAGTGCCCCTGAGTATGGGAGCGGTGCAGGGAGATGCATTAATTTGTCCCTACCATGGTTTACATTACAACGCGGCTGGACACTGTAATCATGTTCCCGCTCAAACCTCCGGTCTGATTCCCCCTACGCTCTGTTTGACCCAATACCCGGTACAGATTGCCTATGGTTTAGTGTGGACTAGCTTGCTAGGGCAGCCCACCAGCATAGCAGCCGATTTGCCACGATTCACGGAATGGGATGAACCAGACTATCAACAAATTTTACCCGATTCAGTGTTTCTAGCAACCTCCGCCGGACGGCAACTGGAAGGATTTATCGATGTGTCCCATTTTGCTTGGGTTCATCGGGGCACATTTGGTGACGCAAACAATCCAGAAGTTCCCCATTACCAGGTGAAAAGCAACGATCGGGGCGTAATTGCCGATTACTGGAGTACAGTGAGTAATTTTCCCAAGGGCTTCCAACATTTGGCACCAGAGGAATTTCAGTGGCGACGGTTATTTGAAGTCTTTTTGCCCTATAGTGCGCGATTAACAGTGCATTTCCCCGAAGGAGGACGGTTATGTATTTTAAACGTCGCGTCTCCCATCTCAAGTGCAAAAACACGCATGTTTTCCCCCATTTGTCGGAATTTCAACCAGAATGATGACTTAGAACCTGTTTACGAATTTAATCGACAAGTGTTTGCAGAAGACAAATTCATGGTAGAAGCACAGAGTCCAAAAGTATTGCCTTTAGGATTAAAAGATGAAATTCACATTCAAGCCGATCGCACCTCAATCATGTATCGCAAAGGTCTACGCAAATTGGGGTTAACAAAAGGCTAATAAGAATCGAGAAATCCAGCAGAAGCATACACCCCACCCCCCAAGAACCGAACAATCGTAGGGGCGTGCATCCCACGCCCAAAAAATCAACAACGAAGCCCAAAATAACCCAATTCCCCCCAATTCAAAAAAGACAATCGCAAATCCAAAATCCAAAACTACCGAGGAACTGCACCGATCGCCTGCAGCAAAACATCCCAGAAAACACCATTTTGCACAAATAATCCAAACTTAACAAGCCGAGGAGCAGCAGGATTAATAGATACTTTTTCAAACACAAAAGGAATGATAAGCAACGCCACGATCGCAGCCAGGGAAAAGGTTGGACGAAAATCTTGCCCCCGAATCGCACCACTAAAATACACCCCCATCAGCACGCCACAATACATCATGCATTGCTCCAACACTGAAATCTGACCTGCTTCTGCCTGCGTAATTCTTTCCCAGACGATCGCGAA
>JAYKGX010000451.1:0-13487 GCA_035285565.1 Synechococcales cyanobacterium
GGTGGCAACGGTGCGATCGAACCCGCATCCGGCTGGGCAAATACACAGCACGATAGGCTTCCAAGAGGTGACAATTTTGCTGGACTTCCAGGGGACTGAGGTGATAGAACTGGGTCAAAATTCGTCCGAGTTGTTCAGGTGTCGTATCGTTAAGAATTGCCCAATCGCTGACCAAATACAGCCCATGTTCCAGCAGAACGGTATTGATCTCTGGATGCTGCCGCACTAGCCGGGTAATCCAATTTTTCAGGCTGCCAGCCTCAGGCTTGAAGCTAGTCAGAATTTTGTGTGCCAGCGTCCCGTTTGCGTTGCCCCGCCCCTCATCATCCAGCACCAAGGGTAAGAGATCCGAGAGCTGAAAGCGATAGGTTGCCCCAAATTGCTGAACCAGGCGATGGCAAGCATAGACGATGTGCTGGGAAATGTAGCACCGCAAACAGAGTTCCGCGAACGTGGCATCGGACGAGGTGCCATGGGATGAGGCTTGGTATTGCTCTAATTGGTATTGCTCTAATTGGTATTGCTCTAAGAGGCAGGCTTGAATTTGCTCATCGGTTAACTCCTCGTCATATAATTCATCTGTTCTCAATTTCGCGCTTAACCATTGGTTTAACCATTGCCGCGCTGAGGATTGTTCGACCGGGCGGGCATGACCAGTCGCTTCGAGCCGCAGCAATGTGTAATAGGACGAGGCAACACCCATCAGCGATTTCCTTCCCAGGCGCATTGATTAGTATCTTACCGAATTCTCCTAATTCTGGCGATCGGGGGACTTATGGAGGCTAGTGGTTAGTCAATCTTGCTTTGAGGGATAAATTGTGGGAGGGGGAGAGGGGGGACAGTCACTCCTTGGGGCCCGACTTCCTCAGCTTGTATCCATCATTTCAGGCGTGACAATCCACTAGGGACTGAGAACCTAGAAAATGAAGAAATCCGATGTTTGCTGGATTACCTAGGGAAAGAAAGTCCGCATGTTATCATTCACTAGAAAAAATTTAATACGGGTTCCGGTAGCAAGGCGTTGCCTCATTAAGGCGTTGATTCATTTTGATTTGACTCATCTCCATTGCTGCCCATTTTTGCTGCTTGCTGACTCTCAGGTGTGCGCTAGAAGACAAATGATATACATGTGATATACATGAGGAGAATGGACAGTGGCACTCAATCCTGGAAATATCGCGTTTGTTGGCTTCAATGCAGATGGATCAGATAACCTTGCCTTTGTTGCCCTAGTGGATATCGCGATTGGCGAAACCATTTACTTTGAAGACAATGAATGGAACGGCACCAGCTTTATAGATACCAACGAAGGCGCGTTTAGCTGGACGGCAACGAGCGTTGTCACAGCCGGAACGATCGTTAGAATTGATAACATTGGGAGCGGAACCCTTACAGCCAGTACAGGCACGGTTACAATTCCGGTGGCAGGGCGAGGGACGAATCGGGGCATTTCAGCCAGCGAGGACGTGATTTATGCCTACCAAGGTACGCCTGGAGTTCCCACCCAATTTTTAACCGCGATCGCCAATAATGGATTTAGTACTACATCTGCGGGATTGCTGACGAACACCGGATTGACAGCAGGCGTAAATGCGATCGACTTAAGCGTTGTAGATGCTGGGGCGGATATTGCAGCTTATACGGGATCTCGCACGGGTCAAACGAACTTTAGTGACTACCTGGCGCTCATTAATAATCCTAGTAATTGGCAAACTCAAGATGCAACAGGCGACCAAAATGCCGATGGAATTTTTCCGGATATTCCCTTTAGTGGCGCTCTCTTTTCCGTAGCGACCGCAAACCCAACCGTCAATCTTTCAGCCAGTTCCAACACAGGGAGTGAGGCAGGCACAACGGTCATCACCCTGACTGCGACGGCTTCTAGCAATGTGGCGACGAGTCAAACGGTGGTCGTGAGCGTGACGGGGAGCGGAATTACCGCAGGCGACTATGTGCTCAGCAACACCACTATCACCATCCCAGCGGGATTCAATAGTGGTAACGTCACCTTTACGATCGCCGATGATGATGCCATAGAAGGACTAGAAACCGCGATTGTCAGTATTAGCAATCCCTCCAGTGGTCTGACATTGGGAACCACCACCAGCCAGTCCATCGCCATTACAGACAACGACAATCCAGTCACGATCGCCCCAACGATTACGGAAACCACGGTCACGCCCTTTGTCAATCTTGCAGCAACGGGATCCGGAATTGTCAGTGGTGTGATTGGCGATCCCACCGATCCAGCACGGACTCTGGGCATTGACTTTGCGATCGCCGATGGAGATACGGATGTCAATAGCTTGACGGTTACAGTAGCCAGCAGCAATCCTAGCGTTGTTCCTAATGCAAACTTGACATTAACGGGGACGGGTGCTAATCGCAATCTGAAAATTAATCCTGTCGCAGTGGGTACGGCTGATATTACGGTCACCGTCAGTGATGGCATTAATAGCAACAGCTATGTGATTAATTATGCTGCCTCTGCTGGTTCTAGCACGCCTAACACGACGCGATTTCATACCGGAACCAGTGATGCTTCTACGGCGATCGCCATTGACAGTGGGTTTATGTTCGTCGCCGATGATGAAGACCAGACCCTTCGCCTTTACGATCGCAACGATTCCGGCTTAGCGCTCAATTCCTTTGATTTCACCACAGCCCTCGGCTTGACCCAGACGACGGGCACCCCACCCCGCCCCCGCGAAGTGGATATCGAAGCTTCTACGCGAATTGGCAATACCATCTACTGGATGGGTTCCCACAGCAATTCCAGTGGTGGCAGCGATCGTCCCAACCGCGAGCGGATCTTTGCAACCACCCTTTCTGGCACAGGAGCCGCTGCAACGCTCACCTTTAGCGATCGCTATGATTTCCTGGAAGATGATTTAATTGCTTGGGACAATACCAACGGTCATGGTTTGGGAGCCGGATTCCTGGGTTTGGCAGCCAGTGCCGCTAACGGTGTCCTCCCCGAGCAAAGTAATGGCTTTAACATTGAAGGTCTAACGATCGCTCCCGATGGCACCACGGCCTATGTTGCCTTCCGAGCACCATTGGAAAATACGACCCTCCGCACAAAAGCCTTGATCGTGCCTGTGTTGAATTTCAATAGCTTAGTTGTGGATGGCAATGTGGGTTCCAGAGCAGCCGGATCGGCCACCTTTGGCGCACCGATTCAGCTTGACCTGGGTGGACGCGGCATTCGCAGCATTGAGCGGAATAATACCGGTCAGTATGTCATCATTGCTGGCTCGGCGGGTGCAACCGGTGATTTCCAACTCTATACCTGGAGCGGTCAGCCAACCGATGCTCCCATTTTAAGTAGCGTTGATTTGAATGCCTTAGCCGCTGGGGGCAGCTTTGAATCGATCGTTGAAGTCCCGGATAATTTAACCAGTGCCAGTCAGATCCAAGTTCTGGTGGATAATGGGGACAATGTTTGGTACCCTGGCGCACCGGCGATCGGCACAACGATTTCCAAAGAATTACCCCAGGATAATTTCCAGAAATTCCGCAGCGATCTCATTACCAATCTCGGCACCGTTGTTCCCCTTCCACCCACAAAGATTCACACGATTCAAGGCAGTGGTACTGCAACCCCACTCACGGGTACCGCCGCCCAGAATCTGACGATCGAAGGCATTGTGGTTGGCTATTTTCCCAGTGCTAATGGATTAAGAGGATTTTACGTCCAAGAGGAAGATAGCGATCGCGATGGCAATGATGCGACCTCAGAAGGAATTTTTGTCTTTGATCCCAATGGATTGTTTGCGGCGGGCAAAGTGGGGCAAAAGGTGCGGGTGCGGGGTAACGCCTCAGAAGCCTTTGGGCAAACGCAACTCACCCTAAGTGCTGCGCCCACGGTGCTGGGTGAAAATCTGCTCAGCCAAGTCACCCCCACGATCGTCAATCTCAACGCCACTCCCAACCTGGGAACAAACCTAGAACGCTACGAGGGAATGCTGGTTCAATTCTCGCAGCAACTCACGGTGACAGAGCATTTCAATCTCGATCGCTTTGGTGAAATTTCCCTTTCTGCCAATGGCATCCTGCAAACACCAACGGACAATATTGACCCGAATGATAGTCCGGCTTCTGGCACGAGTTCCAGTGGCACGAACAATGCGGCAGCGGTGAACGCTCAGCAAGCGGCGAATAATGGGGTGAAGATTACCTTGGATGACGGCAGTAATGTACAAAATCCCAACGTTCTGCCCTATATCAATCGTACACCTGGGGAAGCAGCAACGATTCGGATTGGCAGCACGATCGATAACCTGACTGGAGTGCTGGGATTTGGCTTTAGTCAATACCGAATTCAACGCAATCCCTACGATGTCAATGATGGATTGAACCAAAATTACGCGTTGGATATCAACTATGCCCCGCGTCCGGATGCGCCAACGGTGGGGGGTAGTGTGAAAGTGGCGAGTTTCAACGTCCTCAACTACTTCACGACCCTGGCAAATGGTTCTAATAATGCCCGAGGGGCGAACAGCGCAGCGGAATTCCAACGGCAAAAGGTAAAAATCATCTCTGCCATCAGCCAACTCAATGCCGATGTGGTGGGTTTGATTGAAATGGAAAATAATGGCACCACGGCGATCGCAGATTTAGTAGCCGGGTTGAATGCGGTGCAGGGGGCTGGAACCTATGCGTTCATTAACGATCCGGCTGGTTACAATAGCCTGCCTGGGGGGAGTGATGCAATCAAAGTTGCCTTTATCTACAAACCTGGGAAAGTCACTCCGGTCGGGAATGCGATCGCGCCGAATAACGCTGCATTTACCGAGGGTCGTGCTCCGGTCGCCCAGGTCTTCCAGGAAATCGCCACGGGTGAACGGTTCACACCGATTATCAATCACTTTAAGTCCAAGAGTTCAGCCGCCTCTCTGCCAGGAGATAGCAACCAAAATGATGGTCAGGGTCTCTCGAATGCAACTCGCAAAGCGCAGGCAACAGCACTAGCTGACTTTATCAGCGATACAGTCGTGCCCCAGTCCGGTGAGGGGGATGTGCTGATTCTGGGTGATTTGAATGCCTACAGTGAAGAAGATCCAATCGATATCCTGCGGAGCCGGGGCTATACCAAGTTAGCGACGGAAGATGGCTACATTTTTGATGGACAGGCGGGTTCGCTGGATCATGCCCTGGTCACAGCTTCCCTGAATGGGCAAGTGTCTGGAGCTGCCAAGTGGAATATCAACGCCTACGAACCCGACGCGCTCGACTACAATGATCAAACGCAAGACACTGGTGAAACGTTTGTGGGCAATCGCGATGGTTCGCTCTATCAACCCGATGCGTTCCGATCGTCTGACCATGATCCGCTTCTCGTTGGTTTGAACCTCAACAGCCAGAAAAATATCATCAATGGGTCTGCGGTCCGTCGGGATGTTCTGACAGGTACGACTGGCGAAGATGTGATCACAGGGTTTGAAGGCGCTGATGTCTTAACGGGGGGTGAAGGTCGCGATCGCTTTGTCTATCAAAGTATTCGGGATGCGGGCGATCACATTACGGATTTCCAAGTGGGTCAAGATTTGCTTGTACTCACTGATTTGTTCCGTAGCTTAAATCTACCGAACCTGACCTTAACCACAGCAATCTCGGAAGGATATCTAGGGTTCTTAGCGAAAGGATCAGATACGGCTCTATTGATCGATCGCGATGGTGGAATTGGAGGGGGGCGAGCCACTCCTTTTATCACGGTGCAGAATGTAACTCCAACTGAGTTGAATAATGCCCTTAACTTTGTCCTCTAGGGCAGAATATAGCAATCCTCTTTCAGTTGTAAGAGTGGGACAGGCTTCTAGCCTGTGCAGGCAAAATTCCCACTCTACGAATCAATGAGGATTGCTATAGGTTTCATAATTTCATGAAATCCGACTGACTCAATGCCCCTTCTCCCCAATCCAGCAAATCCAGCAACTAACGTTACAGATCCCGATCCCCCCTAGCCCCCCTTATTAAGGGGGAAACCGAGCCAAATTAGATTTGAAGTGAAGGATTTAAGGGAGTTGGATCTGTCGCAATGACAAGTTGATCCGGTTTGAAGTCCCCCTTAATAAGGGGGATTTAGGGGGATCGCATCTCTCGCAATAACAAGTTGATTATTGGGTATTCCTCTTATCTTGAAATCAAGTGTTTCTGATTGAAAACTGAAGCACTGGAATTACTGAAACAATATAAGACGACGAATTTATTGAATATTTTATGAACTTTAAAATCCAGGATTGTATGCATATTTGCATCCTAATAAAATAAAGTTGTTTCGTCACGAATGCATTTTCGATCAATTAAACAATATAGATAGATTACTATACTATCTAGTAATTGATTAATTGCAATCTGGGTGTTCTGTTCTACCACTAATCTCTTACTCACGTCACATTATCCCCGGAGATTTATGGTATCCCTATTGCTGAATTCTTTGCCCATGCGATCGCTGTGTATGTTCGTTGCGATCGTCACCACTTCCCTCGTAGTCGCTAATCCCGTTCAAGCAGCTTCCTTGGTCGATTTCAATGCCGCTGACCGGACTGGAGGAAATGTGACTAATTTCGGAACGCCCGGTACTGTAGACCTCGCCTCTGATGGAATTGATAATTTCTTTGGTGATTTAGAAACATTTGTAGGTCTTGATCCAGCTTTATTTGAATTGAATAATCCACCCGGATCCCTCGATCCTCAAGATCAAGCCTATCAAGGTTCTGCAGTTCGATTCAATGTGAATGCAGGGGATACCATTACCTTTGATTGGGCATTTGATTTATTTGATAATGATTCGGATTATGCCTTTTTCGTATTCAATGGAGTGCGCGAGATATTTGCCAATGCAGATGGTGCAGGAAATCGTTCCTTCACCGCAACAACAGCAGGTCTCTTCAGCCTTGGTCTGGTAGATATCGGAGATACGCTGGGACCTTCTACCTTGAATTTACAAAATGTGCAAATCACCCCAATTCCTACCCCTGCCTTGCTACCTGGCTTAGTGGGGCTGGGGGTCACTACCCTGCGTCGTCGCCGTCAGCAGCTCCAGAAAAAAGTTGCCTAATCCCCATCAAACAATTCCTGGTGCATCACTGCATCCAATCTCTTCCCTAGGTGATTCTCATTCAGTCATCTAGGGATTTCTTTAGCAAAGGTTAACCAAACCACAACCTTATATACTCTATTTTCCTGAGATAATACCCTGGGCTATGTGCAATTTGTAATTCCTAGCAGCCAATTTGCATCGCGCCCAATTTGCATCACACTCAATTTGCATCTACTTGTTCATTCAGTTCGTTTAGTACTCCTGTAGCCGTCATGGGGATCTTGAAAGTTGGCGATCGAAGCATTCCGGGTGATCAACTGATGCCCCTGCTTCAACAATATGGAATGATGCCAGCTTTACTGCGAGAACTGGTGATTGATCAAGCGATCGCAGATAGCTCGATTTCCCCTGAAGAAGAAACTAGCTTATATCAACAATTTTACCAACAGCAACAACTTCAATCAGAAACGCAACTGGCAGAATGGTTGGCAGAGCGGGGCATGGTGCGATCGCAGCTAGAGACTCTGGTATTACGCCCCCTCAAAATCAAACGCTACCAACAAGAAACCTGGGGGCAAAAGCTAGAATCCTACTTTCTTCAACGTAAAGCAATGTTCGATCGAGTCATCTATTCCCTGATTCGGCTCAAAGATTTTGGCATTGCCCAAGAGTTGTTTTTTCAGATTCAAGATGGGGAAGTAGAGTTTTCTGATATAGCCCGCCAGTATTCCCAAGGTGTGGAAGCTGAAACGGGTGGGTTGTTGGGGCCGGTGGAATTGCGGGTTCCCCATCCGACTTTGGCAAAATTATTGCTGCATAGTCAACCTGGGCAACTCATACCTCCAACTCGTTTAGGAGAATGGGTCATCATTCTTCGTATGGAAAAGTTTTTGCCAGCCCAATTTGATACGGAAATGCAGCAGCGATTATTGCAAGAATTATTTGACACTTGGCTTGAAGAACAGGTGAAGCAAGCATTAAATCACCTTTGCCAACCGAATTCTTCACCAGAAAGTCTCCCTGCAGCGATCAGTCCACCTATGAAAAACAACGCTCCAGATATCCCAGAATCGCCTGTTCGACCCATTGCTCTGGCTTCTTAATCCCTTTTTTCGATCTCTTTTTTCGTATGACCCAAGCGCTTTCCCAAATTCCCCTCCTCCTCGCTGAACAGGATCCTTGGCGATCGCTCTCTAGCTCAGCGCGATCGCACTTGGCACAGCAATCTCAACTCTTGCGCTATCGCATGGGACAAGTGTTATTAACGCGGGAAGAAATGCCGCAGCAGGTGTTAGTTCTCTGCCAAGGTCGTGCTCGGCTATTGGGCTATGACCCCACTCAAACCGTGCCAATGACCCTACAGCGTTTGGAAGTAGGAGCCATTCTGGGAGCTTGGAGTTTAGTTAGGGGAATCGCTTGTGAAACTGCGATCGCTTCTACAGAAATGATCGTCCTTGCCATTCCTGCGGCTATTTTTTTACAACTGCTGAACACTGAACCCCCGATTGCCCAATTCTTTCAGCGCCAAACTAGCTTGGTGGAACTCTTTGATTTGCTCAATTTGGAACTGAACCGTCAGCCCCATCGCCAGCTCATTCTGACCGCCGCAGGATTTTCTAGCGTTAAAGATCTTGCCCAGAATCTTTGGCAAACACACCGAGTCGATTATTGGTTCAACAAACAAACCCCGCTATGCTCTGATACCGTTTGGTTGCTCAGCAATCGTCTAGAGGACAGTGAAGATCACACCTCCAATCTGCAAGTGGGCGATCGCTTCAATCCGAAGTCCCTCCCCCGGCGTGCCCTCAAACAGCCACTTCGATTGGTGGGGGTGCCGCTCAGCATCCTTGAGCCAAACCCGTTAGATGATCCAGAATCCCCTGAGGCAGATCATCCCATTCCTCCCATCAGCGTTGTTGAAGAATCGCCCCAGGCTGCCATTCCCTATGCAGATGAACAGCCGCCTCAGGAAACAACGCCCTTAGCTCCTCCCTTTCGTTCCAAATCGCTGAAGCAATATCCCTACGTCCGGGGTCGCGGTGCGGTTGAGGCAGTTTTTGCCTGTTTTCAAATGTTGAGTAAGCATCTCGATTTTCCCCTACGTCGCGATGTGGTTCGCAAGATTCTCCAAAATTATCAACGCCGATCGCCTCAGGGTTCAACCCTCGGTTCACAACTCTCTTTACAGCATTGTGGGGCGATCGCCGAAGCCCTAGGATTGCAAGCTCAATTAGTCCAAGTTCCGGCAGCAGTGTTGGGGCGCTTAGAAGCTCCTGCCATTGTCCAGTGGTATGATAGCTTTGCCCTCCTCTACGAAATCACTTCCAGCAGCACGGTTGTTGCCATCCCAGAAACAGGAGTCACACGCCAACGTACCCGAGATGCGATCGCAGTTTTAGAGCAGATAGTAGAACCCGGTGAGCCAATTTCTGTGTTGTTGTTAAAACCAACTCGCAATACCCCCCAGGAACAATTTGGCTTAAGTTGGTTTTTGCCATCCCTCGCGAAATATCGTCATGTTCTGATCGAAGTCTTCCTAGCTTCTTTCTTTGTGCAACTCTTTGGATTAGCAAATCCATTAATTACACAGACCATTATTGATGAAGTTCTCGTTAAAAATAGTCCAGACACCTTACATGTTCTAGGTGTTTTTCTAGTAGTGATTGCGCTGTTTGAAGCATTGCTTTCCAGTGTACGCACTTTCCTGTTCACAGACACAACGAATCGCATTGATCTCACCTTAGGTTCAGAAATTATTGATCACCTCCTGCGCCTTCCCCTGCGCTACTTTGAACGTCGTCCAGTGGGTGAACTTGCCACTCGAATTAATGAACTAGAAAACATTCGGCAATTCCTAACAGGGACTGCTTTGACCGTGGTTCTAGATGCCGTCTTTTCGGTGATCTACATTGTGGTCATGGTGTTCTATAGTTGGTTGCTATCTCTGGTAGCTCTGGCAACACTTCCCTTATTTGCAGCACTGACCGCCTTAGTTTCACCGATCGTCCGGCGGCAACTCCGCGCTAAAGCAGAACGAAATGCTGAAGCTCAATCTCACCTCGTAGAAGTGCTGTCTGGAATTCAAACTGTCAAGGCTCAGAATATTGAGTTGCGATCGCGTTGGAAATGGCAAGAACACTATGCTCGCTACGTCAGTGCTGGATTTAAAACGGTACAAACTTACACAGCAGCGGGTTCTGCCAGTAACTTTTTGAATCAACTGTCTAGTTTACTAGTGCTGTGGGTTGGGGCATTCCTAGTGTTGGATAAACAATTAACCCTGGGACAACTCATTGCTTTCCGCATCATTGCTGGTTATGTGACGAGTCCATTGTTACGTTTAACTCAACTGTGGCAAAATTTTCAGGAAACAGCACTATCCCTGGAACGCCTAGCCGATATTCTCGATACGCCCATGGAATCAGATGAGATCGATCGTGACAACATCCCCATGCCGCCCATTCAAGGTCATGTGAAATACCAAAATGTCTCCTTCCGATTTAATCCCCAGGGTGCATTGCAACTGGATAATGTCAGCCTGGAATTCTTTAGCGGACAATTTGTGGGCATTGTTGGGCAAAGTGGCTCTGGGAAAAGTACATTGATGAAATTACTACCCCGGCTGTATCCCTTGGAATCGGGCCGTATTTTAATTGATGGTTACGATATCAATAAGGTAGAACTATATTCCCTACGGCGACAAATTGGTATTGTCCCTCAAGATCCCTTATTGTTTGAAGGCAGCATTCAGGAAAACATTGCTTTAAACAATCCCAATGCAACCCCTGAAGATATCATCGAAGCAGCTAAAATTGCGGTGGCACATGAATTTATTATGGATTTACCCAATGGCTACAACACCAGGGTAGGGGAGCGGGGTGCTTCTCTCTCAGGGGGACAGCGACAACGCATTGCGATCGCTCGTACAATTTTGCAAAACCCTCAAATGTTGATTCTGGATGAAGCAACGAGTGCGCTGGACTATGATTCGGAGCGACAGGTCTGTTTGAATTTGGCAGAAGCCTTTCAGGGGCGCACGGTTTTCTTTATTACCCATCGTCTGGCAACGCTGCGAAATGCCAATCATATTTTGATGATGGATCAAGGGCATGTGGTGGAACAGGGCACCCATGAGGAGTTAATCGAATTGAAAGGACGTTATTACTGCCTATATCAACAGCAAGAGTTGTGATGGAGTGAATCGATGGAATTGATATGTGTGATTCAGGCTTATTTCAGTTCAGGCTTATTTTAGTTCAGGCTCATTACAATGACTCCTTCTCCGCTCAAACCCAACGATCGCAATGGTTCTCCTTCGGGTCTGGCTTCGTCTCACCGGGCAAAATCTGATGGGAAACCGACGGCGAATATCAGCTTCCGGCCCCCGCAGGCAATCAACCAAACCCTAGCAGCAGAATTCGATCAGCCTGTGATTTTGCAACAGTCTCCCGTTTGGTCTCGGGTGTTGCTCTGGGGAATTTTGGGGGTGACCACGTTTACGATCGCTTGGGCGGCGATCGCGCAGGTGGAAGAAGCCATTCCCGCCACAGGAAAATTGGAGCCTCAGGGAACGGTACAAGAGGTGCGATCGCCCTTAGATGGGGTGGTGCAAACCGTTTTGATTAAAGAAGGGCAATCCGTCAAAAAAGGAGATGTGATTCTGCGGCTGGACCCCACCACAGCCCGATCTCAACAACAGGCGTTGGAAAAAATTCGGATCTCGCTGCGCCAGGAAAATAGTTTCTATCGTCAACAGTTGCAGGACAAAACCGTAACCCTCGTTTCTGGAATGCCGCTCTCACCAGAAATGCTGGCACTGACGCGCAGTCGAACCACGTTACTTGCAGAAAATCAACTCTATCGCACGCAATTATCGGGACAGGGTGCGGAAGCCCTCACGGCGGATCAACGGATCAGGTTGCAAATTTTGCAGGCAGAAACCAGTTCTCGGGTGCAGGCGGCAGCGCTAGAGGTGGAACAACTGCAACGGCAACTTGCAGAATCAGAGACAAAATTAGCGGGGGTCGAAAAACTGTTGGCCGTGAATGAAAAAATTCTGGCGGATATTCAACCCGTGGCAGAAGCAGGCGCACTGTCTCGCATTCAGTACCTACAGCAAGTCCAACAAGTGGAATCCCAACGCACCGAACGCGAACGCCTCACCCAGGAAAAAGCTCGCCTCACCTTAGCGATCGCCCAATCGCAGCAAAAACGTGAAAATAGCATTGCCCTTGCTTCCCAAGACTGGCTGAACCGGATAGCTGAGAACGACAAAAAGGTGGCAGAAATCGATAGTCAAATCAATCGCATCATCATCGACAACGAAAAGCGCATTGCCGAAACGGAAAGTCAATTGAGTCAGATCAAAGTGACCTTACAATATCAGGAACTGCGGTCCCCTGCTGATGGCACTGTGTTTGATTTAAAAGCGAGTCAATCGGGCTATGTTACAAGCACTCGCGACCCCCTGTTGAAAATTGTGCCGGATCAAAGTCTGAATGCTGAAGTTTTTATTACAAATAAAGATATTGGTTTTGTCAAACCTGGGATGGAGGTGGATGTGCGGGTTGATTCCTATCCCTTCAGCGAATTTGGTGATGTCAAAGGAAAAATTACCACCATCGGCTCAGATGCCCTTCCCCCAGACCAAATCCATCCCTTTTACCGATTTCCGGCCCGCATCAAGCTCGATCAACAGCAACTGGTGGTGGATGGCAAGTCCCTCCCCCTGCGATCGGGCATGTCTGTCAGCATCAACATCAAGGTCAGAAAACGCACTGTCCTGAGTCTCTTTGCTGATGAAGTTCTACGCAAGTTGGATGCTCTCCGAGAGATGTAGCGCACACTATAGCAATCCTAATTGATTTGTGGGGCGAAATTCTGCCTGCACAGGCTAGAAGCCTGTCCCACTTTTACAACTGAAAGAGAAATTTCTATAGAAGCACGAGGCAGGGGCGAAACTGATAGGGGTCCGTCAGTTGGCGGCAGCGATCGAACCGTTGATTTAAACGCAACACTCTTATACCAAATCCATTAATTAATGCTACAGATCCGATCGGTCTTTTGCTCAACTCAGGTGTGAGGTGCGGATATCCTGGCAAGCAGATCCCCCTAGCCCCCTTGATAAGGGGGAACCGAGCCAAATTCAAGGGTTCAGCAATCGTCGTTAGTCTCATTCCCGTTTGCTTTTTGGTTTGAAGTTCCCCTTAATAAGGGGGATTTGGGGGGATCGGGATGTGTTGCAATGATGAGTTGATTTGGTATTAGCTCTCTTTAATCACAATGGCTAAGGGCAGATGATCGCTAAACCCAGTAATATCAAAGTCTTTAGGCGAAGAGGGACGACCAAAACGTTTGGGTTCTCCAGCGTTGGTGAGCATTTCTGGATACCGAATAATCTCCAGACTCTTTGGCACCCACTGTAAAGCAGACTCAGTTCTCA
>JAYKGX010000452.1:0-15060 GCA_035285565.1 Synechococcales cyanobacterium
GGTGGTATAGTGAATTTCGGCATCCGCGCTTGGTATCCCCTCTATGACTGAT
Organism: Synechococcales cyanobacterium; assembly: GCA_035285565.1. Classification (GTDB taxonomy): domain Bacteria; phylum Cyanobacteriota; class Cyanobacteriia; order Leptolyngbyales; family Leptolyngbyaceae; genus JAYKGX01. Next base: position 53 of record JAYKGX010000452.1, read on the forward strand.
GACATCGCGATCTCCTTGCAAAATGTCTCCAAATGCTTCAAACGCTATGCCCGACCGGTTGATCGCTTGAAGGAAATTTTGTTGCCCCAAAAATCACGGGCAGTTGAATTTTGGGCATTGCGGGATATCTCGTTAGACATTCCCAAGGGTGAAACCTTTGGCTTGGTGGGGCAAAATGGCTCTGGTAAAAGTACACTCTTGCAAATTATTGCAGGCACGTTGCAACCCACAACGGGACAGGTGATCACCCAGGGACGAATTTCGGCATTGTTGGAACTGGGCAGCGGCTTTAATCCAGAATTTACAGGGCGACAGAACATCATTTTTAATGGTCGGATCTTAGGTCTGAGTCAGGAGGAAATTGAACAGCGCTTTGATGCGATCGCCAGTTTTGCCGATATTGGTGAGTTTTTGGAAGAGCCTGTCAAGACCTACTCCAGTGGCATGTATGTGCGACTTGCCTTTGCGGTTGCAATTAATGTACAGCCCGATATTTTGATTGTGGATGAAGCTTTGGCCGTTGGGGATATTTTCTTTCAAGCTAAATGTTTTCGTCGCATCGAAGCTCTGCAAGACAGTGGTGTGACGATTCTATTTGTTTCCCACGACCTCAGCACGGTTCAAAACCTTTGTAAGGAAGGGGTCTTGATGGATCATGGCAAAATTCTTTGCCGAGCTGAACCGAGTGTGATTTCCAGTGAGTATTTCAAACTCTTCCGCATGGCCCACGAAGAAGTGAAGGAGCTGGCGATCGATGCCACACCTGAAGCCATATTTGCCCAACGGGAAGGTAGGATTGAAGTATGCCATGATCAACGCATCACCAATGGACAGGCAAGCATTCAAGAAGTCTATGTCACAGGACTAGACGATCGTGCTAAGGCAACGTTTATGACAGGGGAAACCATAAAAGTAACACTGTTGGCAAAATTTCATGAAACTTGTGAAAAAGTGGCAGGAGCCTTTGGACTGTGCGATCGCTATGGGCAATGGTTGGCAGGCAGACACACTTGGTATGATGCACCGGGCTTAATTCCCAAAGTGGAAGCCGGAGAAGTGGTGGAATTTGAATTTACCCTACAGCTTGATTTTCAGCGTGGCGAATATCTCACCCTGGTGGCGATCGTCTCGCAGCGTACCGAAGCCGATTACGACTCCCTCGATTTAATTCAAAATGCCTTTGCCATCCAAATTGCAGGTCAAAAACACCATTGGGGACTCACCAAAGTTCCCGGCACTGTGAACATCTATCGGCGATCGTAATCCCCAATCAAATCGTTATGGCATCCCATTCACCATTACGAGACTTGTGCCTCTGCCAAAGCTCCCTGCATTTTTTGTAGCCAATCCAGCAAACTCTCTAATTGCTGATCTGCTTTAACCGCTCCTAGCCCACGCACCGTTACCTTCCCCGGTTGATAGACAAATCGAGTAAACAAATGATTGGGCAAATTCTGCTTAATCAGGTTCCAAGCGGGTTCTTCCATCGGTGTTTCCAGAATCACATGCTGCTTGCCTTCCGGTTTAATGCGGGAGAAGCCCAGTCCCTTAGCCATTTGTTTGAGTTCCATAATCCGCAACAATTGCTGGGCTGCTGGCGGAATGGTGCCATAGCGATCGACCCAATCTGCGGCAATTTGAATGAGTTCACGCTTGGAATGTGCTGCGGCAACAGCCCGATAAGCCGTCATTTTTTGATCTAAATCGGGAATGTAATCTGCTGGAATAAAGGCAGTGAGACTCAAATCAATCTGTGTATCATCCACCTTAGGAATTTCTTGACCTCGGATTTCTCGAATTGCTTCATCTAGCATTTCCATATACAGATCAAAGCCGATCGCATCCATTTGTCCAGACTGTTCTGCTCCCAGTAAATTTCCCACTCCTCGAATTTCCATATCTCGGGTTGCCAGTTGATAGCCAGAACCGAGTTGGGTGAATTCCTGCAAAGCCCGCAATCGCTGTCTAGCCGAATCAGTCAGCTCACTTTGTTTGGGATAGAATAACCAGGCATGGGCTTGAATGCCAGCGCGTCCCACCCGCCCCCGCAATTGATACAACTGGGATAACCCAAACCGTTGCGCATCCTCAATCAAAATCGTATTCACTCGGGGAATATCTAAACCTGATTCAATAATGGTGGTGCAAACGAGAATATCAGCTTCCGCTTGGCTAAAGGTTAGCATGGTGGCTTCCAACTCAGCTTCCATCATCTGACCATGGGCGATCGCAATTCTGGCGGCTGGAATCATCTCACGAATTTTCCCTGCCACCTCTTCAATCCCTTCCACCCGAGGCACCACATAAAAGACTTGTCCACCGCGATCGAGTTCCTGACGAATGGCAGAACGCACCACTTCTGGATCGTATTGAGACATATGGGTTTTAATCGGACGACGGGAAGGCGGTGGGGTCGTAATCAGACTCATTTCCCGCACCCCTGAAAGAGACATATAGAGGGTTCTAGGAATCGGCGTTGCAGAAAGCGTCAGCACATCCAATTCGGTTTTTAGCGATTTAATTTTTTCCTTTTGGTTGACCCCAAACCGTTGTTCTTCATCAATCACCAGCAATCCCAAATCACGGAAATTCACGCCCTTGCCTAAAATCTGTTGTGTTCCCACAATCACATCCAACTCCCCCGTAGCCAGCCGTTGCAGCAACTCTTTCTTTTCCTGGGGCGTACGGAAGCGATTGAGCAAGCCCACATGGATCGGGTAGGGCGCAAACCGCTCCTTAATCGTATGATAGTGCTGTTGGGTCAAAATCGTGGTGGGTGCCAGCAATGCCACCTGTTTCCCCGCATTCACTGCTTTAAAAATTGCGCGCACAGCGACTTCAGTTTTACCAAAGCCCACATCCCCGCAGACCAAGCGATCCATCGGGCGATCGCTTTCCATATCCTGTTTGACATCCTGCGCCGCCTTCAACTGATCCACCGTGGGCTGATAGGGGAAAGATTCCTCCATCTCCTGCTGCCAAGGCGTATCTGTGGGATAGGCAAAGCCCTGCTGCTGCGCCCGTTTAGCATAGAGATTGAGTAGATCAAAGGCAACTTTTTTAATCGACTTCTTAACCTTATCCTTGGTTTTCTCCCAAGCCTTACTGGACATTTTGCTCAGTTCTGGCACCTGCTCACCCATTGCCCGAAACCGAGAGAGAGAAGCCATTTGATCCGCCGCCACCCGCAGCGTCCCATCCGCATATTGCAGCACCAAATATTCCCGCGTTTCCTGATTCAGCGTCAGGCGTTCCAATTTGAGAAATTTACCAATGCCATGGGTTTTATGCACCACAAAATCGCCCGGTTCCAGCTTATTGGGGTCAACCTGTTTAGAAGCTGCCTGTCGCCGTTTGCGAATATAGGTTGGAGAAATCAGCGCATGTTGCCCAAAAAACTCGCGATCGCTAATCACCACCAAGCGAAAGGTTGGCAGAATAAACCCTTCCAGTTCCGCCAAACCAGAATATTTAACCGCCACGGGAGTTTTCTGGTTAATTAACTTATCGATCGCCAGGAAATCCCGAGGATTGGGCACAAACTGCGCCGGACAATCATGCTCTTGCAACAAAGCCACCGATCGCGACGGTTGCGCCGACACCAACCAAATGGCAAACCCCCGTTCCCGTTCTCCCCGCAAAACTTCTGCCAATTTACCAAACTGGTGGGGCGAAGCCGGAATCGATCGGCCTGACAAGTTTAGCCCACTCTGCATCTCTGCCAATTCATACAGGTCAATCCGTTCAAAGTGATCAAGCTGTTCCAAAGCGGTTTCCCAAGCAATGTGGGTTGGAGGAAGGGAGGTCTGCCGATCACTAGCCTGCCACTCCTGCCAATAGTCCTGAACCTGTTCAAACCAGCGATCGCTATGGGCTTGGGTCAGTTCCGGTTCATCCAGGGCAATGATCGTGTCCTCTGGCAAATAATCCAACAACGACGCAGGCTGCTCAAAGGCGAGACTCAAAAACCGTCGTATGCCTTCCACCGCATTGCCCTGTTCAAATTGCTCCCATTCCCCTGCTGAAAGATAAGCTTGCAACATCTGCGCCTGGGTGGGAGAGATGTGACGTTGGATGATGGGTAAAAAACTGGTGGGTGTCAGAATCAAGCGATCGCGGCGATCGAGCGATCGTTGGGTACCGGGGTCAAATTCCCGCATCTGCTCCAATTCATCACCAAACAGATCCAACCGCACCGGAAGCTCGGCCGAGACGGGAAACACATCAATAATGTCGCCCCGCTGACTCCATTGCCCTTCGCTCTCCACCAGGGTGACCTTTTCATAGCCTAACTTTGCCAGTTGCTGTGCCAGGATTCGCGGATTAATGTCATCTCCCTTGGCGATCGTCACACAGTAGGGTGCAAAAATCTCTGGTGGGGGTAAATGGGGTTGCAGGGCACGTTCGGTTGTGACAATCGCAAATTGATGAGGAGCACCCTGGTTAGGCTTGGTGGCAGCCGCATGGGTTTCTTCTAGATCGTCAACCGTGGTATACGTGACCAGATCTGCCAAAACCTGTAACTGTCCCCACAGCATTTCTGCTTCTGGATCAAAGGGTTCATAGGGAGAAGCATCAGAAGTGGGATAGAAGTGCATCGTCGTCCAACCGGCTGCTTCCAGAAGAGCTGCCCATCGTCCGGCCTCCTCCAAAGTAGCCGTAATCACCAGCAAGGGGCGATCGGCTGCCTGAGCCATCCCGGAAAGCACGAGGCTCTTGGCAAAGCGGGAGAGTCCCGAGAGCCGCAGAGGCTGGTGGTGGCTAAGCTTACACAGTAGCTCAGTGGTGATGGGGAGCCGACCGATCGCACGGGTGATGGAAGAAAAGGCCATAAAGCAGGGGCTGAAAATTTACTGAAAACTGATCCTGACACATTTCCTCAAAAATGGGGCAATTCCCCCACCCAAATCCACTAATTTCTGCTTCCCCAATCTGCTGATTTCTGCGATCGCCCCCCAAAATCCAAAATCCAAAATCCAAAATTCCCCATGCCCTGTCGTAGAGACGTTCCGCCGGAACGTCTCTACCCGATCGCCCCATACCCCGATGCCCATTTCCCCAGTTCCCCCCCTCCGATACAATGGGAAGATTGCTTATGACCTCATTCAGATCTCCTATCGTTTGCGATCGAACATCATGGATATTCAAGCGTTTTTTCAACTCTCTGCAGGGAAATGGTCTTCTATCAAAAGCGATCACCATGTGGATGTGACCCAGCAGCAAAGTGGACGCTCCATGATTGAAATGGAATTGCTCGAACCCGATCACGCCGCGATCGCTCAGTTATGCCAAGCCCATCAGATCAGCCCTGACCAAATTGTCTGTGCCGCCCAGGTGAAGTGGGATGGCTTTTTAGAAGGGGATACCAAAAATCAAGTGGGATCTCAGGTGATGGCAGCGATCGCTTCAACAGACGATCGGCGACAAGGCAAGCTGCTGCGAACTTCTGGTCGATTTGCCACCCCAGCCCCAGCAACAGAATTTGTCTTTGGCGCGGGTAATGAAATTACGCTGACCACTGAGCAGGGCGGACTCACGATGGTGGAACGCATTTGGTATGAAAGCGATAACGTGCGAATGCGCCATACCAAAATTTATCGTCCAGACGGATCCAATAGTATTGTTTTTTGCTCGGAAATCCGCCTTGGGGTAACCAAACCCAGCACTTCAACTTAATAGGATTCGACTGAATGGGATCTGCTACGTAGCCCCCGTAAAATTTTTCTCGCCCGTTTTCCACACTACTGAACAGAGGCAGAGTATGCTATTTAAATATTCATGATAAAAGCTGAAGTTTTGTAAAAGTGGGAAAGCCCTATGTACGTCGTACAGATTGCTTCAGAGTGTGCCCCAGTTATTAAAGCGGGTGGACTAGGAGATGTGGTCTACGGTCTGAGTCGCGAAATTCAGCAGCGGGGTCACACCGTTGAATTGATCTTGCCCAAGTACGATTGTATGCGGTACGACCATATCTGGGGATTACATGAAGCCTATCGGGATCTGTGGGTGCCTTGGGATAATGGCTGTATCCATTGTACGGTTCATTGTGGCTGGGTACATGGCGTGCTCTGTTTCTTCATTGAGCCGCATTCCTACCAGAATTTCTTCCATCGCGGGCATTACTATGGGGCGCTGGATGACCATATGCGGTTTGCCTTCTTCAGTAAGGCGGCTCTAGAGTTTCTCTTAGTGAGCAACAAACGTCCGGATGTGATTCATTGCCACGACTGGCAAACTGGGTTAATTCCAGTCATGCTGTACGAAATGTATGCCCACCATGGAATGAACACGCAACGGGTGTGCTACACCATCCACAACTTCAAGCACCAAGGCATTGCGGGCGCTAATGTCCTGTGGGCAACAGGGTTGAACAATGAATCCTACTATTTCCAGTACGATCGCCTGTTGGATAACTTTAATCCCTTTGCGATTAATTACATGAAGGCGGGGATTGTGTATGCCAACTATGTCAATACCGTGTCACCCCACCATGCTTGGGAAGCGCGATATTCGGGCATTAGCTGTGGGCTGGGACATACCCTAGAGCTGCATAACCACAAATTCGGCGGCATTTTGAATGGCATTGACTACTCGATTTGGAGTCCCGAAAGCGATTGCTACATTCCCGCCCATTACACCCCCGAAACCTTTAGTGAGAAGCAGCAAAACAAGAAAGCTTTACGCGAGCGTCTTTTGCTTAAGGATGACCCAGAAAAACCGATCGTCGCCTTCATTGGACGATTAGATGATCAGAAAGGGGTGCATTTAGTTCACCACTCCATCTACTACACCCTGCACCGAGGCGCACAATTCGTGCTCTTGGGTTCAGCCACCGATGGCGGCATTGACTCCTACTTCCGTCATGAAAAGCATTATCTAAACGACAACCAAGACTGCCATTTGGAATTAGGCTTTAACGAAGAGTTATCGCACTTAATCTATGCAGCGGCTGACATGATTGTGGTGCCAAGTAACTATGAACCTTGTGGGTTGACCCAGGTGATTGGGTTAAAGTATGGAGCCGTGCCGATCGTGCGGGGCGTGGGTGGCTTGGTCAACACCGTGTTTGACTGGGATTATGATCAAGAACGTCCGCCGGAAGAACGCAATGGTTTTGTCTTCTACCAGAGCGATCCTCAAGCGCTAGAGTCGGCCATGAACCGTGCCTTTGATTTGTGGTATACCCGGTCTGACCTATTCCAGAAATTAGCGATCCAAGGGATGGAGTGCGACAATTCCTGGCAGCGATCGGGCGAAGCCTACCTAAGCGTATACGAACATATCCGCCACAAATAAACCGCAACGCCCCATTGACGTTGCCCCATCATAAAAACGGTGTTCCACCGTAGAGACGTTCCGGCGGAACGTCTCTGCCATTTTTGCGGAAATATTTACCCCCATAACAACGATCGCCATCGACCCAATCGATCAATCGGGTTTTGGATTTTCCAATTCATGCAATGTTTGCCAGACCAAACGCTTCGCCTGTAACTGCCAACCCCACCGTTGCAGCCCGATCGCCATTGCCCCCCCCAAAACCGTCGCCAAGAAATCAATCGGTTGCATAAACGAGATGCCCAACAGCAATCCCAATCCTGCAATGCCCCAAAAGGGTAACGCGATCGTCTGGCGCTGATTCATGACCAATTTCCTCAGTGGATCGGTGGGAAGTTCCTGATCCAATTGAGCCTTGGCTTGCTGACGATCGGCGATCGGCACCGAAAGACCAATTTTTTGTCGCAGCTTTTCCAGCTTTCTGGCATCGGTGCTATATTGCGTCAGTTCATCCTCCGCCATCATAATCATACGTTCATATTGCCCCATAGGTTCCTTTCTATCCCCTGCAAATTAGCCAGTAATCACTCGATTTCATCAGCATCTCTTTTCAGTATTGCACGATCGCCCTCAGACCGGAGGAGAGGGAGGCAGTTGAAGCGCGGTTTGCAGTAGGTTATCTTGTTTTTTGGTTTATCAATGAGGTCATCGCATGAAAGCTCAGGTGTTTCGAGGGGTTGATAATCTATGCTACGAAGAAGTGCCTGTGCCAGAGTTGGCGACGGATGAGGTGTTAGTGCAGGTTCGTGTTGTCGGACTGTGCCAATCGGATATTAAAAAGATTAAGTATCCCCTCTATCAGCCGCCTCGGATTTTTGGGCATGAAACGGCTGGAGTTATTGCCCAGGTGGGGTCTGAAGTCCAAAGCTGGAGCGTGGGCGATCGTGTGGTGGTGATGCATCACATTCCCTGCATGAATTGTGCCTATTGCGATCATGGCAATTACTCCATGTGCGAGACCTACAAGAACATTACAACCACCGCCGGATTTACTCCCAGTGGTGGCGGTTTTGCCGAATACGTCAAAGTGCCGGGGCATATTGTGCGCCAGGGTGGATTAATTCCCATTCCCGACACAGTGACCTTTGAACAAGCCAGCTTTGTAGAACCCACGAATTGTTGTTTAAAGGCAGTCAAAAAAGCGCAAATTTCAGAAGGTCAAACGGTACTCATTACTGGAGCGGGACCGATCGGCTTAATGTTCATCATGTTGGTCAAACATTTTGGCGGCAAGGCGATCGCCACGGATCTCCTGCCATCTCGGATTGAAAAAGCCTTGGCGGTGGGGGCTGATGCAGCATTTGATGCCCGCGATCGCGATTTAGCTGAAAAAATTGCTGCCATGACCAATGGCTTGGGAGCCGATGTGACTTTGTTGGCCGTTCCCAGTGATAAAGCCTTTTTCCAAGCCTTGGCCTGTACGCGCAAAGGGGGCAAGATTTTATTCTTTGCTGAGTTTCCCGATGAGGTGGAAATTCCGTTAAATCCCAATGTGCTGTACCGCAAGGAAATTGATTTGATGGGTAGCTATAGTTCCGCCTTCCCCTTGCAGGAACTCTCAGCAGACTTGGTGTTTAACAAAAAGATTGACGTAGATGCGTTAATCAGTGACCAATATCCCCTGCGTGAATTGGCTGCCGCCGTGGAACAAGCCGTGAAACCCACCCCAGACACTTACAAAATTCTGCTATATCCCTAATTTTGTCATGTATCCTGGCGGATCGCCCACCCTGAGGAAAGCTAGCTACGTCTCCTAGCCTGTTCTCCCGGACTGGGCGATCGCGTACACACAAGTCTCAATCGTCTCCGCTGTAGGCGTTTCGCCCCCTAAAAATCCCCCAAATTGGGGGACTTCAAACTAGTCTGCGGTTCGGTCCAAATTTAGGGACCGGGGGGCGATTCGCCAGGAGACCTCACTGAGATCCTCAGGATTTAACCGCGTAACTTTTGTGACCAGACGCGAGTGGGCAGCCCCCAAACGTAGATAAACCCTTCCGCTGCCTTGTGATCGAACTGATCGCCCGATCCATAGGTTGCTAGATCTTCGTTATAGAGGGAATTGACAGACTTGCGCCCCACGATCGTGGCATTGCCCTTAAACAACTTCACCCGCACCGTCCCGGTCACTCGATCCTGCGTATTTTGGATAAAGGCATCCAGCGCAGACTTCAGCGGACTGTACCAGAGACCGTTGTAGACGAGTTGCCCATAGGTTTCTTCAATACCGCGCTTATACAGGGTGACATCCTTCGCCAAGGTCAGGCTTTCTAGATCCCGGTGGGCATGAATCAACACCAGCAACGCGGGGGTTTCATAAATTTCACGGGATTTGATCCCCACCAGGCGATTTTCCACCATATCAATCCGCCCGATGCCGTGATTGCCAACCCGCTGATTCAAATGAATGAGTAACTGCACTGGATCGTAAGCCTGCCCATCGATCGCCACGGGAATGCCTTTTTCAAAGCTGATTTCCACATATTCCGGCTCATTGGGACTGTTGGCGATCGCCTTGGTGAGGACAAACACATCTTCCTGCGGTTCATAGTAGGGATCTTCCAGCGGCCCTGCCTCAATACTGCGTCCCAACAGATTTAAATCAACACTGTAGGGAGAAGACTTTTTCACCGGGGAAGGAATGCCAAACTTTTCACCATAGGCGATCGTCTCTTCCCGGCTCATACCCCATTCCCTTGCCGGAGCCAAGACTTTCAAATTAGGATTGAGGGCTGCGATCGCCACGTCAAATCGCACTTGGTCATTGCCTTTCCCGGTACAACCGTGGGCTACTGCATCTGCCCCATATTTTTCCGCCGCCGCGACTAGGAGTTTGGCAATTAGGGGTCGCGCCAATGCGGTAGACAGTGGGTAGCGATTTTCGTAGAGGGCATTGGCTTGGATAGCCGGAAAAGCATAGTGGTTGACAAACTCTAACTTGGCATCTTCCACCAAGGAAACCGCTGCTCCGGATGTCAACGCTTTTTGACGAATTGGCTCTAATTCATCGCCTTGCCCTAAGTCCGCTGCCAGGGTAATCACTTCTTCAACGCCCCATTCCTGCTTGAGGTAGGGAATACAAACGGAGGTATCAACGCCGCCAGAATAGGCTAATACAACTTTTTTAGCTCGCCCCATGGTGGTTCTCATTACTTGTAGATCAACAAACTCTCCATTATCTGACAAGATTGGGCTGAGGGAAACCATTCACAAGAAGGAATCTATGCAATTCACGAGAAAAAATTTTCCGGGGACAGTAGGGCACTCAAATAGGTAGAAGCCTCATTTCTCCCCAGGATGGTTGATTGCTGAATTGGGTATCACTGATCGGGATCAATCCCCAAGGCGCGTAATTGGGCGGCAAACCGCTCTGCCCGTTCTCGTTGTTGTTCTGCCCGTTCTCGTTCTTGTTCTGCTCGTTCTCGTTCTGCTTGCATCTCTGCTTCTGCGGCTAATGCTCGCGCTTCCAACTCCACCGATGTCAGAAATCGCCGCCCATCCGGCCGATAAATCTCCAAACTGCCATTGATGGTGGTGAATCGGATCGACAGGCGGGGACTGACCCACCCTTCCATATTGGCGATCGGGAATAAGTCGCCCGATTGCCGAATCCACCCTAACAGACGAAAGCGATCGGGGTCATAGACGTAGAATTCTTCCACTCCATGCGTGCCGTAGAAGTCACGCTTGTCCTGAAGCTCCCGTTTCGTATTACTGGGAGAGAGAATTTCAAATACAACTTGAGGCGCAATGTTTTGTTCTAGCCATTGCTTGTAGCTACCGCGATCGCCCCGAGGTCGCCCAAACACTACCATCACATCCGGGGCGGCACAGGTGACGTTATCCCCTTCGATCGGATACCAGAGCAAGTCTCCGGCAATAAAGACATCTAAAATATCCGATAGGAAGATTTCTAGGTTCTCCTTGAGAATGACAATCCAGCGATATTGCTTGGTATTATCTGCCATCGGTTTGCCATCGGATTCGGGATAGAGGATCTCAGAAATGGGGGAAGGATTATACGTCATGGTTTTACCTACCAAAGATCTTCGCAGTGCTCCAACCATAGCCGATCGGCTCGGTTGGGGGTGAAGCGGAGCGTGACCGGAGGGAGCAATCAATTGATTTCGGCTAGTTGCTGGATGGGCTGTTTGAAGACAGAGATTGGAGTGCCACCGCAGCCCATCAGGCAGTAAGAACGGCTCCAGAAAAAAGGAAAACAGCTAAGCTAGAATATCGGTATGCTAACACTAACTTACGAGTACAAGCTAATCCCAACTAAAGATTCAGTGGGATGAGGTTCCTGGGCGGTGGGCGATTAATCACTATTTTAGATTGTGTTCGCAGGCTGTGAAAATGACGTGCAGTGTCCCGAGAATATCAGCGAGTTCACGTAGCGTATAAAGCGATGTTTCGTAAACCTCGTTCTTGGGTGTGAGTTTGTAGAATTTCCAGCCTTCACCGTTCGTGACGATGCCGAAGATATCGATCGATTTGCCGATTTTTTGGTTTGTCCATTGGCAGGCTTGCATTTCGACGAGACATTGGGCTAATCCTTGGTCAAAGTCGTCTTTTTTGGCTTCGGCGACACAGAGTATGGGGGCTTCGGCGTAGTCAAAGTTTTCGGTGATCAGGTAGTCGGCAGCACCGTGAGCCGTTTCGCTTTCGAGGGCCTCGCCTTTCCAGATTTTTAAGTGAGAAAAGGGCTGTAGTGCTTCGATGAAGACTAAATCGATAATAATTTTTTTACCTTCTTCGGAATGTTTTAGATCGAAAACTTGAGATCGTTGATATTGCCTTTGGAAGTCGTCTGATGGTTGGATCGGGGTGAATTCGATCGACCAAGGTTGCAAGCGTTTGATGTTGAGTGCTTGGTAAGCATCTTTGAGTTTGAATTTGGAGAATGGCTTTTTGCTGGGTTTGGGCTTGATTTTGGTGGATGGCATGGGTATTAATGTTTAGGGCTGAGGTTTTGTTCGCAGAGCTGGAAGACGTGGTGAAGTCGTCCTAGCAGCAGTTCGAGATCACCGATCGAATAAGCGGGAGTTTCATGGACTTTGCCTTTGGGTGTAAGTTTGTAGAATTGCCAAGTGTTGCCGTTTGTGACGATGCCAAAGATATTAAAGTCGCGATCGAGGTTAGGTTGATCTTGGCGGGTTTCCCATTGGCAGGCTTGCATTTCGACAAGACATTGCGCGAGTCCTTGTTCAAAGTCATCGCGTTTGGCTTCAATGATGCAGAGAAACGGATGCTCTAAATAGCGTTTGCGTTCGGCGATGAGGTAATCGGCAACGCCGCAGGTGGTATCGGTTTCGAGATTAGCTCCTTTCCAAATTTTGAGTCGATCGAGATTTTCGAGAGCTTCATCACAGACAGCATCGATCAGGAGTTTTTGGGATTCTTCGCAGCTATCGAGGTCGAAGTGGCGTTGGAGGCGATCGAGGCGTTCTTGGAAGAATTTGCTGACGGGAATCGGGGTGACCGTGAAGCTCCAAGGTGTCAGTTCATCGAGGTTGAGCTGTTTGAAGGCTTCTTTTGTGTTGAAGCTGGAGAAATTTTTCCGTTTGGGTTTGGTGGTTTTGGTCGCCATTGTTGGGTTCTCCCTAAGCTAAATTCTCCTTAAACTGAAATTTCTTTAAAACAAGCTGCCTTGGACTTCGCCTAGTTCTAATTCTGGCTGAACGTAGCGGACTTTGGCTTTGATTTCGTCCATGGCGAGCCAGAGGTCGGCGAGGGCTTGTTCTTCGGGGATGCGTTTTTTGGTGTCGCGGGTGTGGGGGATGGCGCGGAGGGTGATTTGATCGCAAATATCCGTACTGGGGCTAAGAATCTTCTCTTGTCTTGCCGATGCACGAATGGTTTCCTGGAGTTCGGCTGTCTCACATTGCCATCTACCACCAGCTTTAGCTTTGCTGCGAACATATCGAGGGAAAGCTCCCCGGACAGAATTTCATCACGCGGCGTACAGGTATTTAGGATAGAAGGCAGTACAACCATAGGATTTTGTCTAGCAGCAAGAATATTATCTAACCTATTATATAGGGCGGCAATGTTTCGCGAATTCGGCTAACCTGATTCATTAGGAGAGGGTTGGTATGAGTGTAGTGATTCCTATCAAACACCTTCCCCCCTCAGATTTTCAAGCTTTTGTCCTGTACTGAGAATCCAGTCATGCACCAGACCGTTAACATCCCGATGCTCCAAGCCCGTCGTATAAAACTGGCACAACTGCTGGAGACTCCGGTATTGCTGTGGTCTGGCGATCGTCCGGCTCGTAATTTTCCCGCCAATCACTATCCTTTCCGCGCCAGCAGCCACTTTCTCTACTTGGCAGGCTTGCCCCTAGAAAATGCGGTCATTCACCTGCATCAAGGTCGTTTAACCCTCTTCTGGGATGAACCACCCCCCAGTGCTGCCCTTTGGCATGGTGCGCAACCGAATCGAGAGACAATTGCGACTATGATTGGGGCTGATGCGGCTTACCCACTTTCTGAGTTAATGCCTGGGGAATCACCCGACGATCGCCCAATTCTCCAACCCTCGAAATGGACGGACAATGCTGCGACTATCGGTTTAGTGAGTGAAATGCGCAGTGAACAGTGCTATGTGCTCGATCGCAGTGTGAATTCTCCTAATCAACCGGATGAGCTGGATTGCCAACTAACTCAAGCCTTGATTAGTTTGCGCCTCTGCCATGATACAGCAGCCCTTGCGGAAATGCGCCATGCGATCGCTGTCACCGTCCAAGCCCACCAAGCAGGAATGCAGGCTACACCCAGGGCAAAAACAGAAGCCGAGGTTCGATCGGCGATGGAACAGGTGATTCTTGCTGCCAATATGACTACGGCTTATAACAGTATCGTGACGGTGTATGGAGAAGTGTTACACAATGAGCATTACCATCACCCCTTGCAATCCCAGGATTTACTGTTAGCCGATGTGGGTGCTGAAACTCAAAATGGCTGGGCGGCTGATGTGACAAGAACTTGGGCAGTCCAGGGGAAATTTTCATCTACGCAGCGGGACCTCTATCAAATCGTTTTAGCAGCCCATGATGTTGCGATCGCAGCTCTGAAACCTGGTGTGGAGTATCGCGATATTCATTTACTCGCCTGTTTAACCTTAGCAGAAGGGTTGGTTGATTTAGGCATTCTCCAAGGCAATCCCCAAGACTTGTGCGATCGCGATGCCCATTCGTTGTTTTTTCCCCATGGTATTGGTCACTTACTGGGTCTGGACGTGCATGATATGGAAGATTTAGGCGATTTGGCAGGCTATGCAGCGGGTCGGCAGCGCAGCGATCGCTTTGGGTTGGGCTATCTCAGGCTCGATCGTCCTTTGCAGACAGGCATGGTGGTGACCATTGAGCCTGGTTTTTATCAGGTGCCCGCGATTTTACAGGATGCACAACGTCGAGAGAACTACAAAGATTGCGTTAATTGGGAACGTTTGAGACAATTCTCTGATGTACGGGGGATTCGGATTGAGGATGATATTTTGATTACGGAAATGGGATTGGAGGTGTTGACTCGGGCATTGCCGACAGAGGTGGATGCGATCGAACAGTTATGTCAGGTGGGGTGATTGGGTTTCCCTATGTGGTTGGAGGTGAGGAATGCACGCTCCTCCGGGTCTGTTCCTGATTTGATTTTTTAAGGTGATATGATGCAAATGAT
>JAYKGX010000453.1:0-7373 GCA_035285565.1 Synechococcales cyanobacterium
GGCTGCCACCCCCTGATCCGGAAACCAACCCAACCCCCAATCCATAAATTCACACGATCGGGCAACGATCGACACGGTTATGAATGGCATCCAACCGATCGCCATCAGGACAATGAACCTTGATCGACTATCCTTCGGCAACGATCGCGGCTTTTAAGGATCGACAAAATTCCTCCACCGCTTGCAATCCCTCCTTGGGGGTTCCTTCTGCAAGACGTTTGACAAATGCACTTCCCACGATCGCAGCATCCGCACCCCATTCCATCACTTGCTGGGCATGCTCTGGCTGAGAAATTCCAAACCCAACTCCAATCGGTTTATCGGTCATGATCCGCATCTCATGAAGCAATTCCTTCACCCGGCCACCAACCTGGGTCCGCATTCCCGTGACCCCAGTGGTGCTGACAAGATAGATAAAGCCTTGGGATTGACGGGCGATCGCAGCAATTCGCTCGGGGGAACTGGTGGGGGCAACCAGCAAAATTAATTCAATACCATGGGCTGCTGCTGGTTTCATCAAGGTATCTGCTTCTTCCAGGGGTAGATCAGGTACCACTAACCCCTTCGCCCCTGCTGCTGCAATCTCTGTCAAGAATCGATCGATGCCGCGATTCAAAATGGGATTGTAGTAGGTAAACAGCACGATCGGCGCATTCAGAGTGGGTGCAACCTCCTGCACCATTTGCAAGACTTGATCTAACTTAGTCCCTTTCTCTAAAGCCCGAGTTGCTGCTGCTTGAATGACCGGCCCATCAGCTAGCGGATCCGAATATGGAATACCTAACTCAATCAAATCAGCTCCACAGCGATCGAGCACTTGTAACGCCTCTGCCGTTGTCGCTAAATCTGGATCCCCAGCCGTAATAAATGGGATCAAAGCACATTGGGCACGATCGCGGAGTTCCTGGAAACGCTGAGAAATGGAGGTCATTGGGCTGGGCAGTGCAAGAGGTACAAGCTATCAGGGTACAGGGGAAAGGGCGATCGGTAAAGACGTTTTTCCATCCCTCTCTCCAGCACCCAACCTTAAGCAGGAGGATCCTTGTCCAAATCTGCTTGTAACTTTGCCAGTTCCTCCGGGGTCAACTCCTCCAGCCGTTTCTGCAAGACCGCCTCCGCATAGTCTTGAAGTTGCTGATTGTAGGTCATTTTTTGCGTGGCAGCCCGCAACACATAGGTCGTTACCCAGCCAATCAAAGCTAAGACAAGCAGCAGTTGAGTCCAGATGCCTGCCTGAATAGAATCCAGCCCCACGGTTTGGAACAGGAGATACAGTCCACCGCCCGCAAAGAAGACGACTAGGGCGATCGTCAGTACATCGATTCGTCGCATCCTGATCTATGCCTCAATCGGGCGACGCTGGGGGCGGAAGTTCAAGAAGGGAGAAAAGACTAACATGCCTGGAAAGAAAAAGAACACGAGAAAATACATGAACACCCGCTCAATGGAGCTGGCAACGTACCAACGCGCCTTCAGATAGAAGTAGACCAGCAGGGGCATGACCACCAAGTAGGTTCCACCCAAAACCAGATATAACAGTGCAACTTCCATAGGACTTCTCAGCGCTCACCGGAATAAATACTCACTCAGCCTATCTTAACCTGGGAATTGAAGATAATTTTTCACAAACCATTGCTTCCGTTAGCAATTAGTGGTGGAATAGAGTGATGGAAGTTGCCAAGTCATCTTGGAAATACTCACCTTTTGTGGGGGCATGGCGGAATGGTAGACGCAACGGACTTAAAATCCGTTGATCGCAAGATCGTGAGGGTTCAAGTCCCTCTGCCCCCATCTGATTGACGAGCACCGTTATTCTCTTTTTAGACACGCAATTCTCTTTTTAGACAATCGTTTTTGTAAACAATCGTAACAATTTCTAGGGCGTGTTTTCGGGAATCTGGGCGATCGCCTCCGTAGTTTCATAGGATTGACGGAATCAACACCGTCGTTATACTGTGGGCAGCCGACTTGGTACTTGGCGAAGATGGGAAATAAGTGCGATACTGCTTCTCTAAATACAGAGGTGCATCGTAATCTTACAGACTGTGGTCTTACATTCCGGTATCTTCGAGACCCTGTAATTGCACTTAGAATAGGTAGACGTATCTTGGCATCTATCGGCTATGGAAAATACCCATCGATTGGCTAATGTACTAACCACCTGGTGTAGTTCGGTGGAATCCCGTCTGCTAACTCAATCTGAAAGCCAATAAGTTCGAGTCACCGAATGATAGGGGATGTGCTACCAACTGATCATCAAGGAGGCTGGTCTGCTAGAGGAACGTCAGCAGAACGCAGTATCCAACTGGCTCAGCAAACGATTTATCGGTTCCTGCTCAACATCGTCCGTAAATGGCCTCCGGAAGAAGTGCTGTTAGAGTTTAAGCGCTTGTTCCTGTACCATGTGGATTCAGTCAATTCTGCAGCAATCAATGCAGTTTATGAAATTGTCTTCAGCGACAATGAAATAGAGTTCCGCAATACCATCAAGCGCTGCTGCTACATCCTGATTAATAATTGGGATGCAACTCGACGCTACAAGGCAATTCAGGATTTGGTGACCGCTTTTGAGGAGGCAACCCAATCCAGGGAAACGGTTTCGCCTACGCTTAAGCAAATGCGGAACTGGATCGAACGCTTTTGCCGCAGCCAAGACTATGCCGATCTGAAGCTGTTTGCCTCCCGGTATGATGAAAGCCCAGCCGAAGAAGGCAAATGGGTCAGGCGTTATACCTCCTATCTGCTGGTTCCACAATATATTAATCTGAACAATCCAGTGGAACAGCGGGAAGCCGCCCGAGCCTTAGCCCAGCAACTACGAGACCAGTTTAAGTTTGACCTCGCCATGTATGTGGCGCGATCGCAATCGGGACGGCAGGTAGAAAAACCCGTTAAAAACCCAACCGTTTTGGGGGATGAGGTGTTGCGGCTGATTAAGCTGGTGGTGGCTAAGCGTGGCACCTATAGCTATACCAACCTCGCCAATATTTTCCTCAACCAAACCAAGAATATTACGTTTCAGGAATTTAAACAATGCCTGCAGAAATATCTTGTCTTTTCTGTAGAGGTGAAGGACTTTGCCCATACCTTGCAAACCAAGCTGGCAGAAAAACTAGCAGACTTATATGCAGAGCATCACAATGAGGTGCTCAATGATGCTTTAATTTTGCGAACTTGCAACCGGGTGATTGAATATTTGACCTGCGAGAATCATCAGGAACCCTCTCCCCTGTTTGGCTTGCTGTTGTCTCAAGGTAACCCACTGACCTTGGTGATCGCCCTACTGAAACTGATTTTAGTTTCACGGAATTCAAGAACCTTTCTGGAAGCTCGGATTGCGGAGTTAATTCGTTATTACGAGAAATTTCCTGAAGAGGAATGTCATTGGATTGTTAATTTTCTGGAGATTTTCAACGTTACTTTTACTATCTATGCGGAGAATGTCCAGTACAACTTGATTCGGATGTCAGATCCCGTCCTAGGAAAATCGCCCATAGCCGATCGTGCCTCTTATGAGCCTTTGATGAGTGGTGAGGTTCCGGAGTTGCTGAATTTAGATGCCTATCGCATTTTTTCTCAGCTTAAACACAATATTCAGCGGGAAGAAAATACCCCTTTGGAATTGCTAGTTGGACAAGAAGAAGTTCCTCACTCACCAGGAGAAGAATTGATGGTTTCTGAGGAATTGCACAAGCTACTCCCCGATCGCTGGTCGGATTCTGATGTTGTCGATCGACCTAATCCAACCTAGTGCAATTTCAAAAATGAGAATTGGGGGGCATAGGGGGGTAGAGGCGATCGCTCCAAAGGGCAAGTCCGGCTCCGATCGCTTCCGCCAAGGTACTGACCAAACGATAGAGACCTAAAATAGCCAAGAGTTGACTACTGGGGAATAGATTACCCAACAATGTCAGTGCCACCAGTTCAAACACGCCGATGCCACCGGGGATAGGCACCAGGAAGCCAATGAGCCAAGCCAAACTAAAGGTGCTGTAGAGCACGAGGGGCTGATCTAAGCTAAACGGGCTAATGGCAAGACAGGCAAATAGGAACCCCGTGCCGCGCAGGAGTAGGAACCCTATTTCGCCGAGAAATGCTGTGCCGGGATAGTGATCGAGCTGCAACGTCGTTTTGGAATGACGTACTTTTTGCTTGAGCCGATTCACCCACCCCAATAACGGATTGAACCAGCGAGGATGCAGGAACACCAGGATACCAATCCAGCCGATCGCCGACAGGATCCATCCCCAGGGTAGAGACCATTGCAGCAGATGGGGGAGTCCCAGCAGGGCGATCGTGCAGGCAGCCGTTGCTAATAACAAAGGTTCCATCAAGACACTCAGAGCCGCGATCGCCAAGGGGATCCCTGCTTGATGGGCTGCCGTGACGCGTCCATAAAAATGCCAAACATTTCCCGGCAGATATTTCGCAATATTAGTTTTCAGGTAGGTTGCGGTTGTCCAAGTCCGATCCATAGGATGCCCTAACGTTGCTAAAACGCTTGCCCAAGTCAGACCTGCCACCGTATGAGCCAGTAGGGTAAAACCGAGGGCGATGATTAAACAAGCCCAGCCCGCGCCGGAGATCTGTACCGTTGCCATCGTCTGCCCATTTTCCAGCAGGGCCTTCAGCAGAAAGGCAAACACCAAACCACCGATGAGAAAACGACTATGGCGTTTGAGCCAACCCAGCCAAGATCGGGATCGTGGAGCATTGGGTTCTGGGAAGTGCGTGGAATTCTGGATGGGAGATGGAGCGGGAGGAGGATCGAAAGGGGCTGGCATGGTGAATTCTCTGACGGCGATCGGTAACGAGTGATTAGTCAATCTTGCTTTGAGGGATGAATTTTGGGAGGGATGAATTTTGGGAGGGGGAGAGGGGGAGAGGGGGGGAGGCACTCCCTAGTTTGTATCCATAATTACAGATGCAGACCACTAGAGTTGCATTAAGGGACTGAATGGGTTTGATACCAGAGGGCTAAGGCTTGTTGCTGAACTTCGCGCCAGGGAATTTGATGGGTTCGGGCGAGGGCGGCACAGTCTTCATATTCGGGTTGGACATTGACAACGCGATCGCCCAGCTTGGCAATCTTGAGGTGAACTGTACCATAGTCTGTGTGGACCTGCTGAAACTCCCGCATTAAAGCGGATCGCACTTGTAGGCTCTGGCGAATTCCTAGGGTGGTTGTTTCCTGAAAGATTATCTGTTCACAAGGGGTTACCTGATCGGGCCAGCAAATCACCGTTAGCAGAATGCCCGGTCGCGATTTTTTCATGCCGATCGCTTGGGTAAATACGTCTAGTGCTCCCCCTTCAAACAAGCGATCGAAGAGATACCCGATCGCCTGTGGATTTAAGTCATCGATTTGGGTTTCCAGGATGGCGATCGTTTGGTGAT
The DNA here is from genome assembly GCA_035285565.1 of Synechococcales cyanobacterium. Taxonomy (GTDB): domain Bacteria; phylum Cyanobacteriota; class Cyanobacteriia; order Leptolyngbyales; family Leptolyngbyaceae; genus JAYKGX01. The sequence goes on from JAYKGX010000453.1 coordinate 5,398, forward strand.
CCCAATTTTGTGTCGGGGATGATGCCGCCGATGGGGATGATATCGCCGGGGATGATGCGGATGATATCGCCGGGGATGATGCGGATGATGCGGATGATATCACCGGGGATGATGCAAAAGATATCGTAGAGACGTTCCGGCGGAACGTCTCTACAACGGGATGGGATGCCGGATGGGATGTCGGATGGGATGCCGGATGGGATGATTCGCCGATCCAAAGGCGCAGAATATTCGGAAGCGGTAATGCCAAATTGCCTGCCCCTAAGCCAATTTTTTGTAACGTCATGCGGGGGGGATGTCCGAAATGAGTCGCCAATGCAGTCGCGATCGCGGCCCCTGTGGGAGTGACCAATTCTCGATCGATGCCAGTGTAGAACAAGGGAACTTGACGTAATTCGCACAGTTTTAGCACCGCAGGCACCGGGACAGGCAGCCGCCCATGGGCAGCCCAGATGGTTCCACCTCCGGTTGGTAAGGCAGAGCAATGGATTGTTTCAATCCCTAACCAATCCAAGCCGAGGCAAGTGCCCACAATATCCACGATCGCATCTACAGCCCCCACTTCATGAAAATGCACCTGTTCTGCTGGAATCCCATGTACGGCACCTTCTGCGATCGCTAGTTGCCGAAAAATAGCAAGGCTCCAGTTTGTCACGCGATCGGGCAGTTTTGCCGCCAAAATCATTCGTTCAATTTCTGGTAGGGTGCGGGTATGGGAATGGTGATGATCGGGGTCGGGGTCGTGGGGGTGGTCGTGGGATGCCAAATCGGATGGATGAATGGCGCGATCGGGGGATGCCAAATCGTAGAGACGTACCGGCGGAACGTCTCTACCACGATAGGGATGATCGGGGGGATCATCATGATGGGGATGATCATGGGTGTGGGGATGATCATGGGTGTGGGGATAATCGGGGGATGTGGGGCGATCGGGGTGGAAATGGCCGTTCACCTGATATTCCACGATCGCTTGGGTGGCAATCTGTCCATTGTGATGCCGCCGCTGGCTAGATAGACGAAACTCGCCTGCAATGCCTAATTGATTCAAATGCTGGATGAGATACTCCAAGGGAACCCCAGCATCGATTAATGCGCCCAGACACATATCGCCTGCAATCCCCGTAGGACAATCGAAATAGGCAATCTTCCCAGGTTTCTGAGCGGTGGTAGATAGAGAGGCTTCTAGGGTCTCCAGCGCTGTCATAGGTTCTTTGCTTTGCATCCTGTCGATCGCATCGTCAACGTTGCCTTTAAAACTATACCGTTCGAGCAGAACGGATGTCGGAGGTGGGGAGGTGGGCACAAATGGAGCCTTCTGGAAAACAACCTGTAAAACGGCTGTCTCGGCTGGGGATGCGCTACACTAGACAACTGTCGGAAGTTGATGCGATACCGAATCTCATGTTTTGTAGGGAACTCCAATTCCACAGCCTCTCAAGCCAGATCCCCTTAGGCGCGCAGTTCAGCGGTGCTCAATCCGGTTTGAGGACGATCGCCACCACGCGAACTAGTGAGGGGTCCCGGTGACGACCCCCTTCATCCCTTCGGTTGGTGTTGAGTGACGACTAATCAGTGTGATGGTTAACGATTGGAGTATCACGATGTCAGAAGAAAAGTCCGGATCCCAAAAATTAGAAGCTCCAGTTTTGGAAGAAAAAGCGGCGATCGAACCGATTCGCTTGCCCAAAACCAGTGAATCAGAAGAGTTGAAAAAAATTCGCCACACGACATCCCACGTGATGGCCATGGCGGTGCAAAAGCTCTTCCCTAAAGCTCAGGTGACGATCGGACCTTGGATTGAAAATGGATTTTACTACGACTTTGATAGCCCGGATGCCTTTACTGAAAAGGATTTGAAGGCGATCAAAAAGGAGATGATCAAAATCATCAACCAGAAATTGCCTGTCATCCGAGAAGAAGTGTCTCGTGAGGAAGCAGAAACCCGGATTAAGGCGATTAATGAACCCTACAAGCTG
>JAYKGX010000454.1:0-8832 GCA_035285565.1 Synechococcales cyanobacterium
CTTGCTCTCTGGTTATCCAGACGAAACCTTTCGAGGCAATCGTGCCTTGAGTCGATATGAGTTTGCCAGCATTTTGGCGATCGTGTTGGAAAATCTGCAACGGTTTAACGATCGCGAAGATGATATCCGAACGGTTCGGCAGTTACAAGCTATCTATCAAGATGCCCTGGATGTATTGAAAAAGCGGGTCCAGAATCTGGACGGTCGCTTAATGGATTTAGAGCAACAACAGTTTTCTACCACGACCAAACTGTCGGGACGTGCGGACTTAGTTCTGACCAATGGAACTGACGCCAAGGCAACGGTTATTTCTCGCACGCGCCTGAATCTCAATACCAGTTTTTCTGGGCAGGATATGCTGGTGGCGCAGTTAGAAGCTGGCAATGATGGACTGGATGCGATCGCGATCAATCAAGAACGCAAGGGAAATCGACTCAGTACGCTGGGGTTGCTGGCGGATGGGGGTGGGTTGGAAATGGTGGGTGTTCCCTCCCAGATTCGTGTAAGACGCTTGTACTACACCTTCAATCCTCTGGATCAGGTCACGGTGGCAGTGGGTACCGCTCTTCCTCCCAGCGACTTTATCGATCGCAATCGCCTTGCCAATACTTCGGGGCAAAATTTTGCCAGTAGCCTTTTTGGCAACAATCCTCTCATTGTGCAGAATGAAATCGATCGCATTGGTGGCGCAGGATTTGCGGTCGATTGGCGACTACAGGAGAATTTGGCGGTGCGGGGGTTGCTGGCGGCGGCGGATGCGGGATCGGCTCAAAATGGTTTGTTTGGCGATCGCTATCAGGCTTCGTTGGAAGCGGAATATCAATTTAAGTTACCGATTACCCTGCGCTTGCAATATACTAATGCCCGGATTAATGGGACTTCGATCAATGCCGTTGGTGTGAATGGGGAATGGGCGATCACCCGTTATGCGGCTGTGTTTGGGCGGTTAGGCTTTGGTAGTTACAATGGTTTTAATGCAGTACTGAGTCAGGACTTGGAGTTGAGTCCGAAGTCTTGGGCCGTGGGTGGAATTTTTCAGAATTTTATTATCCCTGGGTCTAAAGCTGGGTTAGCGTTGGGGCAGCCCTTCATGAGTCCAGATTTGGGGAATCGTACCCAGACTAATGTGGAAGCCTATTTTGGACTGTTGTTGAATGATTCCATCAATTTCAGTCCGTCGCTCATGTATATTACCAATCCTGATAATAAAAAGGGGGCTTCCATTTGGCAGTGGGCGATCCGGATGACCTATACGTTTTAAGCCAGAGTTAGGCAGCTTGATCACCTTGTTGCCGAATTGGGATCTGAATCACGAACTCGGTTCCTTGACCGATCGCAGAAATACATTTGATCTGTCCACTATGGTTTTCCGTGATGATTTGATAACTGATAGACATTCCCATTCCGGTTCCTTTGCCGACGGGCTTAGTGGTAAAGAAGGGATCAAAGATCCGGGGCTGAATCTCTTCTGCAATCCCTATCCCGTTGTCAGCGATCGCAATTTCTATCCACTTAGTGTCTACGAGTGTTGTGAAAATAGTAATCTGCCCTGGCTCAGTTTTGTGCTGTGCGCGGTGTTTCCCGCTGGCTTTTTCCTCTATTGCATCGATTGCATTTGCCAAGATATTCATAAACACCTGGTTCAGTTGTCCAGGATAACACTCAACTTGGGGTAAGGGGTTGTAGTCCTTAATGACTTTGATCTCCGAACCCTGGTTGCTAGCTTTGAGGCGGTGTCTCAAAATCAGGAGCGTGCTGTCAAGCCCTTCGTGAACATCGGCCACTTTAAAGTCAGCTTCATCGAGGCGAGAGAAGCTGCGTAATGACAGCACGATTTGCCGAATGCGATCAGTGCCTACCTGCATTGAATCCAGGGTTCGTGGCAGGTCTGCCTGCAAAAATTCTAAATCGATCCCATCCATCAAAGCTTGAATCTGAGGAACCGTGTTAGGGTAGCGCTGCTGATAGAGTTCAACCAGATCCATCAAATTGTGCATGTACTCGCGCAAATGAGCCACATTGCCATGGATAAAATTAACTGGGTTATTAATTTCATGGGCAACCCCTGCCACTAATTGCCCTAAACTTGACATTTTTTCTGCTTGAACAAGCTGTGTTTGGGTCTTTTGCAAATCCAACAGTGCGCGTTCGACTTCTTCTCTAGCTTCAGTAATAGCAGCAATTTGGGGCAGACTGGTCCAACAGGCGATCGCCACTCCCACAAAGGTAACCGTCACTAACAAAATGCTAAACAGCGCCATGTGTGACCCCACATCCACATGATCTAAACTCGCCTTCACCCACCAGCCAATACTCACTGCGCTGCACACTAAGCCAATTAAGATCGTTACCTGAAATGCCAACCAATCTGTTTTGTGGGCATGAGGTTTCTGACAATACTGTTGCATCCATCCCTCAGCATGGAACAGGGAGATGTTCAAACGCGGAAGTTGAGTACATGCCATGCTCACCAATATAGGCAAGAGCAATCCAATGGCTAAGTCTTGCCAGCCCCATGCCAACCCACCCACGACCAACACAGCCGCTTCAATACCAAAGAAACCCAACGACCACCAGGGCCATTGAGTTTCTGGTTGCCGCCGACTGACCCACTCTCCGAAGTGAATCGCCATCATCGCAGTCAGGTAGCCAGTGCCTGTCACCATCACCACCCTGGCCACATCTCCCCACCCCAGGCAAATGAGACTCAGCCCAAGGGTAAAAAACAAGCTGGGTACGAGCACTCCCCGGCGAGATAGCACGGCAAATACAGGCGGTAAGTAGCCATCTTGGGCTAACTGATACAAAATCCGGGGACAGTTAGAAACAGCGGTTGTAGAAGTGAGGAGACACCCTGACGTAATCAGAAAGGTGACAAGGGCGGGGGCGAACTTACCCCAGAAGGGTAGGGTTGTTGCCACTAGATTGAGATAGACGCTATCTCCTAATTCGGGGTCTGTGGCTAACCGCATTAAAACCCATGATCCACCGAGATAGACGATCGGCATTAATCCGGCGGTCACCTGCAAGCACCGGAGGGTAGCGCTGGGTTGACGACTATCAGCCACAAATGAAGAGGCCGTATCGCAACCATAAACCGCATAGACAGCGATAAAGAACCATTTCATCCAGTCAATCCAGGTAATTCCTGTACTCCCATCGGGCAGTAGACCGGGGCTGGTGGGGCCAAAGCTCAACCAACCTAGCCCTTGGAGACAAAAGGTGAGCAGAAATCCGATCGCTGGAAATACAAAGAAAGCGTGCAAAATTCCGAGCGTGCGAGTGCCACTAAAGGCGACGATGAAGGGTAGAACGGTAAACCCAATTCTGAGTAAAGTCTCTGGACAGACAATGCCCAGTGGTGTCAGATTTGCCTTGATTAAATCGGCCAGAATAATCGCATTCATGGGTGGAACCGAGACCCAGCCGATCAGGTAGCCGATTGCCCCATAGCGCGCCAAGGTTGGGAATCGGTGGAGCAAGCGAGTTGTATAGTTGGGGGTGCCACCCGCAACCTCTGGGAAATAGCTCCCTAACCGCTTAACTTGCAGGTTGAGCAGCATGCCAATAACGGTTCCAGGTAACCACACCCAGATTGCCTGCGGGCCCAGTGCGGCATGCATTGCAGGGGCGACCCCTAACCAGAGCAGTAAACCGCTCAATCCAAACCCCCAGGTTTCTTGTGAATTGAGACTCTGAGGTAAGGGTGATATTGAAATTTGTTGACGCATCATCATCATAAGACCGGGAACACATGAGGAAGCCAGCTCAATATGCCCTAAAAACAGTTGTAGCAATCTAGGTTAGGGGACTTGATTTCCCTATAACAAAGGTAAATATAACTTTTGCTGTGTTCCGTCAATCTCGTGTAATCCAAGCCAGACTGGAGAGGATGCCCCATAAAATGCCCCCTGCAAGCCGATCGTCGCAAGAAGATCGGTGATGAGGCAAAGGCTATCTGCAGTCTACATTGCACTCGATGCGAAAACAACGTTAGAACGCCAGAACTTCGTATTGGGTTAAAAATCGAATGAATTTTTCATGCTTTATGCTTCAATAGTTTGATGGCATAGTGGGTTGCAGCCTCAGCGGAATCAAACACGGGAATCTCTGCCTGCTGCGCTAGGGTACGAACAAATAACCGTCCCCGATTCAAATCCCGTCGCTCCAGTTCTGTAATGACTTCACCATCCACGATCGCGCCTTCTGGAATGAACATCAGCGCTAGGGCGATCGATCGACCACTCCCAATCAAATAGGCGGCCTCTACCAAACTGGCAACCCCACGAGTCTGATCGGTGACGATAAACAGCATCACTTCTGCCGATTCTTTCGCTGCCAATTCTGCGGTCTCATGGGCTTCTGTCCAGGTGCCCCAATCCAGTTGTGGGTTATAAAAAGACAGTCCAGCAGCTTCCAAGGCAGGAATGGCAACTTCTTTACGCCAAGTGCTCGTGCCACAGGTGCCGCCTAGGAAAATGTTTGTACGACTCATCAGGCTTGTCATGGGTATCACGATAGAATGACTTTTCCTCAGATCATAGTTTTGACCGCTCAATCAAGAATGCACCGAATCTTTCAACCATGTAGGGACTCTTTCACCAACTTAGCTTAGCAAATATAGCCTACCCGGTTGTAGGAGAAAATCGCCAAGCGTCTGCCCTAGTTGGCAAATCTGATGGGCAAATCTGAGCCTTGTGGGTAATTCAACCCTCTTGGTAGATTTGATTAAAATACGCTACCAGTTTTTGGTGATTTAAACTATAATTATTGTATTACCAACCCTAGGAGCCTGTCAACCGTGTTTACAACGCTTTCCCCTGCTGCACTTGCCTCTACTACAGCCCCTCAGCCACAGGATCCCTTGCCCACCGATCTCTTCGCAGCGATCGCGGAGTTGAAACGAGACCTGAATGCCATCATCCTGGCGCACTACTACCAAGATCCAGATATCCAAGACGTGGCAGACTATCTGGGGGATTCTCTAGGGTTGTCCCAACAGGCGGCACAAACTGATGCCGATGTGATTGTCTTTGCTGGGGTTCACTTTATGGCAGAGACTGCGAAAATTCTCAATCCTACCAAGCAGGTTCTTCTACCCGATCTCGATGCAGGTTGCTCTCTGGCAGACAGTTGCCCCCCCCAAGCCTTTGCGGAATTTAAACGACAACACCCCAACCATTTGGTAATTTCCTACATAAATTGTACCGCTGAGATTAAGGCTTTGAGTGACATCATTTGTACTAGTGCCAATGCTGTCAAGATTGTCCAACAGATTCCCGCCGATCAACCGATTATTTTTGCCCCCGATCGCAATTTGGGACGCTATGTTATGGAGCAGACGGGACGGGAGATGGTGCTGTGGCATGGCAGTTGCATGGTGCATGAAATTTTCTCGGAAAAGAAGCTGATCCAACTGAAACTGCAATATCCCGATGCCGAAATTATTGCCCATCCGGAATGTGAACCAATGGTTCTACGTCATGCGGACTATATTGGTTCAACAACAGCCTTACTAAACTATTGCCAGCAGCGAGAAAAATCTACCTTCATCGTGGTGACAGAAGCAGGGATTATTCACCAAATGCAAAAAAAAGCTCCTGACAAACGATTTATTCCAGCACCCCCAATGCAAAATTGTGCTTGTAATGAATGCCCCCACATGCGATTAAATACGCTGGAGAAACTTTATCTGACAATGAAAAATAAATCACCTGAGATTACATTGCCAGAAGCAACCCAAATGGCTGCCCTTCAACCGATTCAGCGGATGCTAGAGATGAGCCGTTAGAGAGATGTTCTGGGAACCTTGCGAGAGATTTTCGATCGCTAGCCATCATTTCCTGTCAGAAATTCACCCATAGACTGTGTGAGAACTATTTGTCAAAACTAATTATGACCCTTCAGTTTTCCACAATTCAACCCACCTTAATCTGTAATTTTTTAGTGGCAGTTTAAGGCTTAAGTAAAGTCCGTATAAACACGGATGATTGACAACCTGGTTTCCGGAACCTAACTGAAATTCTCACAGGATAATGAAGGATTGCTAGTTCCCATTTTTTAATGCAGAAAGTTGTGCAGGTTTTGTGGATAAAGCTTTGATGAAATTGAACCTTGTGTCTTAAAGTCATCCATTCCGAATGATAGGCTCATGATCAAACGAGGGTGGTTATCGCCCGAGTGGTAATTCTGAATCGGAACCCAGCCGATCGATTGCAATACTGTTCCTATTCCCTAGGAGTCGCCTAGTCTGACTGCGCGGTTGACGATTTTTCCCGTTCTACTCCAGTCAGTCGCTAGTTGCGATCGCCCTTAGGGTAGGGTGACTGGATGAAACCGATGGGCTGGGGCCTTTTTTTAGCGATCGCGCTTGACTATTTTTTTTAGCCATTCTAATTTGCGCAACCAGTCTGTCAACTCGCCTTCACTGAGACGACGACCTCGCGCTTGGGGGCGGATTACCTCCTGCAAAGGGGTAGAAGATTCACCCAGTTGCTCTTCCCAAGCCTTGAGCAAATCCTCATGGGACACACCCATCCCTCCTAACCCCAACTCTCGCTGTAATTCCGTCTGCTCCGCCTTGCCCACCACATCCGTAATAAATTCTGTGCTCCCCGCTTTCTGCAAAACCCCTGCCAAGGCTTGAATATAGGCTTCACTATTGTCAATTTTTGGGGGTTCAACTGATTTGGCTGCTCCAAACCGCCGATTTTGACCATAGATCAGCACCAACATCAGCACCGCCACCTGAATGCCCCCCACTAGCAACGGCGTATTGAGCAAGTAGCCCACCAAATCCCCCTTGGCTTCTGATGTTTGGGTTTCTGGATCGCGGTAGCCATGCAGATATTCATCCACCCAAATGCGATCGCGCTTCTGACCCGCCAGATCCGCCAGAAAGGCAAAATTTCCCGGTTCATCTTGGTAAGCATTCGCGGCTAGGAAAGGGGTAGTGACATAGATAATGTCTCCTTTGCCGATCGTTTCTTTCCACACAATGCTGCCATGGCGATCGCTCAGAACTTTGGTAAATTCTGGTTGTTCATCCAGGCGCTGTCTGCGGGTTGTTTCCACCTTCACCAGCCCAAAATTACTGGGTTGCCGACTTGTAAAATTCGCTTTGCTTGCCGCCCCCCGCCAACCTAACAGGATCAAGCGATTTCCCCGTTCCACCCAATCATAAAATTGCTCCACTTGAGAATCCATGATACTGACCCATTCCCCATGGCTGCGGATCAAGGTTTGTCCCGTTTTGGTTTGTGCCACGAAATCCTGAGGTGATTTTTGCCAACGGGTGATCGGCCTCTTCTGGTCTTGCATATAGGCATACCAAGCGCCATAGCCTTCCGGCGAGCGACTGTAGGTAGAACCATCTGTTGTGCGGTTGCTGGGAGCTGAGATCAAGGTGAGTAACAAAATGACGGCGATCGCGATCCCGGCGATCCATCCTTGGCGGTTAGAAATTTTGACTGTCATGGGTGTTTGCCTATCTAACGATGCATTCAAAGTGAGAAAAATAGGGTCATCAAGCCGTCATTTCGATGTGGAATCCCTGGTATTTCCAGATTCAGAATCTGGATCAATCACTTGATAAGCCTGCTCACATTCTTGATAAGTGGCTTGATCCACCGGTATTTGGGCAAACGTGACGCGCTCATGGGTTTGGATCAGGGTTTGATAGGGTTGCGATCGCGAGAGTTGTTTAACTGCCTGTAAATATTCCCCATCTGTGCGGCTCCGATCTTGGGCGATCAGTTGGCGATCGTTGAGAACCTCCAGCATTGCCATATAAAGAGCTGTCACCGCAGCGGCATAATTTCCTTTTTGCCGTTCTACCTGAGCCATCTGAACCCATTGCGATCGTGAATACTGCTGAGGCAGGGGTTCTCCAGTCGGTGCAACAAACGCTGGGGTAAAGCGAGTGACCCAATGACGCAATTTAGGAAAGAGGAGCCAGATTAAAAAGCCAACCAAAGCAATAACCACGAGCCAAAAAAACACTTCCACCACCCGAGGAGACAGAAGGGGCCAATTAGAATTAGCCGTCGTGGTAGAAGGTGGGGCTTGGCTACCATCCCCCGATAAAAGGACTTCCAGCCATTCACCCAAGCGTTGTCCATTTTGTCGGGTTTGCCAAAGGAAATTGGTTTTTTCAAAAGCGGTCATGGGATTTTGGATTTTAGATTTTGGGATCGGTAGAGACGTTCCGCCGGAACGTCTCTACCACAGATTGGGCGAAAAACCGAATATCGGGCAAAAAAACGATCGCGCATACCATATCGTCCGATCGCAGGCATAGGGCAAAAATCCTTGAGAGCAAAAATTGGGGGGTGGTTCTATGGTAATCGCTTCTTCCATTGGGCGATCGCTTTTTGAGCTTCTTGGTAGAGCGCTTTACGATCGTCGGGAACCAATTGAGCCGCCGCGATCGCTCCCTTGAAATCGCCATTATTTGCCCGTTGTCTGGCGATTAGGTAGATATCTTGACTCCATTGATCGATCTGGCGTTGGGCTTCCCGGTATTGGGGGTCACCGGGGGGAATTTGACGGGCGCGTTCAATGGCATTCACCACCTCTGAGGCGCGGATGGGGCGGATCTGGCGGCGGGCATCTTCCAAAATTAGTTCACCACTCCCATGAGGGGCGATCGGCACTTCGAGCGGCGTAGGGGTAGGTTTGGGGCGCGGGCTAGACTGAGGTGATGCAGGAGCGGCAGGCACGGGAGGTGGGGGAGCAGGCGGGGGCGTAGGCGGGCTGGATTTCAAGGTCGCTTGGCAGGTGCGCAGCAAAGAGGACAGCATAATGGCAAGGAGCAACAAGCCCAGCAGTCCT
>JAYKGX010000455.1:0-3646 GCA_035285565.1 Synechococcales cyanobacterium
ACCTGCGCCAGGGTCGATTCGGCAAACTGCATACTAGCTGCCCCCGGAGCGGCGATCGTAATGGTTTTCCCCATTTCCAAATAAGCAAACCAGATCAAAGCCAGTTGATCTTCTGCACTGAGTTGGCTGAAGCGCGCGATAATAGCAGGCACGGCATCTGCCGATAATGTACCGGGGAAAATGCCTCTAGCAACATCAAGGGTAAAGGGCATAACAATCTCCTGAGCGAGTTCTGAATACTTTCACGTCAAACTTTCACGTTAAACTTTCACGTCAAGCTGTCATACCTATCCAACGACACAACCGATCCAAACTTGGGCAATACAGCAAGACCTGAAAGTACTTTGCACGATGCTTCTTCGCAAGCGAACCACATCACCAGCTTGAACTGGCACATCACAAGTGTAGGCTTGCAATAAAAGTATACGTTTATTTACATTTCGTAATGTAACACAAATTTTCAAGAATCGGGGCGATCGCCGCAAAAAAAATGTCCATCCTATAAATCGAGAGAATTCAATACTGTGTCCTGCAATACGGCGAATGGACAGTCCAGAAAGGGCCTAGTGGATTGTGATCCGGGGGTTAGGGGGGGTGATGGCTCCTGGAATAGGAAAAGTCTGTTCCGCCTAGAAGGGATCTGAGACTCTCTAGAATCTGCCGTGCTGGAGGATCCTATAAACTTTCTTCGATCGCCACGTAAGCTTCGATGAAGCAAGATTAAACTCTGTATCGTTCGTTTGACTTGTAGAGAGAAATCGGATAGTCTAAGCTCAAATCTAAAAAAAGTATTAACTTTGGAATACCAATGGTGAAGTTATGAACATGGTTTAGGAGATCCCAGCGGTTCAGTTCACCATGGTACTTAATAGCATGGATTGTTGACAAAATTTTGGGTTACTTCCGTTCTAGCTATGGATGTAGGTCTCAGACGGTACTTACGTAATGAACGCTATGGACGCTCCCGTTCCTCCCCTCGTGACCCCCATGATTACGCCAAACTTGATTCGACAGCTTTGGAATTTGGTAGAAGACACGCAAACCAGCCTATTGCTGCGGTTAGATGACGCCACATTAGTTCATTGGCTCACGCAACAACTGCGCAGCCGCCAGCCCCTCAGTCAGGAAGAAGAATGGGCAACCCGTCGTTATATCGAAGATCGTCTTCCCTTGATCCGAGATATGGCTTGATTGTCCCTGGTACTTCTGCCATTCAGCAAACTGTTGGGGAATTCTACGGAACCTACGATTATTTTCCTGAAGGAACATTTAGAGATTCGAGTGCGTCCACTAGGACTGGCGCATCTACTCGGTTCGAGTTCTTTTCGAGTCTTTATTGTTACGCTCAGTTGAGACACTCAGGAGATAATCCATGAAATTGCCCGTGCAATCGACAACATTCCTGGCCGCAATCCTCGCTGCGATCGCGCCCGTAGCTCTGCAAACCGTCAGTTCAACCCTCTTACCCAACCCCGCGATCGCCCACACCCGGATCGCTCAAACCCGCACAGCACCCGCCCCAACCCCGCGTCTAACCCAGGCAACTGCCACCACCAGTTTGGAACAGACTGCTTTTCAACAGGTGAATGCCTACCGCGCCAGTAAAAAACTCCCCCCGCTGAAGTGGGATGAGCGCATTGCCCAGCAGTCTCGTTTACACAGCCAAGCGATGGCCAATAAGCAGGTGCCCTTTAGTCACCAAGGATTTGAACAACGCTTACAGCGGATCCATCAAGCTGGATTAAGCTACAGTTCAGCGGCGGAAAATGTTGCCTATAATATGGGCTATGCTGATCCAGTGACCCAGGCTGTCCAGGGCTGGATCAAGAGCACAGGGCATCGGCGTAACATGGAAGGTAACTTCACCAGCACAGGATTGGGGGTCGCGCGAAATGCGCGGGGTGAAGTGTATTTTACGCAAATTTTCATTAGATAGGATCGGGTTGCGAGATCACCACCGATCTGCCTGTTAAGTTTGAGAGCTGCGACGGGTTAGTTCGAGAACTTTTATCCATCTAATTTCGTCAACGGGGGGTGAGTCGCTCCCCGTTTTGCAATCGTATCCAGAGAGAAAACATCCTGATAGAATTCTGATGGTTCAATCTGAGAGATTCTGCGCTTCAATGGAGAGTATCTCGGTATAAATTGATAGAAACTCGTGTTTTTGGATGATACTATGCGATCGCGCCTGCTAGGATTGATAATTTCTTTGACTTTAGGATTTGTTTACGAATTGGAATTGACCGACAAACAGCCTGCCCATGCGGCCATGAGTAATGCTCAGCTCGGGCGATTAGTGGAGGCTTTACGTCAAACGGCTGTACAAACACCTAAGGCTGCAGACCTATACAGTGATTGGCGAGTTAAGGGCGAGCAGATTCCACGCTGGTCAAAACAATGTATCGGTCGTGAGCTGACTCCACAACAATTTGCTGCTAATGCTGCAACAGCTGGGGGCATCGTCCGCTGTGTGGTGAAAGATCAGGTCAGCCAAGAAGAAAAAGTGGCGGGGGAAGATGAAGCATTGCTGGTACGGCGAGTGGCAGCTTGGTGGCTGACGGGTCAGGGCGATCGCTACAATGATCCGGGGACTGCTACATACACCCAAAAGGTGTGGTCTGTCTACCAACGACCAGGGCAGATGAGTCAAGCTAGCAATCAGCAACCGTCAGGGAGTAGCCCCGGCAAAGAACCCGCCAAAACAACCGCCCCCACCACTCCTCAAACCGGTTCCCAACCAGCACCCGCAGCATCTAATGACAAAGTGGTCAAAGTAGGGGTGGGGCGCAATACTCCCTACGATCGCTATATGAAAGCGGGGTATGAAGCGTCGGACAAGCGCGACTATCGCATGGCGATCTTGTTTTTCCGGCGGGCTTTGGATGAGCGACCTCAGGATCTGTATGCCATGAAAGCGATCGAAAATACAGAAAGCTACCTCAACCGCGAGAAAAAGTAATCTTCCTGTGCAACACTCTTTTTCTGTTTAAGACTGAATTTGTTTGATAGATTCCCTCCTTGAGAAATGGTTTATGAGCGCTCGATCGAATTTATTTTGCCAATCGAATTTATGTTGCCAACGGTCTTTAACATTCATGCTTACCCAATTGATGCCTAGGGCGATCGTCGTTTTGTTGAGCATTTCCGCTCTCGGTCTGTGGTCTGCTCCCGCTCCTGCAGCAGAATGGAAAAAGATTACAGAAAATTCTGTAAAAGATGGTTTTTTTATTGATACGGAGTCGATCCAACGCAAGGGTAATACTGTGACCTACTGGGAATATCGTGAGTTTCCAGAACCTAATAATGCATTTTTGGAAAATCCTGTCAATGAACCTTTACATGGGGTGGTGATTCGTTGGTCAGCAGACTGCACGAGCAAAACCCAACGTCTCCGACGGGTCAATGCTTTTGGCAAGGAACGGAAGTTGCTGCAACGGTTTGACTATGGTGAGAATGGCACGCTGATGCAACCGCGTCCTGGTAGCAGCGGGTATGAGGTTCTGGAATATGCTTGCAACCCCAAACCAGAGACTGTCAAAAGTCCAGCCCCGAGTCCTAGCCCCAGTCCCAGTACTAGTCCCAGTCCTAAATCCTAGCTCGATTTTGCATTGATTAGTTTGGCATTGTCTCTGGTTGCGTGGGACAG
>JAYKGX010000456.1:0-9682 GCA_035285565.1 Synechococcales cyanobacterium
CTCGGCTCCCACTTGCATCGACTTCATTAGCTTTGGCAAGTCTTCCACGAGAAAGTCCAGATCGATCGCTTCGGCTTCAGCTTGAATGGCAGTGATGGGCATGGGGTAGTGGACTTGGTAGAGATGGAGCAGCCGCAGTAAATCCCGCACATATACATCGGCATGGTTGAGGTTGCCATAGATGAAGCTGACGGGATTATTAATTTCATGGGCGACCCCAGCGACCAATTGCCCCAGGGAGGACATTTTCTCGCCCTGAATCAGTTGTGTTTGGGTGTTCTGTAACTCTTGTAAGGTGGCTTGCAGTTCTTCTGCCCGTTGGTGGGCTTGTTGGTACAGATCGGCTTGATTGATAGCTCCGGTAGCTTGGCTGACCACCTGGGTTAGGGTGACCAACATTTCACTTTTGGAACTGACTCGGCTCATGTACTTGGCCTGTGCCTGACGGTTGCCCACGGCAAGCAGGTAACGAGGTTGGTGGGGCTTGCCACCGAGGGGAAAGAGGAAGTATTCATCCATCCCTAGCCTCATGCCTAGATCCAGGTTCAGGTCATGATCTAGAGCAGTTTCTGAGTTGTCCAAAGGTGTGGAACAATAGAATCCGACGGTTTGATCCAAGAGTTGTGCCAAGATGGGTTGACTCAAGGACAGCGTGAGCGATCGCAGGGTTTCAACTGCTTCGGGTTCATAATAGCCATCCCAAGCTGTTGCTGTCAGGTGAGTAGGGGAATTCAAGGTGAAGATGATGCACCGCTCAAATATCAAGGTATGGAGGATAAATTCGAGGCTATCTGCCAGAATTTCCTGAATCGAGAAGGTTTGGTTATGCCGTTTGCTCAATTCCATGAGTTGGCGCGATCGCGTGATCTGCTGCGCCATTTGATCTTGAGATTGGTTGAGTTGCCGCTCCGTCCAGACGAGTTGTTTGACTTGTTCCGCCAGTTGTTGATTTTCGAGCTTGAGTTGTTCATTTTCAAGCTTAAGTTGTTGTTCTAAGGTCGGCTGAGGGGTGATATCAGCTTCCGGATTGGCGGTATGGTTGGTGGCTAGGTGTGGAGTAATCCCAGAATCTAACGTGGGTGAGGGAGGCTCATCAGTAAGGAATTCCATAGCGAAAATTAAGATTAGCGTGACTTCATCTTGATCTTTAATAGATCGCTGTCAAAACTACGGTGTAGTTATGAAGGGCATTTTCGCTATTGATGGGGGCTAGCTCTCCGTGGGTGTAGAAGCCAATCCAAGGTAGCTGGCGGTCAAAATTAGATTGCAGTTGCTCCACCAAGTCTAGTTTTTGTTGCTGGGTGAGAATGGTGCTGCCGCGTCCATAGCAGTCAAACTGGAAGATGAGTTTGGGTTGGCGATCGCGACCGATTTGGTTCTGAATTTCCGTGGCAACTTGATCAATGCCCTCAGACAGCTTCTCAGCAGCCCGCCGCATGACCCAAATGCTGGTTCCCTCAGGGACTTCGGACTGGAGTGTCACATAGCCTTCTGCTTCATTCCGACCTGGCAGATAGCGAATAGTTAGCTCGCCTTCTGGCAATAAGGGCGATCGCAGTCCAAAACAAAAGGTGCCGATGGTGCGATCCCAGGTTTTGATTTCCTCAAGGGTGAGATACTCTTGCAGGACTTGAAAAATGGGTTTTCCATCCAATTCATAGATCCGGTTGGCGATCGCTTTGGTGACTTTGCGCTCGGTGCCAATGGGTGAACAGCCATGGTGCAACCCCCAGACGATCTGAGCTTGTCCAGACAGTAATACTGCGACGGCTCCATTCTGCAAGACTTGATCGTTATAGTACTGATAGGTATGGCGCATTTCGGTGTCGCTGCCTGCGGCTCCCCCAAGGATGGGGAGAGGGTGTTGCAGATCTAATTCCGTTTCTAACCCGCTTTTGAAGCGATCGAAATTAAAGGTGAAGCCATCGGGGAAGAGCAAGAGCGCTACGGCATCTTCGCAGTTGTGGGTGCGGATATCGCAGGTGATTTTACTGCCCAGGGTGGTGCCTGCTTGGTAGGAGTTTTGCTGAAGATCCGTAACAAAATGGTTTTGTAGAGTTAGCTCGTCGGATTGAATTGCCAGCACTGCCACGGAAAAGCCAGACTCATCAGCTTCCTGTTGAACAATGATGCCTTGCCCAGAACAGCCCGCTAGGGGACAATGACCCGTTGCTGCTCTCACTGCTTGGAGGAGTTGAGTTTGGTCGTAGCCCAAGGAGGCAAATAGAAACACAAAGTCTGGGGTGCCTGTGATTTGGGCGGCGGTTAAGGCTTGTTGGACGGCTTCCTGGGAAGCGCGAGTGGTGTGGCGATGATGACTGATTCCAACTCCAGCTAATGTAGTCATAAGGTTACAGAGCAAAAGAAGATATAGGTGGACAGGAACACAGGCAGGAAAATCTAGGGGCGATCGTTTTGACCACAAGCCAGACGATTTCCTCGGGGGCAGGGCTGTGATCTCAGTAAACCCAAATTTGGTCGTCAAGCAACAGTTGGGTGGGGTTGCCCCTAGGATTAGGATTTTCGAATGGTTGCTCCCTGAAAGACCTGACTAGGCTAGATTGGCTGGTCGAACCCGTGATGGTCAGGACTCGCGATCGCGAATGAACCCAGGATGGATGCGATCGCCTATGCTATGCCCTCCTCTTATGCCCTACTCTTAAGGAAGGGAGGTAACTCTATTTCACTCTAGAGACTTACTAAATTTGAGATGACGTACTGTTTGGGGATTTTGACAAAGTCAGGTTTGGTCATGGCGGCCGACTCCCGGACGAATGCGGGCGTGGATTATATTTCGACGCATCAGAAACTGTTTGACTTTTCACTCCTGGGCGAGAGAGCTTTGTTTCTCTGTACTTCAGGCAATCTTTCGATTACCCAGTCGGTGATTACCTTGCTGCGGCGAGATCTCCAAGCCCGAGAGGATGCCAGCCTGCATACCTTACCGACCTTGTTTGAAGTGGCACGTTACATTGGTATCAAGATGCGATCGATCCAAGATCAGGATCAGGCTTGGCTCAAAAAAGATGGGATTGATACGGCTTGTAACTTTCTGTTGGGTGGGCAGGTTTCTGGGGAAGAACCTGGACTGTATTTAATTTATAGCCAGGGCAATAGTATTCAAGCTTCAAAAGAAACGCCGTTTCTGCAAATTGGGGAAGCTAAGTATGGCAAACCAATTCTCGATCGGGTGCTCAATTTTGAGACTTCCATTGAGGATGCGGCTAAATGTGCGCTTCTGTCGATCGACTCGACGATGAAATCCAATATTTCCGTAGGACCGCCGATCAATTTGATCATGTATGAAACCGACTCCTACAAACTGCGCTATGAACTAAAGCTCGATCGGGGTTCTTCTTACCTCTTGCAAATTCGCAAGCTCTGGGAACAGCGATTACAGGAAGCTTTCGATCGAATGCCGGCGATCAACTGGGAACATTACAAGAGTTTTGACAACTGTAGTGGCGATATCACTGGCAAATAGCTCATCCTAATTTTGGAGTTTAGATTTGCGATTTTGGATTGTCAAATCCTGATGAATTGCGGCTGACTGCGTTACGATCGGTATCAATGACCCGTGGATTTGGTCTGTGGATTTGGGATTAAGTCTGGATCGTCAGTTGTAGGTCGTGGGTGAGTGTGGTCTGTACTTGGTGGATGGCGGTATTCCCAAAGTTTTTAACCTGACCTTCAATTGGCAGGGTCGATCGTGGGTCAGGGCTGGCGGCTAGGGCAATATGCCGATCGCTGACCAACAGACCATGGGTTGGATCATACCCGCGCCACCCTGCTCCTGGTAAATAGACTTCTGCCCAGGCATGGAGCGATCGATCCTCAGTATCCACATCCCCTTCTTGATACCCACTGACAAAGCGAGCTGCCAACCCGATCGCCCGACAGGTGGCAATGAAGAGAAGGGTGAAGTCTCGACAGGATCCTTTTTTCTCGCGCCAAGTGATGCCGGGAGGATAGGCATGACCCGTTTCGCGGATCTGATAGTGGCATTCTTGATAAATCCGCTGGTTGAGTAAGGTTAAGAACTCAATCACAGCGCCATCACTGGCGAGAAGAACTTCCTGTGCCAATTGCACTACGGCAGGGTCGATCGCAGGGCTGCCGGGAGGGTTGAGCCAATAGGGTTGCAGTTGAGCAGCAAGGGCGCTGGGATAGTCCATGGGGAGTTGCAAGACCCAGGGTTCCAGCAAATAAATAAAGGGATTGTCAAGATGGGTGGTGACCTGACTGGTGGTGATGATTTTCAAATGATGACTGGGTTCGGGGGCAAACCAGAGCTTAATGGTGGCATTCCCGTCCAGGTCTGTGATGGGCGATTGGGCCAACGGTTCTGGAAAAATGGTGAGTTCAAACTGTTCCAGGGTTTGCCAGCCATCCGATCGGGGGCGTAACCGCAGCAGATGGGGTTGCAGCAGTACGGCATGGCTGTAGGTGTAAAGGGTGGTGTGGGTGATGTGATACTGCACAGCTAATTGACAGATTCGAGGGCAAAAAAGGCTTCAAAAATCCGGGTATCTACCTGATTCATCCTCGATTGTAAACTGTCGAGAAATTCATGCAAGCCATCTTCCACTAATTCATCGATCGTGTAGTAATCTAAATCCGCCCGTAGCCGCCCTAGTGTCCGTTCTACCGGAGTGTCCCAATTATCCATGGGGTTGCCAGTGATTTTGTGTAACGATTGTTCGGCTTGCTGAATACAAAAACGGGTGGAGCGGGGAAAGTCTCGATCGAGCAGTAAAAAAGCCGCGATCGCATTGGGGGTAATGCGGTGCATCCCACACTTGCGATACATTTCGTAGGCACTGGTCGATCGTAATAAGGCAACCCATTGCAGCTCATCTAAGCTAGAACCTACATCCCGCAAGCACGGTAGCAAAATGAAGTACTTCACATCCAGAATGCGAGTTGTTTTATCTGCCCGTTCCAACAACCGTCCCAATTGCCCAAAGTGCCACCCTTCATTGTGGGTCATGGTAGCGGTGGTAATGCCAACATAGAGATGGCTAGCAGATTTCACCTGTTCAAAAAAGCTAAACCAATCCACTTGATCGGCTGCGTTGGCGGTATCTTGGACGAGGTGATAGAATGCATTGATCTGCTGCCACATTTCAGACGAAATAATTTCTCGAATCGATCGCGCATTTTCCCGTGCCGCCATCAAACAGGACAGAATCGAGTTGGGATAGGCTTTATCAAAGGTCAAAAAACGAATCACATTCTCCTGAGTGGCTTCCCCGTAACGTTCTTGAAACAGATTACGATCGCCCGTTGTTAAAATTAACGGCTCCCATTGTTGATGTGTTCCACTGGGGGCATCCAGCAACAAATTTAAATTCACATCCATAAAGCGTGCAATATTTTCAGCCCGCTCAATATAGCGATTCATCCAATAAATGGCATCTGCAACACGACTCAGCATAGTACTAATACAACCCCAACACTAAAGTCCCAACGCTAAAACTGACAATCCAAAATCCAAAATTTAAAATTCCCAATTACTCATCACACACCACCCAAGTATCTTTACTGCCGCCACCTTGGGAGGAGTTCACCACGAGTGAACCTTTTTTCAGCGCGACCCTTGTCAGACCGCCGGGATTCACATAGATTTCTTCGCCATAAAGAATGTAGGGTCTTAAATCCACATGGCACCCTTCAAAACGATCGTCCACCAATGTAGGCACCCGCGATAAACTTAACGTGGGTTGGGCAATGTAGTTCCGAGGCTGGGCTTTAATCTTCTCTGCAAATGCTTCCCGCTCAGCAGGCGTAGCATGGGGACCCACTAACATGCCATATCCGCCGGATTCATTGGCTGCCTTCACCACGAGTTTGTCTAAATTGGCCAGGACATGGTCTTGTTGTTTGGGTTCCCAACACAGATAGGTGGGGACGTTGTTTAGAATTGCCTCTTCATTCAGGTAATAGCGGATCATTTCTGGTACAAAGGCATAGATCACTTTGTCGTCGGCAATTCCGGTTCCCGGTGCGTTTGCCAGCCCCAGCCGACCCTGGCGATAAACTTCAAATAATCCTGGGATGCCAAGAAGAGAATCTGAGCGAAACACAGTAGGGTCAATAAAATCGTCATCGATCCGACGATAGAGTACATCAACGCGTTTTAAACCTTTGGTGGTACGCATTTGCAAATAGCCATCGCTGACGACCAGATCGCGTCCTTCCACCAGTTCTACCCCCATTTGCTGTGCTAGGAAGGAATGCTCGAAATAGGCAGAGTTGTAAATCCCTGGTGTGAGCAAAGCGACGTTGGGATCGGGAATATCGGAGACGAGGTTTAATAGGGTTTCCAGCAGACGACCGGGATAGTTCTCCACGGGTTGGATTTTCATCTTTTCAAACACCTGGGGAAAGGTATTTTTCATCACCCGTCGATTTTCCAAAACGTAGGAAACTCCCGATGGACAGCGGAGATTATCTTCTAATACATACCATTGCCCATCGCGATCGCGTACCAAATCCGTCCCGGTAATGTGACACCAAATGCCTTTGGGTGGCTGGCTGCCTAGGCAGGGATGCAAAAAACCACTGGCGGATTCTACTAATTCGCGGGGAATGATACCATCTTGGAGAATTTTTTGTGCTCCATAGATATCGCTAAGAAATTGGTTTAAGGCATAAATTCGTTGTTTTAGCCCCCGTTCCAGAAATTTCCATTCATCGCAGGACACAATGCGGGGAATCAAATCAAAGGGAAAAATCCGCTCTGTGCCTTCGTTGTTGCTATAGACGTTGAAGGTCACACCCATTTTGAAGAGGGTACTTTGCGCAGTTTGCTGACGGCGTTTCACCTCTTCTAGGCCGAGAGAATCGATGCGATTAATCAGGGGTAAGGCATCCGGACGGGGATTTCCTGGAGCTGCAAATAACTCATCATAAAAATCCCCTGGATTGTAATCAGCAAATTTCACAGCCGTATGTCCTAAATTAGAGTTCACAACCAGAGCACAATCAGTTGTTCAACTGTTGCCCAACAAAATTTCCAGTTCTGACAAATCCAATGAACCTGCCAATAGACCTGTAAAAATTTTGGTTATCCTCAGCTTACTTTTCTAGCTTTGACCGAAAATGTCCTTAGGTAACGGTTTTGTAAAAGTTTCTTTGCGGTGGAAGTAGCAGGGCTGTGTTCCTTTGCTGTGAAGCAATCCAGCGTTGATTGAAAACTGGATCCGCAAGTAAGAGGATTTTAGATCGAAATGTAAAATAATCGTTTGATGACAAATTCTGGTCAGTGCGATCGCACGATCGGTGATCTTCAGTAAAAATGTTGGTGACAAATAGCAGCCAGTGTGAATTAGATGCCTCTGAGCACTAGAAGTTCACTAACAGTCTACTAGGAGTGCGTACCGGAACACAAGTCTGAATATGATGCTAAAAGAATCAATTTTGCGATCGGGTGGCGAATGAAGAAACAAGGCGGGCGAAAATTTCTTGATCAGGTACATTTGTAACTCCGATCGCTGACCAATGGACGACCTCAAAGCCAGCTATTTACAATAGCAACACCCAAAGTGGTGGAAGATTCATATCAATCAAGATCTTCATAACGATGCACTTTGTAGAGAAAATTTATGCCGATAATGATAGTAATACTATTATGACTCTGCATCCCAATCCTGTTCTATAAACCGATAGCACGTATCGATCGTAGCATTGACAGATTCACCCATCACCTTATTATTCAGGTTCGCGGTGAGATTTAAAATGCTAGCTCGGCACGGTAGAAACAGACATCAAAGAGTAGGAAGAAATTCATATGTCCCAAAATTACGGGAACATTGGGAGCCTGAGTCCAGGCAAAGGCAAGATCAACCGTCGGAAAGCGATCGACGGTTCCTTGAAGCAAATCGGATGGTGAAGGAAAATCTGGTCGTATTAGTCATTCTTAGCTTGCTCATCTGCTAGAAACTGAGCCAAGATAGCGGCCGCTTCGTAGGAATCATGTAAGCCATATCCTGAGCTTAAGGCAGTTGGGGATTCGTGGAGCGGTTGCCCTCTTTCTTGTGTGAGTTCCTGGGTGACAAAATTTAAGAGCCAAATTTTGTCTGCTTGAGATAGGGATTGAATGCTGGGTATCAGTTCAGCCAGGGTCATAAAACTTCCGATATTCGTGTGACTGTTGGCATGAAATGACCTAGAAAATAGGCAAGGTTGTGATCGAATTGTCCCCTTTCAGTATAACCCCAACCCTGAGACGATCGCTATTTGGTTGTGACAACATTCGATCGCTCCACGACAAGCCCTACCTACTCAACAGTAGAACGGCGATCGTCTCTTCCGTTCAATTTTAGGGTGACGCGAGTGCGAGCGTAGACAGACTAAGTTGTGATAGGGGCGATCGTATCATTGATATTCTAGTCAACTGTTTTCACAATGCGTAGATTGAACACATTTGGTTGTGGAGCGATCGACCTCGATCGGGTAAACTGCGTTTAAGGAAATAGATTTTCTAGATTTTGTGATCCTTGCACAATTCGGAGGATTTCTAGGGATTCACCATTGACGCGATAGAGAATTAAATATTTCTTGTAGATCAGGCTACGGATACCTGGGGATAAATCATCGCGCTGATAGCCCAGATGGGGGAAACGGGTGAGTCTGCTGATGGCTTTTGTGATGCCAGAAAGGAATTGATCGCTACTCGGTAGACCGCTAAAATTAGCGAGATCGTCAGCGATGCGCTCCATGTCGCGGCTGGCTTCGGGTGTAAGTTGGAAGGATCGCATTTATTGATGGCTGTATCGCTGGTGGACACGTTGACGAATGGCTTCTACTTCGGTGGTGAAGTCTAGGAGTTCGCCACGAGCGGCCTGGTCGATGCCAATTTGGAGCGCTTGCTTGAGTTGGTTGGTGTCAATGCTGTTGAGTTCTTCCCAGGTGAGGGTTTGTTGGTCGAGGAGTTGGAGGGCGGTGAGGAGCAGATCTGTGACGTTTTCGTAGGTGCCGCTATTGAGGTGGCGTTGGAGAAGGGTTTCGAGTTCGGGGGTGAGGGTCAGTTGCATGGGCTGATGGCTTGTCAGGGCTTTTCTAGTGTAACCGATTCTCTTGAGAACAGGCGTTCGAGCACTGGGTTGCTTGTGAGGTCGATCGATGGCTGCTGGTGTCGTAAGAGCGTAAAATTCTGTTTTGCCCAAGCCATAATTTCTGGATTAGGTGCGTTTGCAACTCCGATCGCTGACCAGTAGAACGGCGATCGTCTCTTCCGTTCAATTTTAGGGTGATGTGAGTGCGATCGTAGACAAACTAAGTGTGATAGGGGCGATCGTATCTTTGATATTCCAGTCAAATTTTTTGCAATGCGTAGATTGAACACATTTGGTTGTGGTTCGATTGAAGTCTGCACCAAGAAGTAGAATTTTTCAACCTCATGGAGGAACACCTGCATCGAATAGACCCAATGCATTCATCATCTCAATCCCACGATCGTGACCATAAACATATACCATCAATCGAGTCAGCCAGTTATAAGGAATCTTAAGATCCTGAGCATCTCAAGAACAATCTCCGCGCCACTCCCTTAGCAATAGTTCGGACAGTTTTTTGAGAGAAAATCAGGCTATGTAGACAAAAAGCTACCCCTCCTAATAAGGTGCAGATATCAAAAGACCACACCAGGGGGATAGCACTATGGATATTCTACAAGCCC
>JAYKGX010000457.1:0-3042 GCA_035285565.1 Synechococcales cyanobacterium
CCACAGGATTGCCGATAGCGATCGCAGCCATCACTATAATGACATCCCCCTGTGAATGCCCACATATCATGTAGGGTTAGCACTAGTGGCACCTTGAGGGTTTTTGCAAGCTGAGGTAAGGTGGCAATATTGACAAATCCACTGCCAGTCCAATGGAGATTAATGATATCGGGAGTCTGTTTTCTGAGGGACTGGATTGTTCCATCTGGCAGCCATTGCAGAGAGTAGCGATCGCGTTGACGATGGCGATAGAGTCCTAAGGGGAGTCCGTCAATTCCAGGGCGCAGGAAGGCGATCGTTTTTTGCAATTTAGTTCGACCGCTAATGACATAGGGATCATCACTGGTGCGATATTGCGTGAAGAGATGAGAATCAACTCCAATCTGACGGAACCCTTGATGGAGGCGATAGGCAGCTCGGGCAGCACCCCCTTGAATATCGTAGGTACTGAGAAGAAATGGTTTCATAACTCACTCAATCCATTAGAAATATTACATAACTCATATTAGATTCCAGATTTCATGAACATGAGATAACTACATACGATTAAACCATTGCTTCAACGGATGCTCTGTATGAGTCGCTTCCAGAAGAACTTGGGCCGTTTGACGAAGATAACGATTGGGAACCCAATTTAAACCTGCTTGCAGAAAGCGCTTGAATCGAACGCCTAAGCCATTCTGTAAGGGAAGCCGCCAAGCAGAGGGATGCTCAAGCTGCTGTAATTCTCCCTGAGAGAGTAGCTGATGATGGGCAAATAAGGTTGCTAGTTCAAATCCATAATCAATGCAACCATGATTTGCACAGAGTAATAAAACTTTCCATGCCTTCTCTCGACTGAGGTTGAAGCTGCCTTGATGGGCTAGGAGAAGGTAATCTTTGAGCCAGAGAGATTCACACCAAAGGATTTCTGGATAGCGAGTCCGTTGTTGAAACTGATTTTTGCGCGCTACTCGATGGTGTGGATTAATATCAAATAACCGAAAGCCCTGTTCTTCTAGGAATTGACTGATTTGCCAAAAAGTAGTTTCCTGTTTGTAATTCTGGGTAAAACCTGTTTCTACTTCAATGACAAATGCTTGATTTACCTGTTGCAGTGCATTGGAGAGAATAGGCAATTCTAATCCTTGAGTGTCAGATTTGACGACATCAACATCGATTGCATTAATCTGTGGTACGGCATTCAGAGGCATGGCTTGAATTTGAGTAATCGCATCCACTTGAAAGCGATCGCCCAATCCAAAGCGCGACCAACGAGCTTGATCGGGTTCTAGCAGAGACCAACAAAAGGGATCCCGAGTTTGATACAGCAAAAAGGTGCCCGTCGAACCAGCGATCGCATAGGGAAGATAGGTCGCCGATGCAAACGGATGCGACAAGCCTGCCAAGCGCTGGCATTCTGCTTCATTGGGGTCAAACGCATAGACATTCAGCCAGGGAAATAGGGCTGCCCAATAGCGATCGAGAGATCCACTGGAGCCAATGTCAACTAGATTAATTCCGCCACCTAATTCAGATAAGCCTAATGATTTCAACAGCATTTCTCCCTCTTTGAATGCATCCCAATTCAATCTATCTCACCTCTGGCAGGGTTGGATTTGCGATAAACGGCAACTACTGTAATTCCCATCGCAACAGGGGGTGTCTGGAGCGATCGCCTTCCAAATAGCTTGGCATAGAAGCGACTCAAAACAGTTAAGGTCTGCCCCAGCAAGCTAAAGTCGATTGCACGAAAAGGGCGCTGTAACCTGTCAAAGAGTTTTTTACGTAGCCAAGTTTCTAGATACAGTTGACGATGGAAGGATTGTAGTGGTTCATGCCAAAGGTCAAGATAGGTTAAACCATAGAATTGTGCTAATCGCTGCAAAGCTTTATCAGACCAACGAGTTAGGTGATGCGGTGGCATATCTAGCGCACAATTTGGAATCCAACGCATGAATGAATCCAAACTGGGTGTGGAATAGATCAGAATTCCATTGGGTTTGAGACAATTTAGGCTGGCTTGAATAAACGATCGCACATCGACTACATGCTCCAAAACTTGAAAGGCGCAGACGACATCGTAAGATTCCAAGTGAGTCACGGCATGATCTTGAACGGTTTCTTGGGTCACCTGCCAGCCCTGACTTTTTGCCATCTCAACTGCTGTGGGACTGAATTCTAATCCGTGGTATTCTGCACATCGGATTTGACTAGCAAACGCTGCTTTTCCACAGCCAATTTCTAAAACGCGATCGCCCGGTTGAATCCATTGACTTGCATAGTGGTATTCATCTTTGTTGTCTGCATAGTAATGATCACGCTGTTGTAGCTTCTCATAAAATTGGGCAGAACCTGCGATCGGCGGATCAAAAAACTGAAGATCGGATTCAGGGCAGTGGTAGAGACTAATTTCCTGAAGAGCAGCAAATTCTGATGTAACATCAATCTGCAACACTTTACGATACAAATACACCAGATCGACCACCTGAAATGTTTCCATCAGGTTCACGTTTTGGGAATGGCTGAGAGGGCAAGAAACTTCTAGCAT
Source organism: Synechococcales cyanobacterium (assembly GCA_035285565.1). Lineage (GTDB taxonomy): Bacteria > Cyanobacteriota > Cyanobacteriia > Leptolyngbyales > Leptolyngbyaceae > JAYKGX01. The sequence continues at coordinate 2,531 of JAYKGX010000457.1, forward strand.
ACCTTGCGATCGGTTAGGATAATCATTGCTTAAACCTTCATGGGTAGATCAGAGGAACGAGACCATAGAACTTCTCCGCCCCGCCAACCTAATTCTATTTTATCCAAACAAGCAGAAAGTAATTGCTGAAAATCTAAAATCATGGCGATCGCAGATGGATTTAAATAATGATTCAAGAGTGACTCATCATGCACAACAATTTGTTTGGTTTCAGAAAACAGCGCTAAATTAATCGCGGCAGTTGAACCAAAAGCAACTGCTAATCGAGGTTGTATGAAATGAATCGAAACTTCAATAGGAATAAAATTAAAGGCTTGATCCGTTAAACAATACACGGAATATCCCAGTGCTAAGAGTTCTGCCCGTAAGTGCTCAATCGTTGCGGCTGAGGTACGAGGGTGGGGTTTGATAGCGATGGCAGAGCCAGGGGGAACTAAATTCTGAACTCGATTGAGATACAATGCCACTTCATTCTCTACACAGGCATACTTGGCTTCCGTGAAGGTAGAGGT
>JAYKGX010000458.1:0-5070 GCA_035285565.1 Synechococcales cyanobacterium
GAAGTTCCCAGCGATCGCAGAAATTGGCAGGGAAAATACAAGAGTGCTGCTTTTGGGAGAGGTTCCCTGCCAGTTTTATCAACAGAATTTGGAGTTCCTGATGGAATTTCAAATACTTATGTGAAGAGGATATGTAGAGGCATGAACCAAATCTGACGTTGGCACTCAACTCAACTCTTCTTTGAGTGGGGTATCTTGCTTCTACCTCTGAGCGTAAGTCGATCTCTCCCTTCCTACTTTCTCCAGCTTCGGTTGGAGATTTTTTTTATGCTTATTTGGTTTCAGATGCCACCGAAATTCCCCGGAAACAGAAAATAAGCTTGGAAGAAGTTTCAGTAAATCCACCCTATACCAGCAGATAGAGGTGTTAATTTAAACCCTAGCGAACTATGGACTGATGATTGACGAGTTGTGCCCTGGTGAACTCACCTTCTAATGCTGGAGCAGATCAAGCAAGGGACTCAACCGAGAGGGAGCAAGCATGGGATGGTGGCGAAATCTAGGGCAAGTGCGGTGGCTGGGTAGCTTAGCGGGGATCGGTGCAGTGACGATCGCCCCGGTCATCAGTGTGGGACAAGTGGTGAGCGATCGCAGCTTGCCTACCCCATCGATCGTGCAGCAAACCGGTAATGGAACGGTGATTACAGGCGGTACGCCCCAGGGCAGTCATCTGTTTCACAGTTTTGAGCAATTTTCCATTCCAACGGGGGAATCGGTTCTGTTTGATTCTGCCCCCGCCGTTCAGACGATTTTTGCCCGTGTGACTGGTCCGTCAGCCTCTCAGATTGATGGCACCTTGGGCAGCAATACTAGTTTGTTTTTGCTCAATCCCAATGGCATTCTCTTTGGGCCCAATGCACGGCTCGCCATTTCGGGATCCTTTTTAGCCACCACTGCTAACAGCTTACGGTTTGCTGATGGGAGTGAATTCAGTGCTGTTGCACCGCAAGCTTCACCCTTATTGACCGTCAGCGTGCCGATCGGTCTGCAATTTGGCAAGCAACCCCAAGCAATTCAGCAACAGTCGCAACTTTTGTTGGGGGCACCGGGACACACGTTGGCCATGGTCGGAGGGGATTTACACCTGTCCAAAAGTGCTCTGATTGGGTTAGGGGGTCAGATGAGCCTGGGTTCTGTGGCGGGGGAAGGGGTGGTAATGTTTCAACCCAGCGATCGCGGCTTTACCTTCCACTATCCCGATCCCTTGCCCCTAGGGCAGATCCGGCTCAGCGAGGGAGCAACGGTCAGCAATCTAGGATTAAATCTGGTGGGGATTCCCGCCGGGAATATTGAAATTCAGGGGCGATCGCTACACCTATCGGAGGGGACCAGGATTCTCATCTCTAACGAAGTGAATCAACCCAGTGGCAGCCTAAAAATTCACACCCGCGATCGCATCGATGTCGTGGGCAGGGGGAATTACGAAACTCGCCTGCAAGGTTTATTTAGTGAGGCGCTAAAAGTCGATCAGCTTGGTGATGGCATCCTGATCGTCAATCAAGCTCCTTCGATTTCTGGGGACTTAAATCTGACAACCCAACAGTTGCAGATGGGGAATGGGGCATTTATCGGCATGGTTGTGTCGAAGTTGGGGCAAGCTGGGGCAGTCAACCTGAATATCAGCGATCGGCTTGATCTGTCAGCTAGTTTTTTAGGCAGTCTAGCAATTTCAGATAGTACTAATTCTGCAGGCAAGCTGACAATTAATACAGGAGAATTTTATGCAGAGGCTAATAGTTTGATCAGCACCTTAAGTTTAGGGATGGGAGCAGGGGGCGATCTCACTATCAATGCTAGGAACATTAGCCTTATTGGAGGAACACCTCAGTTCATTTTCTATCGCAGACAAAGACTTTTACTAAATACGGGTATTGGAACTGCCAGCGAAGCACAGGGAGGAAACTTAACCATAAACACAGGGCGCTTAGTGCTGGCTCAAGGTAGCGCTTTATCAGTAGAAAGTAATGGAATAGCAGCCAACCTGACAATCAATGCTACTGAGTTGAAAATGCATCAGGGATATATTGGAGCAGGAGTTGTCATCGAAGACATTAATGCGACAGGAAGTGGTGGAAATATATTTTTTAATATTAATGGAAACATTGAATTAGAAAATTCGACGATTAGTGCAAGTATAAATTCATTATTTAATGAATCAGGTGATAGAAGTGGAAATGGAGGTAAAATTACCATAAAAGGCAAATCATTATCCATGAATAGTAGCGCCATTAAAACTAATTCTGAAGAATTAAATGGATATTCTGGCGACATCAAAATTACGACTGATGAGTTTATTAGAATAAATGGAAGTAGTGGCAAAGAATTTGGGATATTTGCAGAAAATAATGGTGAAGGAAATAGCGGCGATATCACATTAATGAGTGAAACTTTTACTTTATCTAATTACGCAAAAATCACTACAATTATCAATAATGGAGTCAAAGGTGGTGACGTTAAAATTAATAGTCGCGCTGTAGATGTCAATTCCAGAGGTAGAATTATCACAATGTCAAAACGAGCTGGAAAATCCGGCAACATTGAAATTAATGCAACAGAACGTGCCACTATCCAAGGAACTGGCATTGAAAATACTACAATTAACTTTCTAACGCAGTCGGCCTTGGCAGGCAATATTGACTATGATGCAGGTAATCTCGCACAGAATCGAGAACCAGCCATCATTTTCACCCATCCCCAACAGGGCATTCGCATCCTCAAACCAACCCAGATCATTGGACTGAGCACCGGGGAGACAGGACTATTTGCCAGTTCCTATGCACCTGGAGGTGGTGGGGATTTATTTCTAACTGCGCCCCAAATTGATATTTCGGGACGTTCCATTTTGTCCGTCAGCAGTTGGACGACGGGAGATAGTGGTGCAATGTACCTCAATGCAGACAAACTGAGGGTGCAGGATAGTCTGCTGCTGACCACGACGATGACTGGGCGAGGCGGGATCATTGCCGTAACAGCGAACCAAGCTCACCTGAATAATGCTCAAATAATTGCAGCCACTACACAGGGAACCGGCGCTAAAATAGATTTTCAGGTGCGCGATCGCTTGATTCTCCGCAGCAGAAGCCAGATCACGGCACGGGCTTTTGAACAAGGGATAGGCGGAGAAATTAAATTAAATACAGGACTCTTATTAACCGTTCCCCGTGAGAATAATGATATTATCGCCAATGCTTTGGCTGGAAAAGGCGGAACCATTTTGATTAACAGTCAAGGTATTTTTGGGATTGAACCCCGATCGCTCTTAACGCATTTCAGTGATATTAGCGCCAGTGCGGAGTGGGCAGGCGGTGTGGATGGGCAGGTTGAAATCAATCAACTCTCCCCGTTACCAGAGCAGGTTGTCCGGGAATTGCCCGCTAATTTTATCCAACCTGCCACCCAAGTTGCCCAAGTGTGTTCGCCCAAGATGCGTCGTAATAGTTTAGTCATCACGGGACGAGGGGGCTTACCGCCTTCTCCTGGGGAAATGGTAAATTTGCTACTCACTGAGCTAAATGATCGCAATTCACCATCTTCGATCGCGGCGATCGAGTCTCCCAGAACCGAGCAGGTGATTGAAGCAACAAGCTGGCAACGACAGCCGGATGGCACAGTTAAATTGGTGAATCAAGAGAGGGATCCCAGACCCATGACATCTGTAAGCAACTCTCGGCATTGTGCTTTATGATAGGTGAGAAAGTCAATAGCGGTGTTGGATCACACGCAATTCATCAACTATGCCTGACAGTACAAACGCTAAGATTACCCATCCTACAATTATCAAACAAGAAATTTATCAATGGATGAATCAGTGTCGTAGCTTAACTTTGGATCTACTTCAAGTAGTAGATGACGTAACCCTTTGTACCCAGGTTCATCCAGACTATAGCCCGATCGGATGGCATATCGGGCATATTGGCTACACAGAAGCCCTTTGGATTTTAGAACATGTAGCCCAGCAGCCTCTGCCTTATCCGGAATATCGTCAACTCTATGCCCAGGACGGTCTGCCTAAACGCGATCGCACACACCTTCCCCCTTTACAACAAATTCTCAACTATCTGGCTGCCATTCGAGCCGCTGTATTTAAGTATTTAGAAATCGCCGATATCGCCACTGAAGAACACATTTGGCGTTTTTTATTACAGCATGAAAGTCAACATTGTGAAACGATCGCGATTTTGTTAGCACTGCGATCGAAGCAATATGGACACCATCATCCCGCTGTTCCTGCACTATGGAATCCGGAGTTACTCACCAAGAGAGGAGCTACTCCTGGGAATTCTCCAGAGACCAACAGTATCTTGCCTGATCCGAATCCTTCAATGCAAGAAGTCTTGATTCCTGCTGGGGGATTTTGGATGGGCAGTGAGGCGATCGATGCTTTAGATAATGAGCGATCGTGCCACTGGGTAGAATTACCAGACTATTATATGGATGTCTATCCCGTGACTCAGCGCGAGTTTGGCAAATTTATCCAAACCGGGGGTTACCAGCAATCGGAATTTTGGTCGGCGGAAGGATGGCAATGGTTACAGCAACAAAATTGGCAATTGGAACAGCAATTACCAACCTATTGGTGTGGGGATGAAGCGTTTAAAGATTATCCCGTTCAAGGAGTCAGTTGGTATGAGGCAGATGCCTATGCAAAATTTGTGGGAAAGCGATTGCCGACGGAAGCAGAATGGGAAAAGGCTATGAGCTGGGATGGCGAACGATCGCGGCGGTTTCCATGGGGGGATGCATTTCCGATGGCAACCACCTGTAATCATGGAGACCTGAACTTAGGAACCTCACCCGTCCAAGCCCATCCAGACAATTGCAGTTTCTACGGCTGTCGAGATGGGATCGGCAATGGGTGGGAATGGACAGACAGTTGGTTTGCAGGCTACCCAGGTTTCACTGCGTTTCCCTATCGTGGATATTCTCAAGCCTATTTTGATCAAGCCCATCGTGTGCTACGGGGCGGCAGTTGGGTCACTCGCCCTTGGGCCATGCGCAATTCATTTCGCAATTGGTATCACCCTTGGACTCGGGAAATTTTTGCAAGTTTCCGTTGTGCGCGATCGGCTT
>JAYKGX010000459.1:0-20934 GCA_035285565.1 Synechococcales cyanobacterium
TCGACTCAAAGCCATCTTTGGCGGCAAGCTCCGGTCTCGCAAATTTGACAATCAAGCCGTGGAGCTATTGCTCCAATGTGTGGCGCTGAATCGCATGATCCAGATCGCTAAACCGGATTCTATCTGCCTTGAAGCCTAGAAATTCCTACCTTTATTCCAATCGTGTTGCTTATTTTTGATTCATGCAACAACGCCCATTAAAGCTGGAATGTTGGGTGTGACAGATTAACCCGTGGGTACATGCATCCCACGCCCAAAAAGTCCAGGAGACAACAAATTAATTTTGGATTTGCAATTGATTTTGGGAATGCGATCGTTTCTGGTTTGGATTTGCAATTGTTTTTGGGAACGCGATCGTTTTTGGTTTGGATTTGCAATTGTTTTTGGGAACGCGATCGTTTTTGGTTTGGGGGTGGAATGGGGTTAGGGCGCGGGATGCGCGCCCCTACGGGGGTGATCCGTTGACGTTATACTTCGTCGGGATCGAAATCGTCGTCCTCTTCGTCTTCAGAATCGGCATGTCCCACAGAATTGGCGGAAACCACTGCACCCATTTCTAGTTTCTGCCGCACCAGCGCTTCCACTTCCTTAGCGAAGTCTGGTTTTTCTTCCATGTACTTGATGGCATTATCGCGACCTTGGCTGATATTATCGCCGTTGTAGCTGTACCAAGCCCCTTTGCGGATAATGACGTTGGTTTCTTCCGCCAGATCCACAAGGCACCCTAGGGTGGAAATGCCTCGCCCGAAAATTACATCGAATTCTGCAATCCGGAAGGGCGGTGCAACTTTGTTCTTGGCAACTTTCACCTTGGCACGGATGCCGTATTCTTCGTTGCCTTTCTTCAAGGTCTGAATCCGCCGAATATCTAAGCGCACAGAGGCATAGTACTTGAGAGCCTGTCCGCCCGTAGTGGTTTCAGGACTGCCGTAGGTCACACCAATCTTCTGCCGCAACTGGTTCAAAAAGATGACCGTACAGCCAGATTTACCAATGTTACCCGTGATTTTCCGCAGAGCTTGGCTCATCAACCTGGCTTGCAGCCCCACATGGGAATCCCCCATTTCCCCTTCGATCTCCGCCCGAGGCACTAGCGCCGCTACCGAGTCAATCACCACGATATCAACCGCAGCCGATCGCACGAGTTGATCGACAATTTCCAACGCAGCTTCCCCAGTATCTGGCTGGGAGACCAGTAGATTTTCAATATCAACGCCCAGGGCGGCTGCATAGTTTGGATCCAGCGCATGTTCTGCATCCACGAAGGCGGCAATGCCTCCCTGTTTCTGCACCTCTGCCACAGCATGAAGCGCCACAGTGGTTTTCCCAGAGCTTTCTGGACCGTAAATTTCAATCACCCGTCCTTTGGGAACCCCCCCACCCAAGGCCAAATCCAGGGTGAGTGCCCCACTGGGAATGGTTTCCACGCGCATCTGAGTGGCATCGCCCAGCCGCATGATACTGCCTTTCCCGAAGTTTCGTTCAATCTGACTCAGCACCAGGTTCAAGGCTTTTTGCTTTTCTGCCTGAGCCTTTTCTGCTGCCTTATCCGCCGCATTGGAGTTGTCTGCTTTTGGAGCCATTCGTGCCTCTGAGCTGTTCCGACGTGTAGAATTCTTTTTGCTTGGCGTATCTAGCTCGGGTGCCAGATCTGCCGAGGGCATTTCCCAGTCTAGCGATTCTTTAGCCAAGGTTTTCTCTCACTTTTTATAGCACGAAGGTTTACAGATAGAACAAATATATCACGGATTTCCATAATAGTAGAACAGGTATATTATTAAGATTCATTCAGAATGGGTTGGTCAGGGTCTAATGAGTGGGGTTCTAACCTGTGCAAATCGGGTTGCCCGTTCCAGAAGGTTATTGAGCTGGCGATGGAAGGAGAGGGATGATGACAGGAATTGAGGCATTGCCGCCACAGACCCTGACGATCGCGGGTTTGACGGACTATTTGAAAGACTGCTTAGAGTTGGATCCTCATTTGCAACAGATCTGGGTGTTGGGGGAAGTTTCAAGTGTAAGCCGTAGCAGTAAGGGATTGCACTTTACCCTCCAGGATGAAACTAGCAAGCAGTCCCTCACCTGTGTGGCGTGGAATAGCTACGCCCAAAAGCTCAAAATCAGTCCCAGTGCGGGTGATCAGGTGATTGCGTTGGGATCGGTGCGGCTTTATCCTCAGCAGAGTCGCTATCAACTTCAAGTGTATCAACTGCTGGCAGCAGGAGAAGGGTTGCAAGCGCTCAGATTTCGTCAGCTTCACGATCGCCTCGCAGCCGAAGGGTTATTCGATCGCGATCGCAAACGAGCTTTACCGACCCATCCCCAAACCATTGCAGTCGTCACCTCTCCCCATGCCGCCGCCTGGGGCGATATTCAAAAAACCCTGCGCGATCGCTATCCTGGTTTACAAGTCCTCCTCTCTCCAGCGATCGTCCAAGGGCGCGAGGCTCCTGCTTCCATTGAGGCAGCCATCGATCGGATAGAAACCGACGGACGGGCAGAGGTCGTGATTTTAGCCCGAGGCGGCGGCGCCAGTGAAGATCTGACCTGTTTCAACGATGAACGAGTCGTGCGAGCAGTGGCAACTTGTGGCATTCCAGTCGTCACAGGAATTGGGCATGAACGGGATGAATCCCTAGCAGATTTAGCCGCCGACTATGCCGCCCATACCCCCACCGCCGCCGCCGAGGTCACAGTGCCACGCTTGAGCGATCTCTGGGATCATCATCACACCAGCATGGACAGACTACGGGAAGCCATCCAGGCAGCGATCGCCCAGCAAGCCTTTCGGCTCGATCGCCTGCAAGCCCGTCTCCAGCGAGCCAATCCTCAAACCGTTCTGAACCAGCAACAGCAAGCTCTGAAGCAACTGAAGCGATCGCTCATCCAAGCCACCCGTCTGAGCCTCACCCAAGCCCAGCACCGCCAAGCCCTTTGCCAGCAACAATTAATGAGCCTAGATCCCAACTTAGTCCTCAAACGCGGCTATGCAGTCGTCCGAGCCGAAGGGCAGATTCTGCGATCGCCCCAAGATCTACAACTCGGGCAAGCGATCGAAATCACCCTCGCCCAAGGAGCCATCCAAGCCCAGATCACCGCCCTCCCCACCCCCGCTAATCCTCCCTAACCCTCCCCTAAAATCCCCCAAATCTCCTCGTACAGATGCAATTCCCCGCGTCTCCCCCTTCTCCCTCAGCTCCAAAAATTCCCACCCATCCCCTTATGCCGCGCCGCAAAGCCATTAACCCAGAAACACTTCCCTCAGCAGCCATGCCACCAGAAGCCAGCTTAGAAACCATCGCCACCCCTCCAGGAGCCGATCGCTGGAGCTATGAAGCCACCGTCGAAAAAGTCGAAGACATCCTCACCCTCATTGAAGCAGGCGACCTAGATCTAGCAGATGTATTTGAGCAATTTAGCGTCGCCGTGGAATATTTGAAACAATGCGATCGCTTCCTAGCAGAAAAACAAAACCAGGTGGAGCTCTTGATCGAGCAATTGGAAGAACCCGACTTCTAAGACCGCAATCCAGAAAGCCACGATCGAATCCTGCCAGGAAAAATTCAGCCAAAACCGATCGCCAGTGGTATAAGGTTAGAGTTCTTTGCGTCTACAGCGCCTTGACCACGGCGGCTTAGGAGTCTATGCCAGGTACTGATCTGCTACTGCTGACGATCTATTTCCTTTGTGTCACCTACGTGCTTTATCAAATTATCAATTCGTTTAACGACGAGTTCACGATCAAATTTGAGAAAGGCGAGCTAGAGACAACCCTGGAAAAGCTCAAAATCAAGGATCGCCTTGAAGTGGGTTTTAGCTTTGATGGACGTTACGAGTTTGACAAACTGAAGGAATTGTCCATCAGCGTCAAAAACAAGTCCGAAGAATTCCCCCTCTACGTCGATTGGGATCTCAGCACCGTCACCGACCTTGATGGCAAAGCCCGTCGGGTCACCCGTCTCACACCGGGACTCACGGCAGATATGTTCCAAACCCAAGCCTTCAGCGCAGTCACGCCCGGTACCACCCTCAAGGAGAAAATCGTGGCGGAGGATATGTTGGGTCGCAAAGGGGATAAGGATGAACTTGAGATCAAAAAAACGATCGTCGATCTCTCCAAACCGAAAAAGCCTGGAGCTGCTCTCACCCGCTATCAAAACTTCATTGCCCACGAACAGACTGTAGACTTCTATCTGGATCTGGTTCTGCGATTGGTGGATAAAGACACCCCCGTCACAGGGTATCCCACCCGCGTGCGCTGCAAGTTCGTCTTGTCTAAATTAAAGTGGCAAGCTGGCTTACCCTGGAACCCCAAAAAGTAGATTCTGCTCGGACTTGTTTTTGAAGCTGATCGATCGCAGCTACCAAGTTGCATGAAAAATCTCCCAGATCCAAAGCGATCGAGGAGATTTTTTTCATTCATTAATGTGGGTTCCACAAATCCTGGCGAACTGATCCCCCTAGCCCCCTTAATCAGGGGGAACCGAGCCAAATTCAAGTACTCAGCAATCGTCGTTAGACTCCTTCCCGTTTGCTTTTCGGTTTGAAGTCCCCCTTATTTCTAGCGCAGCGGCGCGTCAGCGCGGGGATTTAGGGGGATCGAGAGCTTGGTAGGAATCGAGTTTCGTCGAACGGACGCGATACCCAAGCAAGGGTTCTGACTACTTGTTGGGCTGAGGAGTCATGCGCAGATAGGGCTTAACTTCCGTAACCCCCTTGGGAAACTTCTTCACAGCCTCATCCGTGGGAATGGAAGGGACTACCACGCAGTCGCCGCCATCCGTCCAGTTCGCTGGGGTTGCCACACTGTAGTTATCCGTCAGTTGCAGCGAATCAATCACCCGTAGCAGTTCATCAAAGTTCCGCCCGGTGCTGGCTGGATAGGTGATGGACAGACGCAGTTTCTTGTTGTTGTCGATGATGAAGACCGATCGGACTGTCAGCGTGCTACCCGTGCTGGAATTGGGGTGAATCATGTCGTACAGTTCCGACACCTTCTTATCCCCATCTGCCAGAATGGGATAGTTCACCGAGCAACCTTGGGTTTCATTGATATCGCCAATCCAACCGCGATGGGAATCAGCATTATCCACACTCAACGCGATCACTTTGACATTGCGCTTTTCAAATTCAGGCTTGAGCTTCGCAACCATGCCCAATTCCGTCGTACAAACGGGGGTATAGTCTGCGGGGTGGGAGAAAAGCACAACCCAGCTATCACCCCCCCACTCATGAAAATTAATGGTTCCTTCAGAGGAATCTTGGGTAAAGTTGGGAACGGTATCACCTAGACGGAGAGACATGACCGATTACTTCCTATTGATTTAAGTCTGTTTCTGTAAGGATGCAAACCTACTTCCTGATCATGCCATAAACCCCGGTATCCCGATCGGAGATTAGGGAAAATATTTGTAACAGAACATTACTAATGCAACAATTCTGGTAAAACAATCCTGGTGGAGTGTAGGGACCTCAGGAAACTTTTAACGCATAGGTTGATCCTCTACTGAGTGAATCTTACTAAGTCCCCTCTGCCAAGCCTTTAAAATTTCCTAGTTTTTACTCAAAAATCTAGTGTGGACTCAGAGATTTTGGGCAAGATAGAGGTCAGACTAGCCACCATTGAATCCCAATTCGTAACTATATTCATGGAATCTAAAGCCTTTCTTACTATTGATGAGCAGGAACTCTCCCTGCGGGACTGCATGAAGTACCTGCAAGCAGCGGGCAAACTCAATGAGTTTATTGCCACCATGCTGCGGCAACATATTCTGACCCAGGAAGTGGAGAATCGAACCGACCTGGATATGGAAGGGGGCGTGATTGAGCAAGCAATCATTGACTTTCGCCTGCAACAGCAGCTCACGGATCCTCAAGCTTTTCAGGACTGGTTGCAGAAAAATGGGTCGGACTATGCTACTTTCCACAGCCAGATTACGACCAACTTTAAAACTGAAAAATTGAAGGCGATCGTCACGGGAGAACGTCTTCAGGAGTATTTTATTGAACGCAAACTCTTCCTCGATCGCGTCGTTCTGTCCCGCATTATTGTGGATAGTCTGGATCTGGCGGAGGAATTGAAAACTCAGATTCAAGAAGGCTCCAGCTTTGAAGAACTAGCAAGGCAGCATTCCCTCACCGATGACAAGATGATGAACGGCATGATGGGTCCCGTGAGCCGAGGCACTTTGCCGGATATGATTCGATCCCAGATTGATGCAGCGACTCCGGGTGACTTGATTGGACCTTTGGAATTAGAAAATCGGTTTGGGCTTTTCCGCCTAGAGGAAATCATCGAAGCCAGCTTGGATGATGCACAATTACAACAAGCTCTGCGCAATGAACTGTTCGATCGCTGGGTTGCTGAAAAAATTCAGAAGATGGCAGTCAAAGTGCAAGTGGGTGACTAACTTCTTGCTCCAAAGTTCTATTTCCTGAGGTCATTGCTTCGGACTCCGCCCTTAGGAAACTTGACCCTTGATGGGTTCCGTTAACACAGATGGGAGTCCGCTAGATGCATCCCAGGGGCGATCGCCTTCGTTTAAGATTCATTCAAAAGACCTAAATTCCAGCCTCCTATGATTAGTAACGATATTGCGACGAACCTTCCTTGGGAACAACCACCCCTCTGTTTTCTCTCCCCAGAGCAACAGGTGCAATTCAAAGCACAGGCACAGGTTCGGCGCTATCGCTTAGGGGAGCCGCTGTGGAGCGGGGAGAATACAGGCGAAACCTTGGTGATTTTGGCGGGCAAAGTCCGTTTGGTCACCGAGGAAGGCAAATCCATCTTTTTGCAACCGGGAGATTGGCTAGGAGATGCCCTGGACCTACCGGGCTATAAAGCAAGGGCAGCGGGCGATGGGGTGGAAGCCTTGGTCTGGTCCACGGATCTGTGGAATACGGTGAAAACCCAAGAGGTCAGTCGCTTCTGGGCGGTGCAACGCGGGCGCTATTTGCCTCAGACCGATCACTCGCCCCAAGCCATCCAAGGCTTTCCCTTTGTGCCAGGGGTGAATACGGCAGCCGCTAGCTTGACCATGCTGGCAAACCACCTGCAAAATCCGGTGCAGATGGATTGGGTTCAGCGCCAAGTGCGAGGTCAGAATCCCTCTAGCCTGATTGATGCGGCGGAAAAGGTCGGACTCCAACTGCGGCGACTGACGACGGATTGGGCAGGGCTGCGGTTGATGGAATTTCCGGTGCTGATGCTGAAGGCAGGGCAGGAAGATCCCCATTGGTGGGTGGTCTACGGACTGCGGGGCGATCGCGCTATTATTGCAGATCCCATGAATCCAGCCCTGACCTGTGAATTGATCCATCGATCGCAGATTGAACCCAGTTGGGATCGGCAAATCTGGCAAGCGGTGGTGGTCCAAAAGCAGGAGCGCTTTAACCTGGGTTGGTTCCTGCCGTCGGTCTGGAAATATCGGCGGCTCTTGGGCGAAGTGTTGTTTGCTTCATTTACCCTCCAGTTTTTGGGGTTGGGTTCTCCGGTAATTACCCAGGTGATCATCGATCGCGTCATGGTCAACGAGAGTATCTCCACCCTGGATGTGATGGCCTTTGGCTTACTGGCGATCGCCTTGTTTGAAGGCATTCTCGGCATCCTACGGCTCTTTATCTTCACCCACACGGCTCGCCGGCTGGATCTCGCCCTTTCTGCCCAACTGTTTCGTCACCTGATGCGCTTACCCCTGCAATATTTCGAGTCTCGTCGGGTGGGGGACACGGTGGCAAGGGTGCAGGAATTAGAAAATATTCGTCAGTTTTTAACCGGAACGGCTTTAACCGTCGTCCTCGATAGCTTCTTTGCCGTGGTCTATTTGGGGTTAATGGTTTATTACAACCTGACCCTGACCGGAGTTGCCCTGGCCGTACTCCCCCTATTTGCCATTCTCACCCTGACCACCACACCGATCTTGCGCAATTGGCTGAATGAAACCTTCAATCGCAGTGCCGATAGCCAATCCTTCCTGGTGGAAACCGTGACTGGCATCCACTCCGTCAAAGCCCACACCGCCGAAAAAGCCTCCCGAGAGCGTTGGGAAGGCTTATTTGCCCGCTATATCCGCACCAGTTTCCGCGCTTCCACCACCCAAAACATTAGTAGCCACATTGGGGATTTCCTGACCAACCTGTCCTATCTGTTGATTCTCTGGGTCGGTGCCACGCTGGTCATTAAGCAGGAAATTACGGTGGGACAATACGTGGCGTTTCAAATGCTGGCAAGTCGCGTCACCGGGCCTCTATTGCGCTTGGTGCAACTCTGGCAGAACCTGCAACAGGTCTTGCTGTCGGTCGATCGCATTGGGGACATTCTCAACGCAGCACCGGAAGCCGAAGCCGGATCGGGACTGGCTTTACCGACTCTACAGGGTCAGATTTCCTTTGACCAAATTTTCTTCCGCTATAACCCAGCCCAGGAACCCGTCCTCAAGGGGATTTCCTTCGAGGTGCAACCGGGAATGCTGGTGGGCGTGGTAGGACGCAGTGGCTCTGGTAAGAGTACGCTGTCTAAACTGCTGCAACGGCTCTATACGCCTGAGTCCGGTCGCATTCTGGTAGATGGGTTTGACATCAAGAGTGCCGATTTACATTCCCTCCGCAGTCAAATGGGGGTGGTGCTGCAAGAGGATTTCATTTTTAACGGCAATATTGTTGAAAATATCAGTTTGGGGCGATCGGATATTAGCGCCGAAGATGTAGTCCAAGCAGCTCGGATGGCAGCGGCCCACGATTTTATTAGCGACTTGCCTCAGGGCTATGAAACCAACGTGGGTGAACGCGGAACCGCTCTTTCCGGCGGACAACGGCAACGGCTGGCCTTGGCGAGACTCTTCCTCTCTGATGCGCCGATCATGATCCTGGACGAAGCAACAAGTGCGCTGGATAGTGAAACCGAACAACAAGTGCTGCAAAATCTTCAACGGGTGGCGGATAAACGCACGGTCTTTCTGATTGCTCACCGCTTTGCCCCACTCCGTAGAGCTGATTTAATTCTGGTAATGGAGAAAGGGGTGATTGTAGAACGGGGCACCCACGATGAGTTGCTCAAAAAGAAAGGGCTATACTACTCCCTCTATCAACGCCAACAGGCTGCTGTATAGAGCTACACTTGGTTCTGAGCCGGACGAAGCAAAGCAACGAAATAAGGGGCGCGATCGCACCCCTTGCAGCTTAACTAACCTCTATTTGGGATGCGATCGCTAGACCGAGTTCTATCCAGTTGCTAGTTCTCTGTGGCAAAGGTACGCTTGACCTCTTCCAGTAGCTCGTCCATTTCTTCGATCGCCTGGTTGACATCAATTCGCAGGGTTCCTAAATCTGGTCGATCTAGGAGCTGAATCAAAAACTCGCGCTTACTTTCGATCGCCGCAATCCGATCGCGAATGCCCGCCATATTCATCACCTAGATTCACTCCCATAACAGTAAAGAAGCATTCAGCAAAGAATCACCAAAATGCCCCTATATTGTAAACAGAATGCCCAGGGAGCAGTTGAAAATTACTGGGCTAACCTGTCTTGGTTTAGGGAACGGGGTGTGAAGTACCCCACCGCATAGACGGATGGGGAATTCCGCGAAGTTCGTTAAAATTGTCGCGAGATCTGCTTTTCGATCGTGGCTTGGGTTTGTTGCAAAAGATCGTTGCGACCTTTTTCTGTGTGATTCATGCTGGGGACTAGGTTACGAGCCTGGAGCACCATATGCAATTGCAAATGCGCCACATACTCACTGAAATCCTCACGGGGGTTAGCGTGTAGAGATTGCTGGCTCTGAGAATTCACAGTTTGAGAACTCACAATGGTCTCCTTACTAATCAAGGTATATGTTACAAGCCTTCATTAAGCTAATCTGCATCCTAACGTATCATGAACTTCAAATTTGCCCCTATTTTCGCAATGAACCTTTAAAGAAAGTTGCTGAGAAAGGCGATCGTCCTGTAAAGGGGGCGTAATTTTTCTGACTACTTGCGATTTCAAAAATGACTGTGCTATGCTGACTGAGCACTGAAATTAAAGTGCCTTTCGGACGTATAGCTCAGTTGGTTAGAGTACCACGTTGACATCGTGGGAGTCACTGGTTCGAGTCCAGTTACGTCCATCCTTATGGATTAAGCGTTTAGCATTTCAACACCAAGCGCCTTAATTTTCCACCCCGGTACGGTTGACGGGAACATCGATTACCGATAAATTTCTATGGCTAGGTAGTAGATCATCATCCAATTTTCTACTGCTTAAGCCCAAAAATCTAGCGCGATCGCCTTGAGGAACCAACTCAAAACGATCGCTAAGCCCCCAAGCTGAGAACACCAGCATGGTGACCTGGACTACATTTTAGCACTCCAAGCCGCCCTGTTTTGCTATGTCAGAAAACGGGGCGGCTAGTTTTTTGGGTTCTCCTCTTGTCCTTCATTTAGCGTTGAGGAAACCCAATGAAACGTCAGACCAAACGAATCCAACTGCAACTGATCGGTGAGGTCGATGCTGTCGAAGCGGCGATCGGGCTTTTGCATATTCTCAACTTCATCAGCGCCCACGAATGGAGCCACCCCATCCGTAGACGAGACGAACCCACCGTCATCCGCGTTGCCGCCCGAGAGATCATGCTAGAAACCGACTAGAGTCCCAGCGCGATCATTAACAGAAGTTGAACTTTTTCAAAAGTTCAACTTCTAAACCAACGAAGACTAAGCAGCCACCAACGCGTTTAACTTGCTCAAAATCGCCTCAGCCACCTGGCGCGCATCCCCAAATAACATGCGGGTATTTGGTTTGAAAAAGAGCGGATTTTCTACCCCGGCATAACCACTCGCCAAACTGCGTTTCATCACAATCACTGTCTTTGCTTTCCACACTTCCAGCACAGGCATTCCGGCGATCGCACTCGTGGGATCTTCCATGGCACTAGGGTTGACCGTATCATTCGCCCCAATGACTAATACCACATCGGTTTCTGGGAAATCTTCATTGATCTCATCCATTTCCAGCACGATATCGTAGGGCACATTCGCCTCTGCCAGCAACACATTCATATGCCCCGGCAACCGTCCAGCAACTGGGTGAATCCCAAACCGCACTTGAATGCCTCGATCGCGCAACTGACGGGTCAGGGAAGCGATCGGATGCTGCGCCTGTGCGACAGCCATGCCATACCCTGGGACAATGATCACACTGGAAGCCGATTCCAGTAGTTCAGCAGTGGCTGCAGCGTCAATGTTCTGGGCCTCGCCTTGCTCAGTTACCGTCTTTTTGCCACTACTAGTTGCCCCAAAGCCCCCCAAAATGACACTGATGAACGATCGATTCATGGCACGGCACATAATGTAGCTGAGAATTGCCCCACTGCTCCCCACCAATGCTCCGGTAATAATCAATAGATCATTGGAGAGCATAAAGCCTGCTGCTGCTGCTGCCCAACCGGAATAGCTATTCAGCATGGAAATCACCACGGGCATATCCGCACCGCCGATCGCCATGACTAAGTGAATGCCTAGCAGACAAGCGATCGCCGTCATAATCAACAGTGGCAGCAATCCACCTCCGGTCATAAACCAAACCGCAAGTCCAACACAACTGAGTGCCAGCGTTAAATTCAACAAATGCCGGCCGGGCAACGTTAACGCCTTGCTACTAACCAAGCCACGCAATTTACCAAAGGCAACGATCGATCCCGTCAATGTGATCGCACCAATGAAAATACCAATGAAGATTTCCGCTTGATGAATCGTTGCTTCTACCCCCGTCAGCGTTTGAGGTGTGAGATGATTGCCAAATCCCACCAGCACTGCCGCTAAACCCACAAAACTATGTAACATTGCCACCAACTCTGGCATGGCAGTCATGGCGACCCGCGCCGCTAAGGTTGCGCCAATGAACACCGCAGGCACGATCGCTGTTAACAACACCCCATAGGCATGACTATCTAGGTTCAACAACGTTGCCCCACAGGCGATCGCCATCCCTGCAATGCCAAACCAATTTCCCCGTTTAGCGGTTTCTTGATTGGCAAGTCCGCCAAGACTCAAAATAAATAAAGCACTTGCCACAATATAGGCAACAGTTGAGATATTACTCATTGAAACTGTTTCTGTCATAAATTGTCTCAACGTTGGAACATTTTCAGCATTCGACGTGTGACCAGAAATCCGCCTGCAATATTAATTGTGCCGACGAAGATCGCGATCGCGCCTAACAGGGTCGTCATGTTGTGAAGATCCCCAGAAATTTGCAGCAACCCACCTAGAATGATGATGCCACTAATAGCATTGGTTACACTCATCAATGGAGTATGCAATGCTGGTTTGACATTCCAGATTACTTGCCAACCCACAAAACAAGCCAGAATAAACACTGTGAAATGGGATAGGAAAGAAGCGGGCGCCACCAAGCCAACTGCGATTACTAAACCGATCGCAATCGTCAACCCCAGCCAAGTCCAATTGCGCGCCGAACTGACCTGAGCTTCTTTGCTATCCGATGCTGTTTTTAAAGATGCAGCAGCCTCCGTCGTCACCGTCGCAGTTGAAGTCGGCATTGGAGCAACGGAAACAGGGCGGGGTGGCAGAGGCTCCACAGGATCACCCTCGTGCAACACCAACGCACCACGCACCACTTCATCTTCTAGATCAATGTGGTACCCATCATTGCGTCCCAAATCATCCAGCAAATGACAGAGATTGGTGCCATAAAGCTGACTCGCCTGCGCCGCCATCCGACTGGGCAAATCCGTAAAGCCAATCACCGTCACACCAGCATGACGGATCACCTGACCGGGCTGGGTAACTTCGCAATTCCCCCCCTGCTCGGCAGCCAAATCCACCACCACCGAACCGGGCTTCATCGCTTCCACCATCTCCCGCATAATCAACCGAGGAGCAGGGCGACCGGGAATCAACGCCGTGGTGATGATAATATCTACTTCCCGCGCTTGTTCTAGAAAGAGTGCCATTTCTGCGGCAATGAATTCAGGACTCATTTCCTTGGCATAACCACCCTGTCCCGAACCATCTTCTTCCAGGTGAACTTCTAGAAATTCCGCCCCTAGGCTCTGCACCTGTTCTCGCACCACGGGACGCGTATCAAAAGCCCGCACGATCGCCCCGAGATTTTTTGCCGTCCCGATCGCTGCTAAGCCAGCCACACCCGCCCCAATCACCAGCACTTTTGCCGGGGGCACTTTACCTGCAGCCGTAATTTGACCCGTGAAAAATCGCCCAAAATGGGCCGCCGCTTCCACCACCGCCCGGTATCCGGCAATATTTGCCATGGAACTGAGGGCATCCAGCTTTTGAGCACGGCTAATGCGGGGCACCGCTTCCATTGCCAACACTGTACAGTTCCGATCGGCCAATGCCTGGACTAAATCGGGATTCTGCTTTGCCCAGAGGAAGCTAATGAGAGTTGCCCCAGCCCGAAGCTGCTGCACTTCTGCGATCGTCGGTGGACGGACTTTGAGTAAAATATCCACCCTCGACCACAGGGTAGCGCGATCGGTGAGAATGCCGTTCACCTGCTCATAGGCTTCATCCGAAAAATTAGCTGATTGCCCCGCCCCATGCTCGATCCAAACCTCAAAGCCATACTTTTGCAAGATTTGCACCGTGCTGGGGGTTGCCGCCACTCGACATTCCCCCTCATAACTTTCCCGTGGGATGCCAATTTTAAGCTGGACTGGCTGTGGCAGCACTGCATGGGAAGTTTCTAACAGATTCATGTTTTCAGGATTGGTTGTTTCAGCAATCATTACTGAGTCATCCGATAATCCTTCACCAGCTAATGCTTCACCAGATTTTGTTTTCCTATTCACTTGATCTAAGGCGATCGCCATGCCTCATCCTTCCTTCAAACTGTACTAATACTGCACCAAACACTAGATATATGGAGTAGACGGATAGAGTACCCATGCTGGCATCCTAGACTGATCCCCTAGAAGGCTCCGAGCAATCTTAATCTGTCTTAGAAAATCCCTGCGTTTGTTCACAGAAGACCGCTCCATTTCCCCCAATCTCGTTATGTTTTGTTATCTTTTTCGGAACTTTTCGCAAAGCACTCCGTCTACAGGTCAGGAGTTCTTGTCTGCCATGCCAGGTTCCGCTTTTTGGGATCTTGAGTCTGCCGATCGCTGCGATCGCATGGCAGTATGGGAGAATCAAATCGACAATTGATCCTGCAAAACAAGATTGACAGTCCACTAGATCCAACCCCTAACTGTTTTAGGTAACTTTTCCTATGCACTTGAAGAAATTTTCGCTGAAGAAATTTTCGCTGCGGCAGTCTGCACTGGCCTTAACCCTGGTAGCCCTCGGGACCGTCACTGCACCGCTGTGGGCAGTTGCCAATGGCTCTGGGCTGACCATCTTTAGTGGTGTAGCAGGCGACAAGCAACTCAACTATCGCATGGACTTTGGCGGCAACCCCAACGGCTGGGATCGCTATCGCCTTTATATTCCCAAGAAAAAAATGAAGCTGGCGGTGGCACAGTTTGTCATTGACTATCCCAACTACTTCGATGGCAAGTTTGACCCCAAAAGCATTGAGCTATACGTCAACAAAAAGAAAGTCGCCATCCAGGAAGCCAAGTGGGATGAGGAAAACGCCTTCATCGAAATCTATCCTGGTGAACCCGTTCCCGCCGGAACCGATGTAGAAATTCACCTCTCCAACGTGCGCAACCCCCGTAGCAATGGCATGTACTACTTCAACTGCCGCGTCCAAACCGCTGGGGATATTCAACTGCTGCGCGATCTGGGGACTTGGATCCTAGAAATTAGCTAGTGATTCAATCAGCAAGTGGTGAGTTGGGGTTGGTGAGCTATCTCGATCGATTGCTGATCGAGATCCGTCGATCCCCTTGAAATCCACGGGAAAGTCAGCGTATGATTATAGACTGTGACTTTTTCGTGGTCGATGAGACCCTAGCCAGAGTTGGAGCAAATTGTATGAAACGCACATTAGAAGGCACCAGCCGCAAGCGCAAACGGGTGTCTGGGTTCCGCAAACGGATGCAGACCGCAAATGGTCGGCGGGTTGTGAAGGCTCGTCGTCGTAAGGGTCGGGCAAGATTGGCAGTCGCTTAGTGGCTTACTTAGTCTTAAGCGGTTCAGTCTTCATGATTCAGCAGAGAGGCGCGATCGCGCATTGGCAGGTCTGATGTGGCATTGCCTCGGGCATATCGATTAAAGCAGCGGCGGGCGTTTGACAAGGTTTATCAGCAAGGCAAGCGTCGCCGAGCTGCCCATCTGCACTTGGTTGCCTGGAAGCGGCCCTGCCGTCCTTCAATTTCCAACCCTGGTAACTCGGGGGAAGCTATCGATCCGGCACCTCCCAGCCAAATTGGGATTTCCATCAGCCGTAAGGTCAGTAAACGCGCCGTCGTTCGCAATCGCATCAAACGCCAGATTCGGGCTGCTTTTCGCCAGTTACTCCCCAGGCTGAAACCCGGATGGCTGCTGATTGTAGTGGTTCGGTCTGAAGCGATCGAATGCGATTACTGGCAATTTCTGCAAGAATTAGAGAAGTTGTTGGCAGAGGCTGAGGTTTTATATGGCGATTCAAGAGGATCTGTTCTATGAAGGGGGCCCCCACAAGGGAGACCTGATTTTCAATCTTTTATTAGCCTTCACCGTCATCTGTATTCCCCTCACCGTCGGTGCTGTTGTCCGAGCCTTGTGGCTCCGCTATCGCATTACCAATCGTCGGGTCACCGTTACGGGCGGCTGGATGGGGCGCGATCGCTCGGATATCATCTACAGCGAATTGGAACGCGTGGTCACCGTGCCTCGGGGCTTGGGCTTTTGGGGGGACATGGTACTCGTGCTGAAGGATGGCAGCCGTTTGGAGATGCGGGCTGTACCCAAGTTTCGTGAAGTTGCTGATTACATCGAATCCCAGATTGCCAGCAAAGCCAAAGGTTCGAGCAAGGCGGATGCAAAATCTGCAAAAGCGAAGTCCTAATCAGCCGCGTGCAATGCCTCCCCCCTGCAAGGCGATCGGGTCATGCTGAAAACGTGTCGGGGAGTCTGCAACACGTTACACTAGTTATCTGAATTTGTTTGTTTTCAATTCATTTGTTTCTTAGTCAATTCTGTAAAGGCGCATGGACTTTGGTGTAGGCTTTCTTTCCAACAACGTAATGCTGCCGATCCTGGATTTCTTCTATGGGATCGTGCCTAGCTATGGTCTGGCGATCGTAGCACTAACGCTGGTCGTCCGATTTGCGCTCTATCCTCTGAGCGCAGGATCCATCCGAAATATGCGCCGCATGAAGGTGTCTCAACCGGTCATGCAGAAGCGGATGAAGGAGATTCAGGATCGCTACAAAACTGATCCAGCCAAGCAGCAAGAGGAGATCAGCAAGCTGTACAAGGAGTTTGGTAATCCGCTTGCGGGATGCCTGCCCCTGCTGGTGCAAATGCCAGTTCTCTTTGCCCTGTTTGCCACCCTGCGGGGATCGCCCTTTTCCGACGTGCCCTACAATCTGAACTTGCAAATCCTGCCTCAGGAACAAATGGTTCAGGTTCAACCCCAAGCCTTTGCCACAAAACCGCAGAATGTCTATGTGACAGATGGAATCCATGCTCCCCTAGAGGCCCTGTTGCCTGGTGGTAGCAAACTTGGCGTAGGTGACAAGGTGCAAGTGGAGTTCCAAACGCCGGAAGGGAAGCCCCTCAGTGCCCTTATGGCGGATCATCCAGACACTAACCTGACCCCGCGCTATAAAGTCATGACGGGCAGCGATCGCGTCAAACTTAACGAAGATGGCACGATCGAAGCCCTACAACCTGGTGATGCAACCCTGCAAGCCTTTATTCCAGGTCTCGCTTCGGACAAGGGCTTTCTATTCATTGAGCAGTTGGGACGGGTTGGCGCAGTTGATCCAGACGGCAAAATCCACTGGGATATTGTGGGGATGGTGCTGTTCTTTGGGGTCAGCTTGTATATCAACCAGCTTCTGTCAGGTCAAGGGGGTTCCACGGGCAACCCACAGCAGGATACGGTTAACAAAATTACGCCAGTCCTGTTCTCGGGTATGTTTCTCTTCTTCCCCTTGCCCGCCGGAGTGTTGATGTACATGCTGATTGCTAACATCTTCCAAACGGTACAAACCTTTATCTTGTCGCGGGAACCGCTGCCGGAAAACTTGCAAAAGTTGGTCGATGGGGAAGCTGGCAAGGCAACCGTCGATGTGAGTGCAAAAGCCATTCCCTTTGAACCCGGTGGCAAGAAGAAGGCATCGCCTTAGGCAAGAGACCTGCAAGGCTGTTGAGCAGGCGATCGCGTTTCAGCCCGTCTGACTTTGACAACCCCCTTTTCTTGCACCCTAAATTACATCAGGTGTTTCGTAACAGGATTCATCCCATGGGCAACCATCCCTCTCAGGAACGCGGTCAGCAGTGGCTGGAGAATTTCCTACGATTGGCGGGGTTGCCCGCTCCTGTTTCTAGCCAGATGCAAGGTGCAGACGGTGATAGCAGTTGTTGGCTGACGATCGCTCATCAAGACCTCACCCCGCAACAAATTACCGCTCTGACTGGCGATCATGGGCAGGTTTTAGATTCACTGCAATACCTCGCTACTTCCATTTTGAATATTGGACAGTCCGACGAAGCCCAGGGAGCCTATACGATCGAACTCGATGGGTACCGCGATCGTCGCCAGCAAGCCCTCATGAAAATTGCAGAAGAAGCCGTGACTGCTGTGCGAGCCAGTGGGCAGGATTATGAGATCAAATTCCTCTCATCTGCAGAGCGTCGGCAAATGCATAGTCTGCTGCAGCAATATCCTGATGTGGACAATTTTAGTCGGGGTCAAGAACCCGATCGGCGGTTAGTGGTGAAATTACGTCAGCCAGAAACCGACACAGAGGCTGCACCAGAAGACCCTTCTTAGAACAACCTAACCGTATTGCGCCGCTTTCAACCTCAGGGACCGACTCATGCTTGAACCGATTCATATCCCCCGCCTACAGCGCCTGCGAGAGCAAACGGAGACGTTGGAATTTAATGAACCCCTGGCAGATTTGGAAACCCTCACCCCCGTGAAAGGTCAGGTGCGCGTCTCCCACAAAGGCAACTATCTGGATGTGGCAGGGCAGGCAGAAACGATCGTTACCCTCAGTTGCCATCGCTGCCTACAGCAGTTTAACCATCGCTTGCAAATGACGGCCACGGAAATGATTTGGCTAACGGACGGAGAAGCGCCACCGGATGTGAACGATTTGCCTTTCGACGAAGATCTGGATGTGGATGCCATGGTTGAATCGCTGCCCAAGGATGGCAACTTTGATGCAGCAGGCTGGGTTTACGAGCAACTCTGTCTGGCAATGCCGCAGCGCCAACTCTGTGATGCCAACTGTGCCGGAATTGAACTTCCCCAAACTGCCAGCCAAAACCCCGATCGCCGTTGGGCGGGGTTAGAAGTGCTGCGCGCTCAGCTACCTGATACTTGATACAAATGCATCTGATTCAATCCCCAATGAACCACTCTCCTACCAGTACTAAGAAACCTATGAAGCAGTTCAAAATTGTGATCGAGAAACACCCAGATGGATACGTTGCTTATCCGATCGGTGTTGTGGGTGCGATTGTTGGTCAGGGAGACACTTATGAAGAGGCTTTATCGGATGTAAAATCTGCGATCGCCTGCTACGTTGAGGTTTGTGGCACAGAAATGTTAGAGGATACTCCCTCGATCGAAGTATTCATTGCTGAGGCAGGAATCGCAGTCTAATGCCAAAGTTTCCAGTCGATTCGCCCAAGAAGCGCGTAGGTTACATCTAGCAGGTTAACATAAGGAGGACTTTCAAAAGCCCTCACAATCAAGACCTGACAGAACGTGTGCCATGAGTTTCAGCGATGAATTTAATCTGCTACTGCGAGCCAGGTATCCCCTGATTTACATCCCCACACGGGAAGAAGAGCGGGTAGAAGCAGCGATCGCAGACTGTGCCAAAGCTCAGGGCAATCGAGCCGTTTATATTTGGGATTTTGTGGAAGGCTATCAGGGCAATCCCAATGATGTCGGCTTTGGCAAGCGCAATCCCCTCCAGGCGTTGGAATTTGTGGAAAAGCTGCCACCCACCGCCGCCGCCGTGCTGATTTTGCGAGATTTCCAGCGCTTTCTAGAAGATATTGCCGTTTCCCGCAAGCTGCGCAACCTCTGCCGCTTGTTGAAGTCCCAACCCAAAAATCTTGTCCTCCTCTCGCCCCAAGTGACCATCCCGGAAGATCTGAGTGAGGTGATGACAGTACTGGAATTCCCGCTGCCTCGCGGGTTAGAAATTCGCCAAGAGATCGATCGCCTTCTAGCCGCCACAGGTCGATCGCTAGAGCCGAGAGTCGTAGACGATCTCGTACGTTCCTGCCAAGGTCTATCCCTAGAACGCATTCGTCGGGTTTTGGGACGAGCGATCGCGCTGCATGGACAGTTACAACCGGAAGACGTGGAACTCATCCTAGAAGAGAAACGCCAAACCATTCGGCAAACCCAAATTTTAGATTTCTACCCAGCCACAGAAAATATTTCCGATATTGGTGGCTTAGACAACCTCAAAGACTGGCTCCTACGTCGAGGCGGCTCATTTTCCGACCAGGCCAGACAATATGGACTGCCCCATCCCAAAGGGTTGATGCTGGTGGGGGTTCAGGGAACCGGGAAATCGCTGACGGCCAAAGCGATCGCCCATCATTGGCATTTACCCCTATTGCGCCTGGATGTGGGTCGTTTGTTTGGCGGACTGGTGGGGGAATCAGAATCTCGCACGCGGCAGATGATTCAACTGTCTGAAGCCTTGGCCCCCTGTATTCTCTGGATTGATGAAATTGATAAAGCCTTTGCCGGGGTAGATAGCCGAGGAGATGCCGGAACCAGCAGTCGAGTCTTTGGCACCTTCATCACCTGGATGGCAGAAAAAACCTCTCCCGTCTTTGTTGTTGCCACCGCCAATAACATTCAAGCCTTACCACCAGAACTACTCCGCAAGGGTCGTTTTGATGAAATTTTCTTCGTTGGGCTACCCAACCAGGAAGAGCGCAAGGCCATTTTTGAAGTTCACCTCTCCCGCCTCCGCCCGCAAAACCTGCAAACCTACGAACTCGATCGCCTTGCCTACGAAACACCAGACTTTTCCGGTGCAGAGATTGAGCAAACCCTGATAGAAGCAATGCACCTAGGCTTTAGCCAAAACCGCGACTTCACCACCGACGATATTCTAGAAGCCGCCAGTCAAATAATCCCCCTAGCCCGCACCGCCCGCGAACAAATTCAACTACTCCAGGATTGGGCTGCCGCCGGAAAAGCTAGACTTGCTTCCCGTTACAGTGCCCTTAGCGATCGCATTCAAACCCAAAAGCGTTTTGAGAGTTGATATTTAATCGCCCCTCTGACAATCCAAAATCCAAAATCTAAAAATTAGATTTACCAGATGCCATTGATGATGGTTTTCTGTTGCAAAATTGAGGTTGCTAAGCATATTGATAGTGATTACTGAAGTGATGAGAGACTATAAATTAAATGAAAATAAGTTGACTTATGAAACATAATATTTTTATTATGCTTACTGATTAAGGCAGCAATCTTGCTAATGTTTTACTTTTTTGAATGTCTTAGGCATTTCATCCTCCCCAATCATCCTCTCAAAAAGTTTTAAATGACTAGTTGACTTACCCAGTGAAAATGCTTTATGGTGTGTTGCTAAGTTAGCGGATTGCCCACAAGCTCCGTGCTAGCCCAACTCCCAGGAATCTGGTTCATTCACGTCACCCAAGGCTGTTAGCAGCAACCCTGAGTGACTAACCTCTCCGTTGTATCCGGCAACGCAAAGGCTTTGGAGATTTTAACATCTCCAGGCATCCTGCTTGTCACCACAGAACACATCAAGAGGCAGGATGGCCAGGTTTTTGGTTTCCTGTAAACCAAAGCCAAAGCTGATTGGAG
>JAYKGX010000460.1:0-6682 GCA_035285565.1 Synechococcales cyanobacterium
TCGACTCAAAGCCATCTTTGGCGGCAAGCTCCGGTCTCGCAAATTTGACAATCAAGCCGTGGAGCTATTGCTCCAATGTGTGGCGCTGAATCGCATGATCCAAATTGCTAAACCGGATTCTGTCTGCTTTGAAGCCTAGAAATTCTTACCTTTATTCCAATAGTGTTGCTTATTTTTGATTCATGCAACAACGCCCTTAAAAAGCAACAAGTCTATGGTTGGTTGAGAACGAGAGGTTAGTAGCAGCGGCTGAACGGTGTCGTTAGCCTGGATTACCCATCTAGCATTCATTTTCATTCAGATTATCGCCTGTTTGAGTGATGTGTTTTGTGATCAGAAACTGTGCTTAATAGCGATCGCCCTTGCATTTTAAAAGTTTCTGCCTTTCAATACTCGGTAGCGATATGCGTTTATTGTGCTGGAAACTCCTTATTGGGGTGGTCTGGAGAGACCTGGGCAACTTTTTGGGAAATTTCTGGGTTATAGAGCCGGAGATAATTCCAGTAATTGCCTAACACCGATTTGACGTAACCACGGGTTTCATCGTAGGGAATCGCCTCCACAAATTCATCGGGATCTTGGGTCTTGCTCTTCGCCAGCCAATCACTTACAGCACCCGGTCCAGCATTGTAGCTAGCCACCGCGAGCATGGTATTTCCCTGGTATTCCTCATGGGTATAGTCCAAATACCAGGTGCCCAGCTTGATATTGTCTTCTGGATTTTCCAGCTTATATTCCTTCAGCTTAATTTGACTGGCAATATATTTGGCCGTGTCAGGCATCACCTGCATTAGCCCCAGCGCCCCCGCAGAGGATTCAATTTTCGCCTCAAAGCGGGATTCCTGACGAATTAATGCTGTCACCAACATGGGATTGAGCTGACGGTCTTTTGCCCAGGCTTCAATGCGTTCCATGTAGGGAAAGGGATAGAGTGCGTGCCAGTAGGATGGATTTTTGCGCAGGGATTGATATTTTTGTTGATCTTCTGGCTTATCGCGATCGCGCAGGTTAGAAACCATGAAAATCCCATCCAGATTATCGCCCACCCCCAGGCGCATCACCCCATCGGTAAACTGCTCTTCCATGGAGGGTTGGACACGGTTCCGGAATTCCACTTGCCAATAGCTCCAGGCATCCCAGTCTTGACCAATGTGGTACAGTTCTTGCAACGCTGGAGAACCAGCCGTTAATTCGGTACGAACCTTGGGGCGTTTAACCGTCGGGGTGAGCTGACGCACATTATTAAAGTCGCCAACATTCCAACCCAGAAGTGTCGCCGATCGCCATGCATAGTAGGTTTCGGGATGATCTTTCAGTACCCGTTGGAAGCTCATGACCGCTTGATCTTTCTGTCCCAGTTGCATTGCCCACTTACCAGACCAAAACCCCGCTTTGGCAGCAATTTCACTCTTCGGATTGGCAGTGGCGATCGCCTCAGTCCACTGTTTCGCTAAGGGAATATTGTTGGATTTGCGATATTGCTGTGCCACTTCCCAGCGTAACTCAGCCGCCGCTTCTGAACTGGAAAATTGATCCAGCAGGGTTTGCCGAATTTGAGTCGCTGTTTCACCACTCCCGGATTTTTCCAAGGCTTCGGCTTTTTCCTTCAAGGCTTGGGGAGCGCGATCGGGGTAGGCTGGAATCACCTGATCGAGGTAGGCAATTTTTTCCTGAGGTTTTTCTGCCAATTGCGCCAAACGGGTGAGGGCGAGTCCGGCTTCGGGGCTACCTGCATAGTTTTTCACCACTGCTTCATAGCGCTGTCTGGCTCCCGGTTTGCTGGACAAATGCAGTCCTCGGGCGGCACGGTAAGTTGTCAGTGCCGTCTGGGGCGATCGGGCGTAGGCTGCAGCCGCTTTGTCATACTTTTGGTTTTCCCACAGTCCAAAGGCGATCGCTTCCCAGTCCGCTGGCTGCAACTGGCTACCAAATTCCTTGACCAGCTTTTCCATGCGATCGGGGTAGTCTTTGCTCTCTAGGTCATAGCGCGCCAACAGCAGCAGCAAGGGTAATTGTTTCGGATTCTTAGCTAACTGAGTCTTTGCCACTTCGATCGCGCGGGGATGGGCGGGAAATTGTTGCAGGAGCTGATCCCAGTATTTTGGGTTCTGCTTACCCAGTAGGTGTAATGCTTCAGCCGTTGCAGGATCTTGGCCATACTGCTGCACCAGCTTCTGACAGGTTTCTACGGCCTCTTTTTTCTGATCGATCGCCTCCTGTGCCTGTGCCCGTTTGAGGAGAATTTGGGCTGCCAGAACCGGATAATCCTGTTCTAAATCCTGTAATTGCTCTAGAGCTTCCTGTCCCCGCCCTTCTGAAACCAAATCACTGGCCAGCACATAGCGTGCTCGACTGCGATCGAGGGAGGGAGAGGAGGTTTTTGCGACTTTTCTCAGGGTTTCGGCGCGTTGTTTAGGCGGCTGCGATACAACAGGGCTAACCATGGGAGTGGGCATCCCTGTCCGTTCGGGGGGCTGGGGTTTGTTCCCAAACGGCGATAACTGAGTGAAATTGGCGATCGGTGATGACCCGTCTCCTGGTTTGGTCGTTAAGGAAACCAACCCACCCACTAGAAAGGAGGTCGCCCCTAAGCCAATTAAGATAGGACCCAGTAGTTTTTTTTGATTCCAGCGTTTCCACATGGTTTGGCGGCTCCTAGGGCAGTGACAAGAGATAGGGGATAGAGAACAGGGCAATCACAGAAAAGCGTCTCAGCAACAGGTTTCCAGCGATCGGCTTTCAACAAGGTTCATCACAGCACTCTTATAGCAAATTTTTGACTAGATTTTGATCAAACTTTTGGTCTGTGACCTACACATCTTCCCGCAACCGAGAAATAGAGTGATCGCAAATCAACTCATGGAGGCGGTGGTGGGCTGAATCTTCCCCAACCATGACCCATCCATTGGGATCTTTAGGAGCTTCTCTATATGCCAGTTACGTTGCCAGTTATCCTATCAGTGCGATCGCTCGGGCGATCTGCTTGCCTGTTCTGGGCGGTGATTCTGTCGCCGATCGCCAGCTTGCCCCTCGAATTTGGACAGCGCCCATGGGGATCGTTCAGCTTCGGTCAGATCAAACCCGCGATCGCCCAGACAATTCACCGTGATTACGACTTCACCATCCCGATTCCTGAAACCGGAAAAGTAACGATTCGGCTACCCATGCAAAAGATCCCCAGCGATCGCCCCTTTACGGTTTGCCCACCTAATACAGCCCTGTTGGATTTTGCTGAAAGTTCTCGCAGTCTGTTGATGATTTGCTCCGATGAGCAGGACAAAACCTACGGCAAGTATTGGATTCAGCGCGTAGTGGGACGACGAACCTACATTCGCTTAACTGCCCCTCCCAAACCCAATGGTCAGCATCCTGGTTTCAAACAAGGTCGCGAAACGGAGTATTTCCTCTATGCCGACAGTGCCCGCCCGGAACAGCATAATGCCTATTTGGAAATTTACGATCGCCGAACAGGTCAGGGGAAAGGGGAAGCTTTGCTCTATCACTACAGCAGTCGTTATTAACGTCAGTTCGAGGAAACTCGATTCCCGTCAATCTCTCGATCCCCCTTAATAAGGGATTAAGGGGGACTTCCAACCGAAAAGCAAACGGGAATGAGACAAACGACGATCGCTGCACCCTTGAATTTGGTTCGGTTCCCCCTTATTAAGGGGGCTAGGGGGATCTGCTCGCCAGGATTCGTCGAACTCACGTTAATAAGGGGGACTTCCAACTGAAACGCAAACGGGAAGGAGTCTTTGGTATTAGTTTTTGCGTAAAGATGGTTTAGGTTGGTATTGTTTGCGGGTGGCGATCGCGAATCCTAAAATACCTAGGTTGAGCAGTCCGGCTAGGAATAGGGGATAGGAATAGGTAATGGGGTTGGATTCTTGAACGATCGCGCCGGCAATGACGGGTCCAATAGCATTGGACACGCTCAGGTAAGAAGCATTCAGACCTGAGGTGATGCCCTGTTCTTCTGGTTTGGTATTCAAGGAGATTAGGGTGCTAATCATTGGTTGCACCAAGGCATTGAACATTGCAAAGACAATTCCCACTTCCACGAAGTAATAGATATTGGGCCACAGGGGCATGAGCAAAAAGGAAAGCCCTCGCACAAGAATGCCTGCAAATAATATCCGAGTTAAACTGGTGCGCTGAGTCAGCCAACCCACGCCCTTAGCCTGGGATAGCACTCCTAAGGTGCCAATCATCAGAAACAGCAAGGTTAATGAGCGATTATCCTGGCGCAATACGTTGATGTAGTAGGGCTGAAAAGCAAAAGTGAATAGGGTGAAGGTCATGCCAATCAGGAAATTCAGCAAGAGCAAAATGCCAATTTTCGGCAGGAAAAACCCTTTGGCTAATTTGTCAAACCCCAGATCAAAGAAATTAATGCGTTTCCGGCGTTTTTCCGGGGGAAGCGTTTCCGGTAGCAAAAATAGAGTTAAGCCCAGCGCGATCGTGGCGATGCCAGAGGAAGCCAGGAAGGATGCCCCCAAGGAGATTTGCTGGGCTAACAAACTAATTGCGGGTCCTAGCACAAACCCTAACCCAAAGGCCGCTCCAAAAACTCCAAACCCTTTTGCCCGTTCCTGGGGAGTGGTGACATCAGAAATCATCGCCTGGGCTACCGAGATATTGCCCCCCGTGATGCCATCTAGAAACCGTGCCAAGAATAAAATCGCCGCATTGGGAGCCGTCCCAGCAATCAGGTTGGCAACCACCGTCCCTGCTAGACTCAGCAGCAATAGGCGTTTGCGTCCAAAGCGATCGGAAAGCTTGCCAATCACCGGGGTGGCAAAAAACTGAGCGATCGCAAAAATTGCGAATACCCCACTCGCCTGAAAATCACTAAGGTGAAACTCTTTGGCATAGAGATAAATAGTCGGAATGAGAATAGTAGCGCTGAGGGCGTTGATAAAGCTGACCAGGGCAATAATCCAGAAGCTGCGGCTCATAGGGAATTCGGAGAAGGAAGGACTCGTTTCGACTTATTAAAACTTTACGATTCCTTTCCATTATCAACGACCTTCACAACAATATCGTGATCAACGCTCATTCGATTGGGGATAAGGGACTCGATCAAAAATCCGATTCCAGCATCCGTTGTTCGCTCCGTTGTTGATCCGCCCGTGGTTTTCAACCACGGTCTCTGAGAGCGAAGTCCCGCAAGGGACTCAAAAACAGCCTTGGTTCAGTCCGTTTCCAACGGACTGAACCCTCTAGAGCGCCGAATTCTATTCCGGCGCGGTGCAGACCGGAGTGAGGAGATTCTATTGACGATTCCGGCGCGGTGTAGACCAGAGTGAGGAGATTCTATTGACGAGCAGACCCCTAAGCACTAGCCCGCCCCAAACAACCAGTAGGTGGGCATCGGAACATTGCCCAACCCGTAGATCGTTTGCCCAGGCTCAAAACTGTATCGTCCTTGCAAATAGGCGTGGGTGGATTCCGTGATCTGGATGCCATCCGTCCGTCCCCGCTGTTCTGCGACGTGAGCCAGATGGATCGTTTCCCCATAGAGTTCATAGCTCAAGTGCTGCTGCCCCACAATTCCTGCAATGACCGCTCCACTATGAATTCCCATCTGGAGGCGCAAGGGTAATTTGCCATCGAGTTGCATTTGGTGGAGGGCGAGGGCAAGTTGCGCCACCCGTAGCGCATGATCGGCACATTGAGTCGGCAGACCCGCCACTGCCATATAGCGGTCTCCCACAGTTTTGCTATATTCAATCCCTTGCTCTTCCGCCAGCCGATCGCAAATTTGAATGGTTTGATTGAGGCGATCAATTAAAGCCTCTGGTGGCAGGGAGAGTGAGAGATCAGCAATCCCTTGTAATTGAATGGAGAGGATAGAAACCTCTGGAAAATACTTGGCCAAGGATTGCTCTTGATTGTGGATGAATTGTTTGGCGATCGATTTGGGAAAGAGG
Organism: Synechococcales cyanobacterium; assembly: GCA_035285565.1. Classification (GTDB taxonomy): domain Bacteria; phylum Cyanobacteriota; class Cyanobacteriia; order Leptolyngbyales; family Leptolyngbyaceae; genus JAYKGX01. The sequence continues at coordinate 5,934 of JAYKGX010000460.1, forward strand.
CTCACCAGTAAGCGACGAATCCGTTGGCGACTGACTTCCCGATCTTTCTGCAGAACTTTGAGATCGTTGATATCGCGGACGCTACCTAGGTAGGAAATCGGTTGACCGCTGTCATCCTGGATGATTTTTGCCGTTTCTGTAATCCAAATTATCCTGCCATCCTGGCGATACACTTGCGATTCAAAATTGCGCACTTGACCCGTTTGCTGCATCAGATGGACAAATTCGGCTCGGCGGTTAGGTTTGAAATAGAGGCTGGCAACATTGACAATATTGGTGACGAGGGCAACGGGATTTTCAAACCCTAAAATATCCGCGAGTGGTTGATTCACCTGTTTAAAATGTCCATCCAAGGTGGTTTCAAACATCCCATCGATCGCACTCTCAAACAGCAGGTAAGAGGCATCCTGTTGCGATCGATGGGCTTGTAACTCTTCTTGAAAGCGAATGTTTTGATCTTCTAACCGTCGTTGTAAATTCCAGATCTTTAACTGATGTTCAATTCTGGCCAAGACTTCTTCAATCTGAAACGGCTTGACGACGTAATCAACTCCGCCCACTTCAAAAGCCTTCACCTTATCAAAGACGGCATCGATCGCACTGATGAAAATAATTGGCACATCCTGAGTTTGAGGATCTTGCTTGAGGCGGTGGCAGACTTCGTATCCATCCATCCCCGGCATCATAATATCGAGCAGAATTAAATCGGGTTTGATGGCTCTGGCTCGGCTGAGGGCTAAGGGCCCATT
>JAYKGX010000461.1:0-3023 GCA_035285565.1 Synechococcales cyanobacterium
AGGGGGACTTCAAGCCGAAAAGCAAGTGGGAAGGAGTCTAACGACGATTGCTGAACATTTGAATTTGGCTCGGTTCCCCCTTATTAAGGGGGCTAGGGGGATCTGCTCGCCAGAATTCGTCGAACTCACGTTAATCCAGAATCCTCAAGACTCTACGCTTCATCCAGGGCAGCAATACCGGGCAGTACCTTGCCTTCCAGCAGTTCTAAGCTAGCACCACCGCCAGTGGAAATGTGGCTCATTTGGCTCGCAACTCCCACTTTCTCAACGGCAGCTACGGAGTCACCCCCACCGATAATCGTTGTGCAACCTTGGGGAGTCAAACCCGCTAAGGTATTGGCGATCGCTTCGGTGCCTTTTGCAAACTTGTCAATTTCAAACACACCCATGGGACCATTCCAGATCACACTCTTGCAATCTGCTAGAGCAGCTTGGAAGGTTTCCACCGAGGCAGGCCCAATGTCTAAGCCCATCCAACCATCGGGAATGGCTTCGGCGCTAACGGTTTGGATATTGGCATCGGCTGAGAAGGCATCCGCCACAACGACATCCGTAGGTAGCAACAGTTGCACACCCTTTGCTGCAGCCTTCGCTTCTAAGCTCTTTGCCAGTTCCAGTTTGTCTTCTTCCACCAGGGATTTACCTACGGTCAACCCGCGTGCTTTGTAGAAGGTGAAGACCATGCCACCGCCGATAAACAGCTTGTCTACCTTTTCTAGGAGGGTTTCAATTACGCCGATTTTGCTGGAGACCTTCGAGCCACCCACGATCGCTGCCAGAGGTCGCTGGGGATTTTCGATCGCTTCTTGCAGGAATTGCAATTCTTTTTCCACCAATAAACCAGCCACCGCAGGACTGAGATACTGGGTCACCCCTTCGGTGGAAGCATGGGCGCGGTGAGCGGTTCCAAACGCATCGTTAACGTAAAGATCCGCTACGGAGGCTAACTTTTTAGCAAATTCTGGATCATTTTTCTCTTCTTCTGGATAAAAGCGCACATTTTCCAGCAGGAGTACGTCACCATCCGCCATGGCACTCACCTGGGCTGCCACATCCTCACCAATGCAGTCATTGGTTTTGACTACAGGCTTGCCCAGCAGTTCTGACAAACGAACTCCAACAGGATCCAGACGCAACTTATCATCCACTCCTTTGGGACGACCGAAATGGCTTGCCAGAATGACTTTTGCACCTTTGGATGTCAGGGCTTGGATGGTGGGTAGGGCAGCCCGAATCCGAGTATCATCCGTAATGCTGCCGCCATCCATGGGGACGTTAAAGTCCACCCGGACAAACACGCGCTTCCCTTGTAAATCTGCGGCAGTCAAATTTTCGATCGTCTTCTTTGGCATGGATCGAGTCTCCCTCTCGTAAGTTGTTGAATAAGCTTTTGTACCTATCCCTATCGTCGCATCATTTCGTTACATTACGATCCCCAATTTTTTAAATTGCGGTTAAATCCTGGGGAAAAAAGTCGATCTTGCGGTAGCGTCAACGTAAGACAAGTGAGTTGGATGAATCTTGGTGACCCAATCCTCCCGAGTGCCCCCTGATCCCCTGGGAAGCAAGCCAAAATTTAGGGCTGGAGTGATTTGTTACCATCCTGGCTCAGCCAAGACTCCACTTGCCTCAACTGCAAGCAGCTATGGCAGATAGATATGTTTAAGACGGTTTTATTTCCCATTGACCTCAGCCGTGAATCCCGTGAAGCCGCGACCCTGGTGTGTGAGGTCATCAAACAGCACCAAAGCCGCTTGATTCTGCTTTCCGTCGTGGAAGCCGATGCCGACAATCCCGTGATGGCCTCTACGGAGGCCGTGGAAGAATTACTCAAGGACGCTCAGAAAATTTTCACCCAGCAGGGCATTGCCGCTGAAGCAGTGGAACGGGCTGGGAAACCTGCGTTTACAATCTGTGATGTGGCGGATGAAATGGGCGCAGATCTGATCATTATGGGTAGCCGAGGCTTGGGGCTAACGCCGGAAGGCACCCAGGATAGTGTGACCAATCGCGTTATTAGCCTTTCTCCTTGTCCTGTCCTGATCGTGCCGTAACTGAATTGTGCCGTAGCCCTGGTATGCTGGGAGACTGATAACAAATTCCCAACGATATCCCCTGACTTTGTATGCCTGCGACTCTGGAATCAACCGTGACGACCTTTCCCCTCGCTGCCGTAGTGGGACAGGAAGCCATCAAAATGGCACTGCTGCTGACTGCCGTTGATCCAGGGTTGGGGGGGGTGCTGATTTCTGGGCGGAGGGGAACTGCTAAATCTGTGATGGCAAGGGCGATTCATGCGCTGCTGCCGCCGATCGAAGTGGTAGAAGGGGCGATCGCCAACGCCGATCCGTTGAATCCGGCTGACTGGGACGAAGCAACCCAAGCTCAATATGCTGCTCCGTCTGCGATCGCCACCTATCCCAATGGCAATGGGGCGAGTCCAAATGGGATGGATGGGAATGGAACCAGTCAGACGATCGACTTGAGCCAAGTGCCGACCCAAATTATTCCCACCCCCTTTATCCAAGTGCCGCTAGGGGTGACGGAAGATCGACTGCTGGGTTCTGTGGATGTCAGCCAATCAATTCGCCAGGGGGAAACGATCTTTCAACCGGGGTTGCTCGCAGAAGCCCATCGCGGCGTACTTTACATTGATGAAATAAATTTACTGGACGACCAAACCGCCAATCTCCTCCTGAGTGCCCTCACCGATGGTCGCAACATTGTTGAGCGGGAAGGGATCAGCGTCCAACATGCCTGCAAACCCTTACTGATTGCCACCTATAACCCTGAAGAAGGTGAACTGCGGGAACATCTGCGCGATCGCATTGCCATTTGCCTCTCCGCCGACATGGTTTTGGGGTTGGATCAACGGGTGGAAGTAGTGGAACAAGCGCTCTGCTATGCCAACTCCCCTCGGGACTTTTTGGCGCAATATACCGAAGATATTGATGCCCTGAAAACACAGATTCTCCTGGCGAGGGAATGGCTCAAGGAAGTCACCATTACCCAAGAACAGATTG
>JAYKGX010000462.1:0-31233 GCA_035285565.1 Synechococcales cyanobacterium
GCGATCGTTGCTCTTCTTGTTGCTTGGCAGGCTTGGTCTATGAAATTCCTCTTTTCTCTCTTATCCCAATGGCAGGTCAAGGGTTCCCGAATGGCTCGCCCCCACTCGATCGGGCTGGCTGGGTTCGGCTTAGTCACCCTCTTGGCAACGGAAGCTCCCGCTTTGGCACAATCCGACCTGCTGAGCCGGGGAGAAGTCTATCGCCTGACGAACCAAGTGCAACTGCTGCCCCATGACCGTCCTGCGCGCAAAGCCAATTTGAAGGATGCCCTGGTACCTCAGGATGCGTTGCGGACGGCGAAAAAGTCCCGAGCGGAGGTGCTGTTTAATGAAGGGTCGCTAGCGCGGGTGGGAGCCAATTCGATTTTCCGCTTCAGCCCAGGAATGCGGAGTTTTCAACTGCGGCATGGCACGGCGTTGATTTTGAGTCCGGGGCAGAAGGTGGCGGCGGCAACCAAGGTGGAAGTTCCCGGTGCGACGATTACAGCAGCTCCTACAGCAGATGCAGCTCCAGAACAGTTGCAATTAGCAATGATGGCGATCGTGGATGCTTCCAATCCCGACAAGGTTAATGTGCAGGTAATTGCCCTGGGGGATATTCCAATTATCGTGACGAACCAACTGGGGCAAAGCATCACCCTCAAGGGTGGACAAATGCTGCTCATGAACCAGGGGAATTTTTCGCCCCCGCTGACGATTAATCTGGCCCATCTCTATCGCACCACGGATTTGGCGATCGGGTTAGGGCTAGGCAATCTTCATGATTTGGCGATCGCTCAGGAACGGACGGATGTGCAACAAACCTTGAAGTTGATTCGCCGATCGACCCTCGTGGTATTGCAAAGGCAACTGCGGGCAACTGGGGATTTGGAAGGGCTTTGTACGCTGAATGCCAGGGGCAGCAGTAGCACGTTAACTAATAACTGCATTACCACCCCAACGGATGACCCTCTGAATGATTATCTGAATCGCCGCGATCCAACCACCGATCCCCCCGATCGCCAGCAACCCACCCACATTCCCACTCCGACCCCGACTCCGACCCCGACTCCGACTCCGACTCCGACTCCGACTCCGACTCCGACTCCCACCCCAACTCCGACTCCGACTCCCATCCCGAACAACAATAACAATCCAGTTATTCGCTAACTGCTTCCTACTAAAACTGCCTAACCCCGAAATTTAGGACATGCTGTTATGAAACCTGTGCTTTGGCTAACTGCGATCGCCACCTTAATCCCCTTTTGCCAGACCTTGGCTGCCCAGGCGGATGAGCTGGAGGGTGCCCAGTTGACGACGGAAGGGACGATGGAACAGCGTGAGGACGCACTTTCAGATGATCCCACTTCCCCACCCCAGCAGGTTGTCATCCCGCTGACAGCCCAAGTGGCAAGTCCTGAGGTGATCAGTGTCGATCGCCCTAGCTCTCTAACACCTAGCACTCTTATACCCGTCGATCGCCCTAGCTCTTTGATATCTAGCACCCTGATACCGGACGATCCGAGCGATATTAGGGAGTTTGACGTGAGTGCCAGGAGTTTTGATCCCCCTAACCCCCTTAATAAGGGGGAACCGAGCCAAGGTAGGGAGATGAAGCGTTTTGATTTCGATCGCCCTAACCCTCTTCACCCTAACCCTCTTCACCCTAACCCTCTTCATAAGGGGGAACTGAGCCAAGGTAGGGATATGCAACTGTTAGCGCAAGCTGCTACGGAACCCGCACCATCCAGTGACTCGACAACTGATCCGCTGGCATCGGAACCCCTGGAACCTTTGGATGAATCAGAGGTGCGATCGGAAGTGGGAGAACTACAACCCTTTACGGCTCAAACCCCGCAAAAATCACGTCCTCAGCCGACGGTGCAATTACTCCTCCGATCCTCTGCCTATACGAGTTCCAATATCACAGCATTACGGGATTTTAGTCCGAGTGATACGGTTTTTGTGAATAGTGCAATGCTGCTAGCAACTCCAAAGTTGGGAGAAAGTACACGTTTAATTGCTTCTGCCAGTGGTGGATTGACTAAATTTGCTAGCCTAGGAGACTCTAATTACAATCACGTTGGCTTTAACGTTGCTATTCAACAGCGCATTACCGAGGGTACCTATGCTCAATTAGGTTGGCTGCAGGAAAGTCTCTATCGAGCAGAGGGGGGCGATCGCCTTTTGCGGGATAATTCTCTACAAATTATTCTAGGCAGACAGGATCAGATTGCCAAAAAATTACGGTTGGATACAACCTATGATCTACGGGCCAGCTTTACCGATCGCGATGACCAAAGCCGCCTGACCCACAGCCTGGGCACTCGCCTGCGCTATGATGTCAGTCCTCAATTACAAACGGCGTTGGAATATCGTTTAAATCTCAAAGACTATACCCGCGTCGATCGCTTTGATACAGAACATCAAGTCAGCGCCCTCGCAACCTACAGCATCACACCCAATTTATTTGTCATGGGCAATGTGTCTTATATCTTCGGGCGATCGTCCAATCCCGACAACAATCCCAATAATTTATCGATCGGGATCAGCCTGGGTGCCAATATTCCCTTACTCTAGTTGCGCAACTGGAGAGCCTCAAAAAGGATAGGGTGAAAGCAATCCAGGTGAACATACCTTAAGTGCGCGGGGCATACATCATGACCAGAAGAAAGTTATGAATCTGCTTAATCCCACGCTCTACCATCTTGAAAATTGCAATTTTTCTCATTTCGCTCATATTTAGTAGCTTACGATACAAACATTCTATTTCTCTATTCTTATCCTATAGGGCGAGTGAATACATCTCTAGTGTAGTAGAGTAATTGTGCGTTAGGAATTTCAACGAATTCTCTGTTACATCTGTTTCTTTGTTACATCTGTCAAAGAGACCTGACATCTGTCAAAGAGACCTCAGAAATGGTTTGAATGGTGGATTCTGGCTGAGATGGCTTGGCTTAAATGAATCCAGTGCTGCCAAGTTTCTGCATTGGTGCATCTAGTTCAGTGAGGCTCATGCTATGTATACCCACCCCGCAACGAACCGTTTTTTGTCCCTCCAGCCTATTGTTCTCCAAGTGTATTGATCCCCTCTCACTGGTGTTCGTCAAGGGGGAGCCTGATCCCGTTTAAAACTCAACTTTCAAACTCGACAATGTGAGCTTTCAAAATAAGCATTCGATGCTGACCTGCTCACCAGCCCTCAATGTATTCAGGAATTCATCACTATGACTCATGAATTGCGTGTTCAAGCTGTTGCTCAAGTGACCGATCGCAAACCATTACCGGCTAAGATGCCGCAGCGTTTAGAGGCACTGTGGGCAGCCGATGTGTTCACGTTAAGTAAGATGCAGGCCAGTTTGCCCAAAGATGTATATAAGTCTTTGAAAAATACGATTCAAACGGGAGGCAAGCTCGATGTTTCGATCGCGGGAACCGTTGCCGCCGCCATGAAAGATTGGGCTGTTTCCAAAGGGGCATTGTATTACGCGCACGTTTTCTATCCCATGACCAATGCCACCGCAGAAAAGCATGATGGCTTCATTTCTGTGCAAAGCGATGGCAGCGTCATCACAGAATTTACTGGAAAAGTGCTGGTGCAAGGCGAACCCGATGGCTCATCGTTTCCCAATGGGGGCTTGCGATCGACCTCTGAAGCACGGGGATATACTGCGTGGGATGTCACCAGTCCGGCCTACGTGATGGAAACCGATAATGGAGTCACGCTGTGCATTCCCACGGTCTTCATCTCCTGGACAGGCGTAGCACTCGATAAAAAAACGCCGCTGCTGCGATCGAATGCTGCCATGAATAAAGCGGCTACTCGATTACTCAAATTATTAGGCCACACCGATGTCGCCCCCGTGAACTCCAGTTGCGGTGCAGAGCAAGAATACTTCCTAGTGGATGCGCATTTTGCCCATAGCCGCCCTGATCTCCTCCTAGCAGGCAGAACCTTATTTGGTAAACCCGCCGCCAAAGGACAGCAATTTGATGACCATTACTTTGGTGCGATCCCCGATCGCGTACAAGTGTTCATGCAAGATGTGGAAGAGAAACTCTATCGCTTGGGTATTCCCGCTAAAACGCGCCACAACGAAGTTGCTCCCGGTCAGTTTGAGATCGCACCCTACTTTGAAGCAGCTAACGTTGCCAGTGATCACCAACAATTGATCATGACCACGCTCAAGAGCACCGCCAAGAAGCACGGCTTTGTCTGTCTGTTGCATGAAAAGCCCTTTGCAGGCATCAATGGCTCTGGCAAACATGTCAACTGGTCCGTCGGGAATTCAACGCAGGGCAACTTGCTAGATCCGGGTGATACACCCCATGCCAATATGCAATTTTTGCTATTCTGTGGGGCCGTGATTCGAGGGGTTCATCAGTATGGACCGTTGTTGCGAGCTGTTGTGGCAACCGCCAGTAATGACCATCGCCTGGGTGCCAATGAAGCGCCGCCCGCTATCATCTCGGTGTACTTGGGATCGCAACTAGAGCAAGTGTTTGAACAAATTAGCCAAGGGCAACCCACCAGTTCAACCCTGCCGGGCGCTATGGAATTGGGCGTGGAGACATTACCCGTTTTCCCCAAAGATCCGGGCGATCGCAATCGCACTTCTCCCTTTGCATTTACGGGCAACCGCTTTGAGTTCCGGGCTGTCGGTTCAGGTCAATCGGTTTCGGGTCCCCTCGTGGCAATGAACACTATCCTGGCCGATTCCCTGACTTGGGTGGCCGATGGGTTGGAAGGAGCAATGGCCAAGGGAGCAGATTTGAATACGGCTGCCCATACCATCCTCAAAGCGATCATGGAGCAGCATGGTGCGGTGGTGTTTGGGGGCAATGGGTATTCTGAAGAATGGCACCGCATGGCCGTAGAAGAGCGCGGTTTAGCCAATCTTCGCACCACTGCGGATGCGTTGCCTGTGCTGAAAGCAGACTACGTTGAAGAGCTGTTTAGCCGAATTGGGGTGTTAACTCCGGTTGAGTTGGAAAGCCGATTTGATGTGTATGCAGAGCAGTACATTTTGGCAATTGACGTGGAAGCCAAGCTCGTTGTGAACATGGCAAAAACGATCATTTATCCCGCTGCGATTCGCTACCTCTCGGAACTGTCCACCGCGATCTCTAATGCTAAAGCGATCGGCATTGACATCAATAAAGAACCCGCTGAGAAAGTCGCGTCGGTCGTGCAACTGATGATGGATAACGTAAGTAAACTGAATGGTGCGATGGGTCAACATGACTTTGCTTCCACTGAAGATCACCTGCAGTATTCTGCTCAAACCATTCGTCCCCTAATGGACAAAGTGCGGGAATATGCTGATAGTCTGGAAGCAGAAGTTGCTGATGACTTTTGGCCACTACCCACTTATCAAGAGATGCTGTTTGTCAAGTAACTCTGAAGGATGCTCTCTTGACATCTTCCCCTGCGTTGAAACGTGGGGGATTCCTGCAACCAGGGGGGTATTCCTGCATAAGAGATTGGAAGGAGAAATGGGTGCGATGGTGAATGCTGTGCTTCGATGGATCATCAGCCTTGGGATCTGTCTGTTGCTGACAGCCTGTCAAGGGACTTCCGCAGATCAGGCACTGCACCTCACCCTCTGGCATGGTGTCAATCCTCCCCCCAACCGCGATGTGCTCGATCGTCTCGTGGCACAGTTTAACCAAACCCATCCCGGAATTGTGGTGGAACCGCTCTACGTGGGGCAAGCTGATCAGCAATTGCCTAAAATCCTCGCAGCGATCGTGGGCAATGCGGCTCCGGATATGCTCTGGTATGCTCCCATGTTGACCGGACAATTAGTGGAACTGGAAGCGTTGCGATCGCTGGATGACTGGCTGCCCACGATTCCTGAAAATGAACAGATTGAACCGGCTCTGCGCTCTAGCATGGAATTGGAAGGCAAAACCTGGTCGATCCCATTTGATACGAATAACGTCGGGATTTTTTATCGCCCCAGTCTCTTCAAGGCGGCTGGCATTGATGCCTTCCCCACCACCTGGGCTGAACTCCGCGCCGTGGCGAAACGGTTAACCCGCGATCGCGATGGTGATGGCAAAATCGACCAACAGGGCATGCTGCTGCCCCTTGGCAAAGGTGAATGGACGGTGTTTACTTGGCTGCCCTTTTTCTGGAGCAGTGGGGGCGATCTACAACCAGCTAACCCAGCAACTCAGCCAACCGCTCGCCCAATTGTCCTGAATCAACCCGCAGCAGCTCAGGCGCTCACCCTCTGGCAACAATTGCTGCAAGATGGCTCTGCTATCCTCTCTCAGCCGGAACGGGGCTACGATCTGACAGGCTTCATTCAGGGTAAGGTGGCCATGCAGCTTTCGGGTCCTTGGACCTTGGCAGAATTGAACCAGTCTGGGGTGGATTACGCCGTCATGCCCATTCCTCAGGATCAGCAACCCGCTACGGTGATTGGGGGAGAAAATCTCTTCCTGTTTAAGTCCAATCCAGCCCGAGAAGCCGCCGCGCTGCAATTTGCCCAAACGGTTCTGAGTCAGGATTTTCAAACTGCCTGGGCGACCCAAACGGGATACCTACCTGTTAATATTCGATCGCAGGAAAACCCCACCTACCAAGCCTTTCTCAGCCAGCAGCCTGCCCTCAGCACTTTCCTCACGCAAGCCAAACAAGGGCGATCGCGACCTATTGCTCCTGGCTACAATCGTCTGTCTGATACCCTAGGAAGGGCGATCGAAACCGTACTCCTGAACCAAACCACCCCAAATCAAGCGCTTCAAACTGCTCAAACCCGTATCAAGCTTCTGTTTGGGCAAACTCGTTGAATTGAAGTTGAATTTGGACAAGGAATGCGACATCAATGATGATATAATGAAACTTTGTGTGATTTCACAGGACATTAAAGAACATATTGTAAAGAGGGGAAAACATGGCAAAGCGCCGTAATCTCAAGAAAGAAAAAGCACTGCGCAACCTGGCCTACGCTCGCAAATTCCGTAAGCGCACTAATACCGGTCGCCACACTCGTCGCCGCTTTGACGACAACCGGATGGATGAGGAAGAGCAGGATACAAAGGGTGGTGCTGAAGCGGCTGCAGAATAAGGCAGTTTATTTTGGCATCAAGGCTGTTTGCACAGCATAAATCAATCAAAAAATTTAAAAAAGGATGGCATGGGAGTTGTCATCCTTTTTGCGTTGAGGCGGCAACGACTGGTAGGGAGCAGGAACACTAGGTTTATGTCAGGTTAACGTTTGATGAAGAATCGTACAGAAAGATTACGAAGTCCCACTCTATGAAGTCCAGGTTTTAAGCTTAAGAATCCACGGCTTTTTAACCGCTTTTAAGGGTTAACCATGAATAGCTTAAAGAACTTTCAACGGTATCAGTTAGTTTGTACGCTTTCATTTGGCGATATCTATGGTCAGATAATCGTTTGGTTGGCAGTGATTTTCGTGAGTTTAGCCGCTGCTATGGGATTGATGGGGGCAAGTCGTCCGATCTATGCGTTGGCAACAGTTGGGTTGATTTTGGTGCTCTCTTTACCCTTCCTGCTATTCGCCTTTGTGACAACGCTGTTAAATCATATTGAAATCGTTGAAAAAGATACAGCTACTGCCAACCAGTCTAGCAGTGCTTCTATCAGCAGCCGTCCGGCAATGACTTGAGGGAGGTCTAGGTGAGCATCGTCTGATTTGGGATCTGCTTTGGGAATCGCCTGATCTGGGAAGGGTCTGATGGGGGGGCGATCGCGATCGGAGGTGTCAAACATCTGGGGTCAAGCATCCTGGGCAAAGCATTCCGGACCTGGCATCGCCCCACCCAAAAGCGATCGCACAAGATTTACGCAGAATTTGTCTGACTTGCGCTAGAATCCATGGGCAGTTTTTTAGTCGCAGTGAGGCAACCCGATGGCAGAAGAATCGAATAGCAAAAAGCGCTCTAAACTATTCCTGCTGTTGGTGTCCATACTGATGGCAGGGGCCTTTCTGGTGCCTACTTTTTTGGGTGTTACACCGCTCTTGTTTGGCGGCGGGTCTTCTCCTTCGTCCACTGCAGATGCCCCTTCTAGTGCCCAACGGAAGCAGTTGGAAGATCAGGTACGGGGCTTTGAAGCCGTGTTGCAACGAGAACCGGAAAACCCGATCGCCCTGGATGGATTTTTGCGGGCTAAACTCGGTTTGATCCAAATCGGTGCTGCCAAGATTGATGAGGTGGTGCCCACGCTGGAAAAATTAGCCAAAATTAACCCCCAGGATACGCGCTATACCATGATGCTGGCCCAGGCTAAGGAGCAAACCCAGGATCTGGAAGGAGCTGCCCAGGTCTATCGCGATGTCTTGAAAGGACAACCGGGTGACCTGACTGCCTTAGCGGGACTTTCAACCTTGCTGTCACGGCAAAAACGCCCAGAATCTGCCATTGGTCTGCTCCAGGATACCCTGCGGGATGCCCCCAAACTGAACCAATCGACCCCTGGCACGGTTGATGTCATGCAAGTGCAGATCATGCTGGGCAAGATCTTTGCTCAAGAGAAGCGCTATGAAGACGCTATCAAAACGTTTGATGAAGCGGCAAAGGTTGATCCAAAAGATTTTCAGCCCCTCCTATTCAAAGCCATGACCTTTAAGGAACAGGGTAAAAAAGAAGAGGCTAAATCGTTCTTCGATCGCGCCCTGGCACTGGCTCCTACACAGTATAAAGATTTAATCACCCGATCGGCGGCGGAACTGAATCCAGCCCCAGCCTCGGGGGGCACCCCTAGTTCACCCTCCCCCGCCGCGTCTCCCTCTACGGAAGGTGGCCTAACCCCTGCGATGCCTGGAGCAAATCCTGCACAGCCCAATACAAGTGCCAGCCCCAACCCTGGTGGTGCAACTTCTGGTGCAACTTCTGGTGCAAGTCCGGCAGATGTTCCGGTGGAAAGCCCTAGTCCAGCAGGGGAAAGCCCTAAACCCGCAAACTAATCCCACTTGCTTAATTTTGGCTGGGTTACCCCTTATTAACGTTAGTTCGACGAAACTCGATTCCCGTTAATCTCTCGATCCCCCTAAATCCCCCTTATTAAGGGGACTTTAAACCGAACAGCAAACGGGAAGGCGTCTAACGACGAGTGCTGAACCCTTGAATTTGGCTCGGTCCCCCCTGATTAAGAGGGCTAGGGGGATTCCCGTTCCGGGAGGCTGCGCCAACGACTCGCCAGGATTCGTCGAACTCACGTGAACAGAAAGCACTTAAACAGTTTTGAAAGAGAGGTTACGGTTCTGTGGCAAATTCCAGACGTGATGGGCGATCGGGGCTTGGCTCTTTGGCATCTTGGGTGGCTGTCTTGGGGGCGGTGTCTGTGGCGATCGTTGGTTGTGGGGCAGAGGTGGAAACCAATGATGCAGGGATGGGCAATCCCGGTCAGAAATCCGAACGGTTAGCGACTGTCATCGGGCGAGGTCAATTGATCTGTGGGGTCAGTGGTGAGTTGCCGGGATTTAGCTTTGTGGATCAAAACGGTGAATATAGCGGTTTAGATGTAGATATTTGCCGTGCGATCGCGGCAGCGCTGTTCAATGATGCGGAGGCGATCGAATTTCGCAATCTCAATGCCAAGGAACGCTTTACCGCCGTGCAAACCGGAGAGGTCGATATTCTGAGCCGCAATACAACTTGGATTGCTAGCCGCGACACTTCGGTGGGTATGGAATTTGCACCTGTCGTTTTTTATGACAGTCAAGCTGTCATGGTGCGCAATAATTCTGGAATGAAAAAGTTAACGGATTTAAAAAGTAAATCCATCTGTATCCAAATCGGAACAACAACAGAACAGAATTTAACGGATCAAATGCGGAAACGCAGCATTCCCTTCAAACCGATTGTTTTTGAAGATATCAATACCGTTTTTGAATCCTATTTGCAAGGTCGTTGTGATGGGGTGACGACCGATCGATCGCAGTTGGTCTCCCGACGAAGTAAGTTTCCTAAATCTGCTGATCATATGATTCTTTCAGAGCCATTATCTAAGGAACCGCTTGCGCCTGCGGTGGCAGATGGGGATTCGGGATGGCAGGATGTGGTGAAATGGGTGGTCTACACGTTGATTGAAGCAGAAGAACTGGGCATCACTTCCCAAAATATCGATCAACAGTTGCAAAGCCAAGATCCCACAATCCGACGGATGTTAGGTGTAGAAGGTGATGTAGGCAAAGGACTGGGGCTATCTAACGACTTTGCGGTGAGAATCATCAAAAAAGTGGGCAATTACGGCGAAATCTACGATCGCAACCTGGGTTCCAAAACTCCCCTCAATCTCCCGCGTGGGCAGAACGACCTTTGGACCAAAGGAGGTCTGATGTATTCACCTCCCTTCCGTTGAGGTCTGGGGATCTATACACTGGTCAAAACAGTTCCTTCGGCACAAGCTAGGGAGGTTCTAGTCTTTGCTGAATCAATTCGTGCCAATTTGCTCAATCGTCAAGCCAGTCATCTGATCAAGCCTCATGTTCCGCAACCAACATCTTTCAAAGCATCTCTCAACTGCTTGTATGAGTTGACCCAGGATTTGTCTCCAGTTGATCCGATCGATGTGATCCGAGTGGTGCGGGAAGAACTCTACGATCGTTTCCATGACTGGGACTCGAAAATGTGAACCTTTGGAATAACGTCAGTTCGACGAAACTCGATTCCCGCCAATCTCTCGATCCCCCTAAATCCCCCTTATTAAGGGGGACTTCAAACCGAAAAGCAAACGGGAAGGAGTCTAACGACGATTGCTGAACATTTGAATTGGCTCGGTTCCCCCTTATTAAGGGGGCTAGGGGGATTCCCGTTCCGGGAGGCTGCGCCAACGGTTCGCCAGGATTCGTCGAACTCACCTTTGGAATAGGGTACGATCGCGATTCGTTATTGCAAGCAGGGCATACTAAACTCATCTTCAGGAGGCTTACAACGCTAGAGTTTTAAACTTATAGAGGCTTAAATTTCTTCTATAGACTTAAATTTCTATCGCCTGAAACTCAGTGGTCTCTACCTTTCTTGTAGTTCTATGGGCAACGTAAACGCTGAAGAATTTGATGATCTCGATTCTACGTTAATCTGTGTTGGCAAGTTCGATCCAGTGGGGTTGCCGATCCTGACCTCTCGCCACCTCAGTCCCCAAGCTACGGTTACCTTCCAAGCCATCACCCTCAAAACACTATTTGAGAACGCGATCCGACCTGAGCCACTGCAATCTGCCTATATCCACAGTACCGACGGGTCTTCCATTCGCGTGGAGCGCACCACCGATGGATTTGTCGCCTACTTAATCCCCAAGCCCTCAGACTAGCGATCGCTCTGTTTCAGAGTGGACAGTACAGCCAACCTTATGGGGGATGTTTGGTTATCGACTGGGAACCTCTTGGGGTGGGGTTGCGAGATAGAATGGGACGGAAGCTGTGGCATGGAGGAGTAGCACCGTGGAGGTACGCAGAGTAGAGGCACGCAGAGTGGATGAGCTGAGGATTGCCCTGGAACTGGCGAGCGAAGAAGAACTGCAGGAACTCACGGAAATTCTCTTTCGCCCCAAATTTAATCCCCTAGACTATTGGCAAGGGATTCACCCGCTAAAGATTCAAAGTCTCGATCGCGATGCATGGCTCTGGGAACTGGAACAGCGCTTTCGATTTCTGGCGGCGGATGGTTTGACTGTCTTACAACGCAAAACCCAACAAGTCAGCTATCGTCAGGTGCTGATCCAAGTTTGCAAATATCTGCATCTACCCTACAAAGCTGCGATGTCCACCACGGAGCTAGAAGCGGAAATATTTCTACACCTATTAAATCGCGCTTGGAAAAATTTACCGCAGGCAGAGAAAAATAGCCTCACGCAACGGGTGCAACGATCGCTCTCCCATACCCGGCTGCTGGATCAATTACCCCAGGCGTTGCAGAAAGATCCCATGAGTTTGGTGATTAAAGGGAGTAGCGCGATCGCCGTCAGTTCTGTGATCAAACCTCTCTTGTTGCAGCTCATTGCCCGCCAGTTTTCCCTCCATGTGGCTCACTACCAAGTGGCGCAGCAAGCGATCGCCCTAGGAGGAGCAGCGGCAGCCACTCAAGTTCAAACTCAAGTAACCCTGCAATTGGCAAGACAGGGGATGGCAATGTCTGCAGCCCGCTATGGTGCAGTGCGCACGGTTTTCTCATTTCTGGGTCCCACCCTATGGGCTTGGTTTGCGGCGGATTTAGGCTGGCGTAGCATTTCTACCAACTATGCTCGCATCATTCCCACCATTTTTGCCCTGGCACAAATCCGCCTGACTCGTGGTCATGATGAGATTACGGTTGGTTAGGGGTGCTTTGGGGACACTTGTGGAAAAGGCTGGGGGAGTGGGAGAGTGGGAGAGTGGGGGAGTGGGAGAGTGGGGGAGTGGGAAATTTCCTGCACAACTAGATTGTTGATTTTCTGGGTTGCGCTGTGGGATCTTTAGCGGCTTTTGCAATCCTCTAGGAGAATTGCGTTGTGGCGAAATTGATTGATCTCATCGATTTCTACCTTGAAGGATGCTGCCAAAGCCCGACGTTGCTGTAGGGTTAAGCCTGGACGCACTTGGGTGGCGATCGCAGGCAGCAGGGGTTGGACTTTATTTGTGTACTGAGTTTGTAGGGATCTGACTTGGGGCTGGGTGAATTTCAGGGTCTGGAGCCGTTTGAGATTGGTTTGTGTGCGTTGAAATTGTTCTTCAATCAGTTCACGGCGCAGATCTAACGCAAAATAGAGGGAAATCATGGCAGTCTCCACTTCGGAAGCAGCTTCATTCAGTTGGGTGCAAGCGCTGCCTTCAAAGGTGACGGGGGGCTGTTTTGGAAAGGTGGGTTGCGCAGGACTTTTAGGTAATGCCTGGGTTGAAAGGGTTGGTTGGACTTGAGTCACTGCAGTGGCTGTGGCACCAGGGACATCCCGCGATTCATCTTGCTCAAGCGGCAGGGTTGTCAGTTGGGAGGGGCTGGCAGAAGTGCGCAGCGAGACAGCATCTTCAGGGTTGCTTCTACTCCTAGCAGATGACCCTGGAAAATTCAGAGCTGTGATCAGCAGAGCTGTCAGACCGAAGGTATAGAAAGAAAGATTCATCGGCAAATCTCAGCAATAGGACAAATTCTGAAGGGGGACAGATTCAGATATGCCCAATTTCCTCAAGACGCTAACAGAAAATCTGGGCAATGAATTGAGGTTCAGGAAGCCGGTAGGAATTTAACTACGAAGTTAATTTAAATAACTGGTTGAACTCATCGATTCCCCCCATCAGGTCAGCTAATCAGGCTAGATTCAGGCTGTAATGTTGTAAAAGTATGGTTCTAACTTTATTTTCTCAATGACATAACCTCTGTCAGGATGCCACTCAATTTGTGATGGGTCAAGATGGGGTGGACACCTCTTGCAACTGCACCATTGCCAACGCCACGATCGCAGTGATCCGTTAACAGATGCAAGTGGGTGGGTCAGAGGGGATAGCGATCGCGCACATAGGCGATCGCTGCTGCTTGACTGGTCAGTTCTCCATCCAGTGTGGCGGCTAAGACTTCTTCTAAAATTTGCTTAAATTGTTTTCCTGGTTTGTAGCCTAGGGTTTTTAAATCCGAACCATTCAGCCAAGATTTCTGAGACCCCCAATGCTGCCAGTAATGCCAAAGATTGCGCCTTAAAGTTCGATCGCCCCGCGCTGCAACTAGAATTAGCATCGAGGGACTGTGACTGTTGAATAAACCTACCTTTTGGCTCGGACGATCGCAGTGGGGAAGGGTTTGGGCAAACTGCTGTTCCACCGTGGCAAGTTGGGTTAAGCGATCGATGCTTTCCAGGGGTAATTGCAGATTTTGGGCAATTTGTTGCCGTAGTTCTGGCTGTGGTTCTGAAGCAATGATGACTTCCAAGAGAGTTTGCCAAGTGGTGATGGTGGCGGACTGTCCCGAACCAGGTGCGAGTGCTCGACCGTCCAGTGGCTGGCTCCACTGTTGTATCCACCATTCTGCCCACCGCAGAGCCTGCCACAGCGATCGCGTCATGTGAATAGTGGGATAGATACAACTGAGCGCTTGCAGGTCATCCAGCCGCTGCAGGGCATTGCGCCAATAGGGAGTCTGCAAAACATATTTCAATTCTGCCTTCAAGCGGGTTTGTAATGCGGGAGCCACAATGCGAGCTTGCCCCTGAGCTTGTATCTGGAGATGGGTTTGGGCGTGAATGCCACTGGCGATCGCATGGCGGATATAGTCTTCCGTCTGCTCATCAAACTCGAACCCCAACCGCGTTGCAAAACGCACCCCTCGATAAATCCTGGTGGGATCCTCGATAAAACTATTGGCATGGAGCACTCGCACCCGTTTTTCTTGCAGATCCTGCACGCCACCAAAAAAATCCAACATGTCCCCCGCTCGGGGTTGGGTCAGGCGTACTGCCAGGGCATTGATGGTGAAATCGCGACGATAGAGGTCTTGCTGAATCGAACTCGCTTCCACTTCTGGGTTGGCAGCCGGGTAGGGATAAAATTCTGTGCGGGCTGTGGCAATATCGACCCAAAGCGAGTCCAGCACCGGATCCCGATGCCAGAGCAGTGCAGCAGTCTGAAATTTGCCATGAACTTCTAAGCGGGCTTCTGGATACAACCGTTGCAGTTCCTTGGCCAATTCCACCCCGGCTCCGGCCTCCGCTGCCCGATGATAGCCATCCACCACCAGATCCAGGTCATTCAACATCACCCTAGCTTGTCCCGATGCCAGCAACAGATCCCGCACTCCCCCGCCGACGAGATAAAGATGCCAGCCCCGTTCTTCCGCCAACCGGGCTGCGATCGCCAACAGATCCTGCAAGGGTTCGGCTAAGCGCTGCAGATTTACCCGAAGATTCCATGGGCGGGGGAATGGGCGATTGAAGCAAGGTTGGGTGCTATCCTGGATGCCGTCTAGCAGCGTTGGGGTTGCGATCGCGCTGGGACGTTGCTGATACAGTTGGCGCAACACATCGGTGCGGGTGACAATTCCCACAAGGCGATCGCCTTCTAAAACTGGCAGCCGCCCAATATCGTAGGTGACCATCAGGGATTCAATCTCAGGTAAGGTCGCCTCTGGGGCAATCGTTTTCAATTGTCGCGTCATATAGCCCTTGACCTTGGCATGACTAAACCCATGGTGAAAGGCAATATCCAGATCTCGCCGCGAAATGACGCCAACCAGTTGCCCCGCTGCATCCACCACCGACAGACCAGAATGTCCATACCTGAGCAGAACCCGCTGGGCTTCAGCGATCGTGGTTTCTGGGCGAATGGTGCGCACCGGGGAAGACATCAGTTCCCTTGCCGTTGGAGCTTTGGGAATTTGCAGCCGAAAATCGGTCAGAATTTGCAGCAGCAGGTCGTCTAAATCGGCCAAGGTGACTTCTTCACCATCCGTCGGTGCAGGAGGTTGTTGCCCTGTGCGAACATTGAGCGCCGCTGCTTGGGCATGACCGCCGCCGCCCCAGGGTTGGAGGAGTTCATTTAAGTCAGTTTGGGGAATGCGCGATCGCCCAATCACCGTCATTTTCCGCCAAGGCTTAGGTCGCAAAGGTTGTTTGGGGTCGACCAAGGGGAGTGAGAGTGAGATGGGTTGTTCCTGCAGTTCTTCTCCCCCCTCCCTACCAGACTCCCCTTCCCCGCCATACTGGTGAGCCAAAAACATGGCATCGGCATCGGTGAGATCCATCAAATGGGCAATCACCCCAGATAAACCGGGCATAAATTCCGGTGTTTGCAAGCACACCCAAGCGAGCACATAGCCTTCAATCATTTCTCGATGTAACTGCTCCAGGGCTTGTCCCAACAAGGTTTGCAGTCGCGGCGACAGTCCCCGTTCCAAATAGTCCGCCACGATCGCCACATGGGCTCCCTGGTGCATCAACCAAGTCAATGCTGCCGCATCCCGAGGATGGGTATGGCTGAAGGTCAGGGATCCCGTATCTACATGGATCCCCAAGGCCATGACCGTCGCTTCCAATGGCTCCAAGGCTATCCCAGCCGCCTGAAGCTGTTCAACCACGATCGTCGTACTGGCTCCGATCGCTTCCACATAGCGGGTTTGGGCAGGAATATCACACTCTGCCTGGGGATGGTGGTCATAAATTGTAATCGGCACGGGTAGATCCAGCCATTCCGCCGTTTTGCCTAGGCGATCGCGCAGTTGCGTATCCACCACCCCGATCGCGCTAATTTGATCCTGCCGCACCGATCGCCGTTCTATCAGCCGAAATTCATCGCGATACAGAGCCAAAAAATCTCGCACCGCTGGATGGGATCCACCAGATAGCACAATTCGTGAACCCGCTTCTAACCGAGATAACCCGATCGCCGCACCCAGGGTGTCAAAATCAGCAGTTGTATGGCATAGAATCAAACGCATTTTTCTGATAGGGTACTTTCAGAGAACTTTCAATCATTGCTGTCTTGGGAGAAAAAAATGACGATTCTGTTTCAATTACTACTTACAGCGCTCGTTCTATTTTCCTTTGTTATGGTGGTGGGGGTACCTGTTGCCTATGCCTCTCCTCAAAATTGGGATCAATCCAAGCGCCTGATCTATCTTGGCTCTTTTATCTGGGCTGGGTTAGTGATTGCAGTGGCGGTTCTGAATTTCTTGGTAGCCTAGGTTTGATTGCCTAGAACTTGTCACCTAAACCGTTCGGTTGCCAAACAATCTGGCATGGTTTACTGGATCCGATCAAAAATGATCGACAAGAAGTTCGTGACAAACTGCAACTTCTCTGCAAAACATTGTGGAGTCTAAAAATTTGCATTTCTGAAACTTAAGATTGAAAACAATAGGGCTGAATCAAACCAGGGTTCAATTCACTGTAATTGATGGGTCCATTTATTGATGATTCAATAGTTAATCAACATTTTTTCAAGAATGCACTTTTTTCAGGAATTCATGATGTTTTACTCCTGCGAAAGTCAACAATTGCCAACAGCTTCTACCAGCAGCTTCTAGTTGTATAGGGTATGTCAGGTAATGGTTGTAAGACGTAAGGCAAAGAAGTTGCAGTTTACCCAGAAAGCACTCCAGTTGCAAGCTGCTAAAAGTTGCTAAAAATTGTGCCTTGAGAGTGATTTATCTCGAACGGGAAATCTGTTAGTGTCTAGATCACGCGCAGCACTAACGGTATACTTCTCGAATGACTATTTTTGAAGGGACATTTGCGCAAGCCAGCGCTTACAAATTTGCGATCGTCATTGGTCGGTTTAATGATTTAGTGACGACAAGACTTCTCGAAGGTTGCCAAGATAGCTTAAAACGCCACGGAGTGAATGTAGATCCCCATGGACCGCAGGTGGATCACGTTTGGGTGCCGGGTTGTTTTGAAATCTCCATGGTGGCTCGTCAATTGGCGATTTCGGGTCGGTATGATGCCATTATCTGCATTGGCGCAGTCATTCGGGGTAGCACGCCGCATTTTGACTATGTGGCTTCCGAAGTTGCCAAGGGTGTTTCTGCCGCTTCCTTTCAGACGGGTGTTCCCATTGTCTTTGGGGTGCTGACGACCGACACAATGCAGCAGGCACTGGAACGAGCAGGGATTAAGAGCAATAAGGGTTGGGAATTTGGGATGAGTGCTCTGGAAATGGCGAGCCTAATGCATCAGATTCGATCGGCAGATCCCAATAATCAAAACGGACAAGCGATCGCCCCTTCGCCTGCGTTGCCTTCTCTGTCTGCCGCCAGTCTCTCCTGAGGTTGAGTTCTGATGCCCTCAGGGTTGGAAGAGGATGCCAACGCCGATGATTGCCACGATCGCTCCTAGGATGGCTCTAATCGTCACGCGATCGCCTGCTAGAGCAGCTAAAGGCAAAATAAAAATGGGGCTGGTGCTGCTGAGGGCCTGGGCAATTCCGGCGGCGGCATATTTGAGAGAGATCTGCTGCAACAGAATTCCTAAATAGGTACTGAAAAGGGCGGTGATGGCGATCGTTCCTAGAATTTGTCTGGTTTGGAGCGGCTTCTTTACGGTTGTCAAGTTCTGCTGTATCCCTAGCCAGACGATCATGATGATCATGCCACCCGATAATCTAGCAACCGTACTCCATAGGGGATCCATTGTGCTGGAAACAAGCGCCGTGCGAGACATAACCGCTCCCCCCGCTTGGCAGACGGCAGCAATCGTGGCATAGAGCACTCCTTGCCATGGGTGGGGTGGATCGCTAAGTCCTGCCCGATCGGCTGGTGGGGTTGTGCTGGTCTGGGTTGTGCTGGTCTGGGTTGTGCGTTCCAAAATGACCCCGGTAATGCCTGCTAAAATCAGCCCCAGTCCTAGCCAACTTCGCAGACTCAATTGTTCGCCCAGAAACGTCACTGCCAAGAAGGCGGCGATCGCGGGGGCCAAGGTTTCAATCAGCAAGGTTTGCCGAGATCCGATCCGGTTTAAAGCCTGAAAATAAGCCGTATCACCCATACCAATGCCTAACGCACCACTCAGTCCCAATAGGATCCAGGCTTGCAGGGGAGCAGTGGGTAACTCGGCAAAGGGCTGTCCCAAACGATGTCCGATCCCAAGGGTGACCCCCAGCAAAATCAACGCAATCCAACCCTTCGTGAAATTCAAAATCAAGGGAGAAATCGTCTGCCCCACGCCGACATAGATTAAAGCTGCGATCGCCCAGATTAAAGCAGCGCTCAGTGCCGCCAACTCACCTAAAAATGGCATCGGTTCTCTCCTGGTTGACTCCATAGCTTGCCACCCTTGCCCCCTCCCCTCATCTGTTTCCGGAAATCGATTGGCAGTGGGTGTATGTCTCTTAGGAAAGGGCTAAGCTCTTGAAAAATCGTCACAACTCTTCTGAATGTCACTTGCTGGAACAAGGTGAGAACGGTACGATTGCTTAAACGCAGTAGAATGAGTGACCTGTTCTCGGAATCTGTGATCATATCCTGTGATCAGAGCTTAAGTTCTGCCAGTGGAGTGCCATATCTGCAAACTATCGGTAGGTCTTGAAATCCCGAGAGATTCCTTGCCCCACGCCCGCCGTAGCGTGATGAGGGATCAAGTGCTTCTGGGTAGGGCTGTTTTCGGCAGCCGATGGTTGCTATTCTATAGGGCATTGCTCCCCTAAAAGTTGCTGCTGTTTCGCTCACAGCCGTGCTTTGGTTTGCATTGTTTGATACTGCTGTTTCGCTCACAGTGGTAGTTTTGTCCGCCTGATTTGAGTCAATCAATGGTGTAGAAATTTTTCTATGTAAACCATTCATTGCTCGCTCCTCCTCACAATTTGCCTTCATCAGAAATCCGAATAACCCGAAGTATCTACTCTGCCAAGTCGTGGAGTATGCTACTGAGGTTTTTGGGTTTTGGTAGGGCTAGGATGCTTGTTTAACTTCGATCGCAGCCGATTCGATCGGCTGTCGTTTGAAACCGAAACAAGCTACGGGTCCATGGTTTCTCCCGATAAGAATCCTTTGGTGCTAACGAATTATGAGGAAGAGCCTACTAGCAAAGCCATTTGTCCTGTTTGGTGACGTTCTTGACAAAATTATTTTTACCCATGTGGTTGTCATTGGGTTACCCACCGTTCTGTACTACCTGATTTTGCAGAATGATGGAACCCTGTCTGTTTTGCATTGGTTGATTCCCGTTCTCTACTTAGTCACTTCCGTGGTGGTGATTGGTGAGGCGATCGCAACCCTGGTGTCCTATTCCTCGCCCCGTCTGCGGTGGCGACCTCGGTTGGGACTGGTACAACAATTTTTGCGATCGCGCCGGAGTGCGGCTGGAATGCGGGCGGAGGGACCTTCGATTCTGCGATCGGCTCGTCAACCCTTGCCGAAATGCTCGCTGATTGTGGCAGCCTACTTACCCAATGAGCAGCATATTATTTTCGATACGCTGGAATATATTCTCCAGACCCTCCATCGTCCGGAAGCGGGCTTTGAGCTGATTCTGGTCTATAACACCCCAACCCCCCTGCCCGTAGAAGCAGAGCTGGCACAACTGGCTCAGCAATATCCCGAACTGCGGTTGCTCTGTGTGGAAGCCAGTCGTTCGAAGGCGGAAAACCTCAACGCAGCCCTGAAAATTGTCAAAGGCGAGATCACCGGGATTCTGGATGCCGATCATCGCCCCCAAGCGGATTGTTTCGATCGCGCTTGGCGCTGGCTAGAGGATGGGCGCTATGCCGTGGTGCAGGGGCGCAATGTGATTCGCAATCACCAAGCCAACTGGTTGACGGAAATGATTGCTGTGGAATTTGAATGCATGTACGGCATCAGCCACCCGGCAAAGTCATTACTGGTGGATACAGCCATGTTTTGTGGCTCCAATGGCTATTGGCGAACCGAAGTGCTGCGGCGCATCCAATTTTCTCCTGAAATGCTGACGGAAGATATTGATGCCACCCTCCGCACCACCCTGCGGGGCTATCAGTTTGTCCATGATCCTCGGATTGTCACCACGGAATTGGCTCCGGAAGACCTCCGCTCCTTCTGGTTTCAACGCAAACGTTGGGCGCAGGGCTGGCTAGAAGTTGCGCTCAAATACCAAATGTCCCTCCTGCGAACCCGCCACCTAGATATGTGGCAAAAGGGCTATTGGACGATGCTGCTTGCCTATAGTGCCATCTTCCATTTCGTTGCCCTGCAGGTGTTTCCCATTCTCCTGAGTTTGACCCTCAGTGACACAGTCGCCCCAGAGGTACCCCCTGCCTATTTCTGGACAACCACGATTCTCACCCTCCTGAGTGGTCCTATTCAAACGCTGGCAGCTTGGAAATTCCGCAGTCGGTTGATTGAGCAGTCCCTCCAGACTTACCTGGCCTATTGCTTCTTTATTCCCGCCTACTGTGTGTTCAAAAATATGATTGCCATCATTGCGATCTATGACCATTTGGTGGGTAATACGGAATGGGTTGTCACCAAACGGGGGCTGCAGGAAGCGATCGCCGAACCGATGCAATCCCTCTCCTATGTGGGGAATGTACGCGATCGGGCTAGCTAGTACCGCCATCTGTGCTACGCTAGGAAAGCTGAAAAATCACACACCTAGAATTTCGGGTGCTTCTGCACTGTGCAGGAACGGACGGGAATTGAATGCTTCTATGTCTTCCTCAGTCTCGCTTTCCCATCAGTCAGCGCGATCGCGCTTGGTCTCAATCATGCCTGCTCCATAGGTTGTTTGAAGTCAGGGGCGATCGTAATGAAGTACACCTAGGTGGAGGATTAACCCGAAAGGAGAAAATTCAATGCCAGTTGTTTCATTGGCTCAATTGCTAGAGTCTGGGGTTCACTTTGGGCATCAAACCCGCCGTTGGAACCCGAAGATGAAGCCCTATATCTTCACCGCCCGCAACGGGGTTCATATCATTGACCTGGTGCAGACGGCTCAGTTGATGGAAGATGCCTATAACTTTGTCCGGACGGCATCAGAGCAGGGCAAGAAGTTTTTGTTCATTGGTACCAAGCGTCAGGCAGCCGGAATTGTGGCCCAGGAAGCTTCCCGCTGTGGCGCTTACTACATCAACCAGCGTTGGCTGGGGGGCATGTTGACCAACTGGACGACGATTAAAACTCGGGTCGAGCGCTTAAAAGAACTGGAGCGCATGGAAGAAACGGGTGCAATGGAACTGCGCCCCAAGAAGGAAGCTGCTGTCCTGCGTCGCGAGTTGGAAAAGCTGCAAAAATACCTGGGTGGCATCAAAAACATGCGCAAGGTGCCCGATGTGGTGATCATGATTGACCAGCGCCGGGAATATAACGCTGTCCAGGAATGCAAGAAGCTGAATATTCCGATCGTTGCCTTGCTGGATACGAACTGTGATCCGGATGCAGTGGATGTGCCCATTCCTGCCAATGATGATGCCATCCGGTCGATCAAACTGCTGGTGGGCCGTTTAGCCGATGCCATCTACGAAGGTCGCCATGGTCAGGTCAGCGAGAGCGAAGACTTTGAAGACTTTGAAGGGGCAGAGGAAGAGTACGACTACGATGAAATGCCGGATGAGAGTGGCGAAGAATAGGCTGGGATAATCAGTCAACTCTGACTCACACGACATCTTTGTTTTGTTAGCACAGAATGGGGCGAAGGCTGGGCGATCGCAATTTGCAGCGATCGGGTGCTTTGTTTAGTAGCGCACTGGCATTCAACCCCATTCTGGTTTAAGAGAGTTAAAGGACGCAGATTTTAGGAACTAGGATCATGGCAGAGATTTCCGCAAAGGCAGTCAAAGAACTGCGCGAAAAGACTGGGGCAGGCATGATGGATTGCAAAAAAGCCCTGGCTGAAAATGATGGTGACATGGAAAAAGCCGGCGAATGGCTGCGGAAAAAAGGCATCGCCTCTGCTGATAAAAAAGCAGGCAAAGTTGCGGCGGAAGGCTTGGTGGGGCAGTATATCCACACCGGGGGGCGGATTGGCGTGTTGGTAGAAGTGAACTGCCAAACAGACTTTGTTGCCCGCAATGAAGCGTTTAAAGAGCTGGTGACCAACATTGCCATGCAGATTGCCGCTTGCCCCAACGTGGAATATGTGAAGGTGGAAGACATCCCGACTGAGATCGCTGAAAAAGAAAAGGCGATCGAAATGGGTAAGGATGATTTGGCGAAGAAGAAAGCAGACATCAAAGAGAAGATCGTCCAAGGTCGGATTGATAAGCGTCTGAAAGAAATGTGCCTATTGGATCAGCCTTACATCAAGGATCAGAACATTACGGTAGCGGAGTTAGTGAAACAGCACGTTGCCACCCTGGGCGAGAACATTCAAGTGCGTCGTTTTGTGCGGTTTGTCCTAGGTGAAGGCATTGAAGTCGCGCAAACCGATTTTGCCGCAGAGGTCGCCGCCCAAATGGCCGGGAATGCGTAATTGCCATCGGTCATCAACGCCGTGAAATTTCGCAATAACGCCGTTGAATTTTGCAATAACGCGTAAAACCCATCGTAGAGACGTTCCGCCGGAACGTCTCTACCAAATATTGGGGAAACCCGTCAATCCCGTCAATATCGGGGAAACCCGTCAATATTGGCGACGCGATCCGAATTGGGTTAAACCATCAATTTCAGGAACGCAATAACCGCCATTCAACGCATCACCGAAATTTTGCCAATTAACTAACGAGTCACCGATCGCCACCGGGATTGCCCCACACCCCAAATCGCCGCCAGAATCAACCAATTCATCGCATTAATCCGCGCATCAAACAGGGGAATATCCAACAAACAAAACAGCGTACAACCCATAAACGTGACTAAAAAAGTCAATAAAATCAACCGATCGTCCTCTTCCATTGCCGATCGCCAAGTTCGCACCCCGGCCACCATCACCCAGCCGATCGCGCCAATAAAAATCAAAGTAGCAGGCACCCCCATTTCCGCCATCAGCATCAACGGTAAATTGTGGGGATGACCGATGTAGAAATTCCAGGACTCGCTATAGAGTGCAGAGAAGTTACGTAACCCCCAGCCCGTCCAAGGTCGCTGTTCAATCATCTTCCAAGCAAACTGCCACTGGGTCGATCGCTGGTCTGGGATCGGGCGATCGAGGTACAGTTGGTCATTCAATCTCGCCCAAATCAACCGGGGGACAATGCTACGAAAGGGTTGATTGATTGGGTCTGGGGCATAGGCTGCTGCTGCGATCGTCCCTGTTACCCCAGAAACAATCCCCACTAACCAACGCCAACCCCGATCAATCGCAAAGACCAGACAGACCAAGAGTAAAATCCCCCAAGCATTGCGAGAATTGGTGAGAAATAAGGCAACGCCATTCAGGAGGGTCACCGCCAGCCAAAGCCAATGGTAATCCAGCCCGATCGAGGATTTGCCAGTCGAGGATTTACCAGGAAAATGGGATTGCACCTGTTCCAACCACAACCCTAAGGACAGCGTAAAGGTAACGCAGAGATAACTGGCTAGGACAGTGGCATAGAAAAACACAGAAGCCATGCGACCCGGTGGCGTTCCCCCTTTCTGGATCAGCCAATCCACCAGCACCCAGAGAATCTCCACATGCCCATCCCAGCCGAGATAGAGCTGCCCCAAGCCAATCACAATCACCGGGATAGAAGTCAACACCAAGAGTTGGGCCAGGTGACGCAGTTGGGCGATCGATTGGATTAAATAACTCTGGGCGGTGAAAACAATGAAAAAGGGCAGAAAATTCACCAACCCAAGCAAAGCCGTGGGGCGATCGTAGGCAAAGAGGGCAATGATGACCATCCAAGCGCCCAACATCAGCAAAATTTGATTGACCAACTGCTGCACCAATTGATTGGCATATTTTGTCCAGATGACGATCGCAGTCACCCCAAAACAGAGACACCCCAGCAACGTACTAAAGGGCAATAGTAAAACCCCCACCTGAGTGAGTTGCCAATGGGGCTGCAGGGAGGAGTCGGGATGACGATGTAACAGGCTCGGTTGACTCGATAATTCCATCAGCTTTGCAGATGTTTGGGTTTCCATTGTGCCAGATCCTGCCAGGGAGATAGTCCAGAAGGATCGTGTTTTTTAAAATTTAACAGTAGAAAAATTCTGGTATTCTCCCGGATGAGGGTAGCAGTGACCTGATAAAAGGAGTATGTGCAAGATACGACTCCTGAGTCGAGATCATGGCTCTCTACGAAGATTCCGCAAGTTGTGTGCAAAGTTTTGATGAATCCTCAGGACAAACCACAAGACCTATGCAGAAAGGAGTAGAAAGTGTCCCTAATTATCGTTCTTAAGGTTTATTGAACTCAAGACTGACTTCTGCGAGGTTCAGCTTGCCGGAGCCAAATTCTGCTCATCATACTAAATCGTTGTCAATCCGTTTTTAACCATTATCCTGCAACCGTTGTCCTTCTGAAGTGGTGGATTTTCTATGATGCTCTCTACAAGTTCTGAGAATGCAACCTCTCCAACCCTGAAAACCAGTACCCTGGGTAGCTATTCCTATGCTCTCGTGTGGAGACAGAAGAAACTCGTAGTGCGACGTGCTCCCTTTCGGAATGCGGCGATCGTAGTTTCTGCAGAAACCGATATGGTCTGGTTAGTGGAACGGGTGCGACGATCGCCTGTAAAGCTGGTGCTGGTGGATGTGCGCTTGGGGGTAGAAGCCTTGAAATTTTGGGCAGAAGTAACCCGCCGCGCTGGTAAGACCATGTATGTGAACGTGAAGCCAGGGAAAGAATATGACTTTCGGACCGCCGCACAGTCCTATACAGTGTTGGGACGGGCGATGCGCTTTTTGCTGATTGCGATCGTGGCGATCGTGGCACAGGTTTATCAATGGTTGCATCCGTTAGAATATTCAGACTATCAGTTTTATGTCAATGCCCAGGGCAAAGTTCTGGTGGGCAGTGGATTGTGCCAAGCAATTCAGAGCCATGGGTTACGGGAACAACTTTGGCAATGGATCAATCAACTGCGAGGACGCGTTAGCCTCTCCACGGCTTACCTGATGCGCCATGAGGAAATTTGTATTCCTACCGAACTCCCTTTTTTCTAGACCCGCTGGGTTAGTTGAGTGAGGCGAAACGGTCCCAATTTTGGATTTTAGAGTGGCGATTTTGGATTATCAAACCCTGATGAATGGAGGCTTACCGCGTTACGATCAGTCTCAACGCCCTGTGGATTTGGTATCAGAGTCGCTGGTATTGGGGTGAGCCGGGGGGAATGACAAGCAGATTGGCTAATGCCCACCCCCTGAGATCGAGGAGTGATAGGGAATTTTCTTTGATCCGCTGGTGTTTGACTCGCTTAAGATCAGAATCATTCTCCTTGCCTTGGCTGAACTGCTATGAATCCCCTCTCTGCTTTTCTCGATCGCCTCTACCAGCAATATCTCCCCCTCCGGGAAGGTCAGGTTGCCAGTTATATTCCAGAACTGTCTAAAATGGATCCTGATTCCTTCAGTATTTGCATCGCGACGGTGGATGGGCAAGTTTATACTGTGGGGGAGACGCAGCAGCTATTTACCCTGCAGTCGATTTCCAAAGTGTTTGTCTATGGCATGGCGTTGGAAGATCGAGGTCGATCGCTGTTGCTGTCCAAAGTGGGGGTTGAACCGACGGGGGATCCCTTTAATTCGATCATTCGGCTGGACGAGAACTCTAAACGACCCGATAATCCTATGGTGAATGCGGGGGCGATCGCTACGACGAGTTTAATTCAAGGGAAAGACCCCACCGATCGCTTGAATCGAATGCTGGAGATGTTTCGGCGTTACATTGGTCGGGATGTGTTTGTGGATATGTCGGTGTTTATGTCGGAACGATCGACCGGACATCGTAATCGTGCTCTGGCTCACCTGATGCGCCATTTCGGCATGATTGATGATCACATTGATGAATCATTGGATCTCTATTTTCAGCAATGTTCGCTATTGGTCAATTGTCGTGATCTGGCGGTGATGGCAGCTACATTGGCAAATAAAGGGGTGAATCCCATCACGGGCGATCGGGCACTGGATTCAGAGTATATTCGAGATTTGTTAAGTATAATGTATACCTGCGGGATGTATAACTTTGCAGGTGAATGGGCCCATCGGGTTGGACTGCCTGCCAAGAGTGGTGTTTCGGGTGGCATTATTGTTGTAGTTCCCAATCAATTAGGAATTGCTGTTTTTTCTCCACCTTTGGATCACCATGGCAATAGTGTGCGCGGTATTCAAGTGTGTGAAGCGCTGTCCCGCCAGTTTGGGTTACATATGTTTGATGCGTCGATGAACTGTACCCATTTTTTAGATAAACTGCGATCGCAAAGTTTGCAGGTCAGGGAGAATGAAGAATGAAGGGTAGTCCTACACTTTTACGAATAATGCTCGATACACTGGAGAATTGTCCCGTAATGTCGCGCTTTCTCGCTCGGTTTGTACGGGCAGGGGGTTATTGGCTAACCAAGCGGCATGTTGGATCTGAAATTGGGGTTCGTCTGAAAAGCGATCGCGCATTTCTTGGGCAATGTCTAAGACATCAGATTGAATGAAAAGTGTCGCACCTGGGGGCATAAAATCGACTAGATCTTGCACGAGTTCTGGTTGCACAACTCGCCGTTTTCGATGTTTGCGTTTGAACCAAGGATCGGGGAATTGAATGGTCACTCGTTGCAGAATGCCGGGTGGTAAGCTTTGCAGCAAGGGGCGCAGGGTATTCGAGGCATTGCAATAGAAATAATAGAGATTTGTCAATCCAGCCGCACTGCAATCTTCATTGGCTTGGATCACTAAGGGTTCCCGAATTTCTAGCCCGAGAAAATTCCACTCCGGTAGCTGAAGGGCCATCTCGTAGGCAAATTTACCGCGTGCGCAGCCAATATCCAGATGTAACGGGCGGCTGAAATCCGCATAAATCTCTGACCAGGCTGGAACGCTGGCAGGAGTTTGATACTTCCGGGCTAAAGGGTTGACATGCTCACGAACACGCACCAAGGGCATAGGAACTGACTCTTTCTCTCAGAATAGAAATACGTAGGACTCTGGGCGGAGACCTGATACAGTGTAGCGCCTTAAGTTACCACCTAGGGGCGTTGTGCATCAATTGTGGGAACCCTTACGCTAGAGACAACACTCAATTGTCAGTCCTGAATTGTCAACAACCATGAGCCTGAACTTTCGTTTTGCAGTCGCGAGCGATCTCCATGTCGCCCTTCCCCATACCGTTTGGCATCATCCTAATCGTCTCCATTTGGTGGAGGTAGGGATTCCTGCACTGGAAGTGGTTGTAGAACGCCTGAGTCGTCTGGAGTTAGATTTTTTGCTCTTGCCGGGAGATTTAACTCAGCATGGAGAACCCGAAAATCATCGTTGGCTAGCCGATCGCCTTGCCCAACTGCCCTATCCTGTCTACGTCATTCCTGGGAACCACGATATTCCTGTCCTGGAAGCTGATCAACAGTCGATCGCCGCTACAGAATTTCCCTATTTCTACCGTGCCTTTGGTTACGATGATCCCAGTCGCCCCTACTACAGCCATGAAATTCTTCCAGGAGTGCGTTTAATTGCCCTGAATTCCAATACCTTTGACGAAAATGGCAAACAAGTTGGACGGATGGATCAGACGCAACTGGAATGGCTAAAAGAAACATTATCGAAATCGCTAGATGAATTTGTGATCGTCATGATTCATCATAATGTATTAGAACATCTACCGGAACAGTCTAAGCAAGGGCTAGGTAGACGCTATATTTTAGAAAATGCATCAGAACTGTTAAGTATCTTGAAAGCGGCTAAGGTCAATCTCGTTCTGACTGGGCATCTGCATATCCAAGATGTGGCGTATCAGGATGGCATTTACGATATCACTACGGGATCCCTAGTCACCTATCCCCATCCCTATCGAGTGTTTGAGTTTCAAACCGATCGCTATGATCGGCATTGGTTACGCATGGATTCCGATCGCGTTGAAGCAGTTCCCGGTTGGGATGATTTGGGCACCTTTTCCCGTACCTTGATGGGCGATCGTTCCGAACCCTACATGCGCCAGTTATTAACCCAATATCCCCTCTACCTGTCTGACGCGGAAGCCAGCCAACTTGCCCCCAGCCTGCGCTATTTTTGGGCTGCCGTTGCTGAAGGAGATGCCAATT
Source organism: Synechococcales cyanobacterium (assembly GCA_035285565.1). GTDB lineage: Bacteria > Cyanobacteriota > Cyanobacteriia > Leptolyngbyales > Leptolyngbyaceae > JAYKGX01. The sequence continues at coordinate 28,495 of JAYKGX010000462.1, forward strand.
TCAGCTTTGCCCATTTCCCCGAACCAGCCCGCCAATACTTTGAAGCCTTCGGAGCCAAAGCGGCGATTGATAACCGTGCCCTCTTGCCGATCGGCGATCGCCGATCGCGTAACTACCGCCGACAAGTTCCCGACACTCCAGTCATCCCCCCCCTCATCCCCGACGCCTTCCCAGACAGGTTTTCCATCAGCCCCTGCTAGCTTCCCACCCCCCGTACGGGCACGTATCCCGTGCCCCCAGCCTATCGCCTACCCCAGCCCTATCTTGTGTCCCACCCCTCAAATTTCCTATCTCCCCATCTCCCCCCTCCCCAGGCACTCCAATCTAGCAGTAGCACTCCAGCGCGATCGCCAATAAACCAGTCCCACAGTCAACCCCGACAGACCTAAACAGACCAGCCAAGTTAACAGGTTCGGTAGCCAAGCCTGACTCAGGAACTGGGCAAAGAGCCAGCAGGGAATGAGTAAGCCACCTACCACCATCAAAGTATAGGTGAGATGTTTTGAATGACTCAGCCAGAGCAGCCGACCCACCCAAAAACCTAGCGGCAAGGAAAACAGAGCATAGTAGAGAAAACGATAGGCAAGCATCCCCTTAGGAGTCAGATTGAATTGTAGGAAACTCCAAGGCAACAGGTAACGAAAGAGGGTCACTTCGGGACGTAGGATCAAGGTGCTGTCATGACTCACCTGATCGATATAGAGGGTGAGCTGCCCCGCTTGATAGGTGACGAGCAGGGCATGGGGTTGGGAGTCTACAAAAACCTTGGGCACTCCCAAAGAGGTGTAAGTGCCATTTTCCCCTGTAAGCGGTGTGCGCAGCCGGATCGTGAGTACGTCTCCCTTTTGTCCCACCGTCAGATTGCGGAAATAGGGATCCTGCGAGATGGAAATAATGCGGGCCGTTTCCTCGTGCTCAAATTCAGCCGCTTGCACGATCGCCGCTAGGGTAAAGGTAGAGGATTGCCGAATGGGTTCTGTCAAACTTGCTGGGGAGCCTTGGGCGATTAACCAGCGATCGGCTTGGGTGATGGCTGCCGTTTGCAGACCCGTTTGTTGCTCTGTTGGCTGGTCGAGCGGTTGATTCCAATCGATCACGGTTCCATGACCCACACGGCTTCGGTAGGGGGGAACGGTTGTGAAATCATAATCAGCGATTGCTCCTGGGAGATCCGCTTGCTGGGGCTGGGTCAACCAATCAGCCGCCGCCTGTTCCGAAGTTGCCTGCGGACTGATGACTAAGCGAGAAATCTGCCCCCGCCAAGGACGATCGCCGCTCGGTTCATTACCAATGACCAGCGGATAATCCCTCGCCCAGTTGGATAGCTCCGTGCCCTTATGCAATGCCAGCGTCACACTACAGCCGCAGATCACCCAAACCACCAGCAAAGTTGCCAGCCCTCGGGGCGATCGCCACAGCCGTTGCAGATGGTGCCAAACCTGGTGCCAGAGGTGGTAGCGCAAACCCACCAGATACAAGCCAGCCCCGATCGCCCCGCCCAGGGTATTGGTGGTGAGATCCCGATAGCTGGTGTAGCGGGTGGGCAGAAAAATTTGCAATAGTTCGACGGTCAGGGTGAGGAGAAAGCTAAATAGGATACTTCTCACCCAGAGTCGCCATAGGACAGGCTGGCGAGACCCCTGGCGCTGATGCCGATATTGCCAAGCGGTCCAACTGAGTCCGATCGGCAGAAACAGCAGCACATTACTGACCAGATCTTGAGAGTCGCTGGAATGACGGAAGAATTCCTTGACTAGATTTCTGGCTCCCAACTGCGCTAAGCGAAAATCAAAGGGGGTGAGCGTAACATACAGAATAAAAACTACACTGACCGCCAGTAGCAGTAACGACCAGTGGGGCCAAGTCCTTGCAGATCGAGATCGGGTAGATTGCGGCATACTTGCTCCTGGAGTGACATCGAACAGGTTTGAATGACACCAGGCATGAATGATATCGGTGGATCCTTTAGCGACTCAAAGCAATTCGAGTCGCACTGACTTCGGGGACTTGATTGGCGATCGCTTTGCCAATTTCCAACGAAGAAGTGGCAGCGGGCGAAGGCGCATTACAGACATGCAGGGCATTTTCATCGGGAACGATCAAAAAGTCATCCACCAGTTTGCCATCGGGTTGCAAAGCCTGGGCCCGCACTCCAGCATGGCAGGGGATTAAATCTTCCGACTGTACCTCTGGAATCAGTTCCTGCAAGCTTTTGACGAATAGGGGTTTGAACAGCGATCGTAGAATTTCTTGGAATCCCTGATCACTATGTTTCGCTGCCAATTTCCAAAAACCCGGATAGGTTAAGGTTTCGATCGTGTCGCGCAGGTTGAAATCTGTCTTCTGATAGCCCTCGCGCTTCAGGCTCAGCACCGCATTGGGCCCCGCATGAACCGTACCATCAATCATGCGCGTAAAGTGAACGCCGAGGAAGGGGAAATTGGGATTGGGCACAGGGTAGATTAGACCTTTCACCAAGCTGCGTTTTTCCGGCACGAGTTCGTAATATTCGCCGCGAAAGGGCACGATTTTGGCAGAGGGCTTAGCTCCGGTTAGTTGGGCAATGCGATCGCTCAACAACCCAGCACAGTTAATCACAAATCGGGCGGTGAAGTCCCCTTGGGTGGTGGCAATTCGGTAGCCTTCTGTGACCTGGGTTAACCCCTCCACTTGCAGATTCAGCCGTAAATCTGCCCCTTGCTGAGTCGCCAGTTCCGCATACTTGAGGCAGACAGCACG
>JAYKGX010000463.1:0-17437 GCA_035285565.1 Synechococcales cyanobacterium
GAATTCATGATTTGCCAAACATGACCCGATCGACAAAGTTGGTGTAAATTTCACCGCGCAGAAATTCTGGGGTTTCTAAAATGCGTTGATGAAAGCCGATCGTAGTCGGCAGACCTGTGACGGCACATTCCCGCAAAGCCCGTTTCATCCGACGAATAGCAGAGGTGCGATCGTCTCCCCAGACAATCAATTTGCCAATCAAGGAATCGTAATAAGGCGGAATTTCATAGTCGGTATAGACGTGGGAATCCATGCGCACCCCAGGACCACTGGGCGGCAAATAGCCACTAATGCGACCGGGACTGGGACGGAAATTATAATCCGGATCCTCTGCATTGACGCGACATTCGATCGCATGACCCCGCAAAATCACCTGATCCTGGCTGAGTCGTAATTTCTCCCCTTGGGCAATCCGAATCTGTTCCGCAATCAGGTCAACCCCTGTAATCATTTCCGTGACGGGATGCTCAACTTGAATCCGGGTATTCATTTCCATGAAGTAGAACTCACCGGATTTATCCAGCAAAAATTCCACGGTACCTGCGCCCATGTAGTTGATGGCTCTGGCGGCCAGAACGGCGGCTTCTCCCATGCGCTGGCGTAGTTCAGGGGTGAGGGCAGAACTGGGGGCTTCTTCCAGCAGTTTTTGATGGCGACGTTGGATCGAGCACTCCCGCTCCCCCAAGTGAATGACGTTGCCATGACTGTCCGCCAGAATTTGAAATTCAATATGGCGGGGATTCTGGACAAATTTTTCTACATAAACCCCTGGATTCCCAAAAGCTGCTTCTGCTTCGCCCTGGGCAGCAAAAAAAAGTTTAGAGAGATCTTCATCCTGGGTCACTAGGCGCATTCCCCGCCCGCCGCCGCCCGCTGTGGCTTTAATAATGACGGGATAGCCGATCGCCCGAGCAATTTCCCGCGCCTCTTCCTCAGTTTCCACTAAGCCCTTGCTGCCTGGAACGGTAGGTACCCCAACTCGCTGCATGGTCTTCTTGGCAGTAGATTTATCTCCCATTGAGCGAATCGAGTCTGGAGAAGGACCAATAAAAGCAATCTTGTGATCAGCACAAATCTCTGCAAAGCGCGCATTCTCTGCTAAAAAGCCATAACCGGGATGGATTGCCGTAGCATTCCGAGTTAAAGCCGCCGCAATAATGTTGGGAATGTTGAGATAGCTCTTGCCGCTGGGAGGTTCACCAATACACACCGCTTCATCCGCCAGTTGCACCGGAAGAGAGTTGCGATCGCAGGTGGAGTGGACAGCAACCGTGGCGATCCCCAGTTCTTCACAGGTCCGAATGATGCGGAGGGCAATTTCTCCCCGATTAGCGATCAAAATTTTGGAAAACTGCATTACTTCTTGCTTCCTTACCCGGCAGCCCGAAAAAAGACTATTGAGTAGAATAGGGCTTTTAGGGTACCGGGGGAAGAGCTTCGATCGCCGCAATTACCCGATCGTGCTCTAGTCCACAGCTTGCAATAATCCCAGCATTGCCCGGAATCTTCTGTCCTTGGGCAAAATCGAGGGGGCTGCCATGGCAGTCAGTCACTCGCCCACCACATTCTTCCACTAAGAGCGCCCCCGCTGCATGATCCCAAATATTCTCGCGATAGTCTGGTTTTGCCACCCAAGGCAGCCGCATATAGAGCGTTGCCAAACCGGCAGCTAGCACTCCATATTTCGCCTGACTATCCATCTTCAGCGATGGATGGGGAAAGGCGATCGCTGCTGCAATCTGATTCTGCGAGTCCGGATCACCATGTCCCGTCTCCACACTTTCGGTCACCCGTTGAATGCGATGCACCAGTGGCAAGGAGCAAACTTCCCCACTCACCAAACTGATGACCTCCGCACCCCGACCGCGCTCCGCAATGAAAAGGACTCCCGGCGGCCAATCGAAAATTTGCAACGCAGGACAAGCCAACGCCCCCAATTGCACCGACTTTTCAGCAATCAACGCCAGCGCGATCGCATACTGATCACCCCGTAAAAAGCCCTTGGTGCCATCAATCGGATCCACCGCCCAAATTCGATCGCCCACACAACCCTGCCCCCGCTCAATCCAATCACAGACCTCAGCGGGAGTTGCCTGGGGAACCTCCGATCGAACCCATTCAGTTACAGCCCCTAGCCGAGCTGGATCGAAGCGCAAATCTTCTGCCGTCTCCTCCGCCACGATCGCATCCTGGGGAAAGTGCAGCGCGATCGCCCGATTGATCATCGCCTGAGCCGCAAAGTCTGCCAGACTGACGGGACTGGTATCCGATTTGTGAAAGGCAAATAAATCCAGATGGGGCAGAATTTGTTGTTGAATGGCTTGGCACAGCCGACTAGCAGACTGTAAAGCGGCGATCGCAACCTGTTTCTCAAGCATGAACACGGTGATCCGATCCTCCTCGTTACGACCTTCGAGTCAGTAGCTTAGCGGAGAACCGGAGTCAGTTGAACCGTCTCCACTGAAGTTCTCTCAGTAGAATCCGTAGGCTCCCTCTAACTATGGGTCGATGAGGAGCGATCGCAACCAGCCCAATCCGAGCAACCCCTCCGTAGTAATTCGGACGAAACAGGGCAGAATTAAAGACCCAGCAAAGAGTGAGCACCACTCTGTACAGAGGCAAGTCCCGTAGGATATAAGAGTAAGAGAACGGACGAGGTCAGCCGCACAGCGCGAATTCCTGCCTGGTTTCATTCACAAACTACACTCAGTTTGAGGTGTACCCCAAAGACTGGACAACAAAATGAGGAAAATAAGATATAAAGAAGCAGCGAAGGTCATGAGCAAGTTTGTTTCATTTCATACTCATACCTCACAGTTTAACCGAAATGGATCGTTGCGGGTGAACAATAATTCAAAGATTGATGCAGTCGTTTGTGGTTATAGAACTGGAAATACTGATCTAAACCTTGAATTGCTTCTGCCACTGAGTTGTAAGATTTGAGATAAACCTCCTCGTATTTGACCGAACGCCAGAGTCGTTCAACCAAGATGTTGTCATAGGCACGCCCTTTGCCATCTTGACTGATTTGGATGTTCGCTTGCTCCAAGCGTTGGGTAAAGGCCAAACTGCTAAACTGTGCCCCTTGATCGCTGTTGAAGATGACGGCTTGGGCTTGGCTTAAGGTCTGTTCTAACGCCTCCAGGCAAAACTGAACGTCCATCGTATTGCACAGTTGCCCAGCCAAGACATAGCGACTGAACCAGTCGATAATTGCCACCAAATAGACAAAGCCCTGAGATAAGCGGATATAGGTGATATCCGTTGACCAGACTTGATTGGGTGCGGTGATCGCATAGTCCTTCAACAAGTAGGGAAACCGACGGGTATTCTCCCCTGGCAGACTGAGTTTGGGCTGGGGGTAGACCGCCCCCGATCCCATTTTCTTCATGAATCGCCGCACTCGTTTGGGATTGACGGCATGACCTTGTTGCCGCAGCCAAGCCGTCATCCGTCGGACTTCATAAAACGGCGTTTGGGTAAATTGTTGATCAATCATCTGCATCAAGGCTTCGTTCTCTGGAGTTTCTCTGGCAGCTTCGTAGTACCAACTGGAGCGATTCAGATCAAGCAGTTCACATTGCCGACTCAGGCTGATCTGTGGGTGGTCTGGCTCAATCAGGGCACGTTTAGCGACCACGTTCAAGCCCAGATTTTTTTCAACCAGTCCAACTCGACTTTGAGTTGACCAATCTGCTGATAGAGTTCATCGGTTAATCCAGTTTGGGCTTTCTCCTGACGATCACGTTTGCTGGAAAATGCCGCTGGGATCGATTCTAGGGCTTGCTTCTCCCACTGCGTGATTTGCGTCGGGTGCAGTTCATGGGCACTAGCCATTTCGTTGATCGTTTTCTGCCCTTTGATCGCTTCGAGCGCGATTTTCGTTTTGAACTCGGCGCTGTATTGTTTGCGCGCCATTGCTTTAGATGTCTCCGTAGTTTCTAGGTGAACTACTGCTTTTAGTACATCTTAGCCCTCTGTCCAGTTTTTGGGGAGCATTTCAGTTGACCTGTTTCCTGCTTAGTCTCATCCGTAAACTACACTCAGTTGACATGCCTCTTATGAACAAGAAAATCGTTGCTGGTTTGTTTATTGCAGCCGCCTTCACGGGGGCCACCGCTAACGCTAATGCTGCTTCTGCCTCCGTCTGGGATAGCGCTCAGCCCGAAATTTTTAGCAAGAGCCAAACAGGGTTTAATGATGTCCCCTTCCAACAATATGTGCAAAAAGAAGGGCTTGCTATTGCCAATAGTGGTCAGTTCAAGCTGGATATCAGCAAACTGAACCTCAAGTATGACCACAATGTTTCTATCTTCTTCATCAACGAAGGGGCAGGCTACCGCAACCAACTCGCCTACACCTCTAAGGGGGCAACTAAGCAGGAAGGCTTACTGTTTAAAGATATCTCCTGCACCGGAACTGGTTGTGCCAACGATTGGGGTGGTGAAGCTCTGAAATTTGGTGATGGAGTCAAGATGGGTACCATCAAGGGCGGTAGCCAAATCGACTTCCAACTGCGAGCAAACGGTTTAAATCGCGGAACCGATTCCTACATCTTTGGAACCCAGGCTGCACAAAACGCAGATGGTCTGCAACACGTCGTTGCCTACGCGATCGAAAATACGCCCTATCTGTTGATGGGCTTTGAAGATCTTTATGGAACGGGCGGGACAGATCAGGGTAAATTTGGGGAGAAGTCCGATCGCGACTTCAACGACACGGTGTTTGTGGTGGATATTGGGATGAAGAACGCCAAAGACTTCATGGGTAAGGATGTTCCCGAACCTTCTGTAGTCCTGTCCCTGGTTGGTTTGGGCACGGCTGCAGCTCTCAAACTGCGTCGGCGCAATGGGGGCAATGTTTAGTCCGCTTAAGCCTGCAACCCATTTGAGCGCCCCATGTATTTGAGTATCCCATGAAGTAGGTGATTGAAGCAGGTGTATGACCAGCACTGTAGTTAACTAAGCGGTTAACTACAGTGCTGAGTAGCCTAAGACACTGAGTGAGTCAGTACAGCCGTTGCGATCGCGATCGCAACGGCTTTTGGGATGAGTTGGGTTGAACAAAACAGCACTTTTTAGAGATGATGAGGGAGACGATCGGGATAAGCTCTCAGCCCTATCACCCCTAGGTCAATCACCCCTAGGTCAACTTAAGCACCTCTCTCGTCTTTTTCCATGAGATTCAGTCTCTTCCTTCAGACAAACCGCAAGCCCTATGCCCCTGATCAAAGTACAAACCTCTCTGACCCCCAACGCCGATCAAGCTCAGCAACTCCTGTTAGGGCTGTCATCTAGTCTTGCCCAGCACGTTGGCAAACCCGAGTCCTATGTGATGACTGCTTTGGAGCCAGGAGTCGCCATGACTTTTGGAGGAACCACTGAGCCGGTAGGATACGTGGAAGTCAAGAATATTGGGACGATGACACCCCAACAAACTAAGGCAATGAGCCAGGACTTCTGCCAACAGATCCAGGAAACCTTAGGGATTGCACCGAATCGAATTTACATTGAATTTAATAATGCCACTGGTTCGATGTGGGGCTGGAATGGGGGAACATTTGGATAAGATTAAGCAAAAATTAATAAGATGTTAAGTTGTATTTCAGTTCATCTATCTCTGTTGCAGATCCCTTGTAGGTTCAGGAGAGAATGCTATGGTTAATTCATGGCACCCGGAAGGAACCTTAATCACACTTCTAGCAGGTGACTTCAGCAGAGGAATTTTCTCAACCGACCTATTTTCAACAAAATCTATTGTCTCAATAGAATAGGTCAACCCTCCAGAAAATTCAGCTCCTTAATTTGTTGTAAATCTATCTGGAAACACCTTTGTTTCTAAAATGCAATGGGTTTAGGAGTTCTGTTATCGGTATTAGATGGCATTGAAGCAATTAAACAGATTTTTATTGCTCGGCTTTAATGCGATCGGTACAGAGGGTGCCTACTATCTTGTTTCATTTGGATCTCGTTTCATTTAGACCTCTCTGGTCAAGAGGTGTTTCAACTTCTAGCAACACTGAACTACTTCTGAAGATAAGGAGGAATTGTTAGTTTTCCGTTGAATCTCTTGCAGGTTGACCAACGTTCAATTATTTAACGTTTTGGAATTCTATGAACCTGGTAGATCTTAACTGCCAGGTTCATTGCTATTGAGAGCATTACTATTGACTCAGGAATCTCTGACTCTGCAGCGATCAAGTTCAGAAATAAATGACCCCAAAATTATGGTTCTGTGCTTTTGTTTATAAGCATTTTGTTCTTTTTATAAGCGTTTTGTTTGTAAGCATTACTAAACATATCGTTTTCTCACAAGAGCAGACCTTTTGAACTGGGTTTGATAGGCTCAAGGTATTCGTCCGTCATTAAAAACAGTTTGGTACATCGAGGATTTGAATGATGCTAACTCCTTCTTCGCATTGGCAAGATAATCGGTGGGAATGGGCATTAATTCTCATCTTGGCGTTTTGGTTCAGTAGTAGCCTCTTTCTAGATTTGTTGGTTATGCCCAGCCTATACCTATCTGGGATGATGCAATCGGCAGAGTTTGCCGCAGCAGGAACAAACCTCTTCAGTCTCTTTAATCGAATTGAAGTCATTGGTGCGGCGATCGCCCTCACTGTGGTAGGGCTGAGGCAACTGATGCCGACCTGGCACCGGGAAGCACTCCTGCGGAATCTCCCTTGGGCAGGGTTGCTGTTTGGCATCACCCTTCTCTATACCTACTGGCTCACACCCATGATGGGTGGGTTAGGAATGCCGCTGAGTGATTTGGGCGAAGTGACTGATGTACCCCAAACCATGAATCAGCTCCACACCCTGTATTGGTGTTTAGAAGTCCTGAAACTGAGCAGCATCGGGCTGCTGTTGAGTCGATCACTCCAGCGCCAGTTGCTGGTTGAATCCTCCCATCTAGGGGCTATCTAACCCTCTGTGTCTAAATCGGGCATTGCATTGTCTGAAGCAGAGTCTCCTTCAGAATTCTGAAAAAATAGGAGCTTGACTGCCATGACTGCAAACCCCACTGCGGCGATCGTCTTGGTCCATTGGGTTGGGAGAAGGTGAGCTGTTCCCTCTCCCAACAATACACCCAGGAAACTTGCCAGAATGAGAGCCGTCACAGAACCCAGAAAAACTGCTTTAGCTGATTTTGCATTGCCACTCAGGGCGATCGCCGCCAGTTGGCTCTTATCTCCCAATTCGGCGAGGAAGACGGTAATAAAGCTTAAGCCGAACAAGTTTAAGTCCATAAACCCCATCCCGTAATATCTAGAAACAGCAACATTGAAACCACCGCGAGGATCAGACCCGTTGCGATCTCCAGCGTACGAGGCTTCAAGAGCCGGGTCAGCCAGCGCCCAATTAATACGCCCAGCAGACTAGTGCCCACTAATGCCGTAGCTGCCCCAACAAAGACAACCCAAGGTTGATGGGACTGAGCACTCATCAGCAGCGTTGCCACTTGGGTTTTATCCCCCAATTCCGCCAGAAAAATCGTGGCAAAGGTGGAGAGAAAACAACTCATAAATCCCGCCAGATCCTTTGAGTCATCTCCGACAGTGTCACGGGATAAAGATTGTTCCGATCGCAGTTGTTCGAGTCGCGGCTGATCGGGCAATGTCTGCTCTGGTGAGGTTAGGGGCACTGAGGTTGGAGGCACGTCTTTAGACAAGTCCGCTTGAACCATAGCTGCAGGAAATTTTCATATTTCTTTCATTATCTGATAGCGAAGCTGAATTCGCAAGCAACAGAGGGGTTGGCGTCCAATCAGCAGAAAATGAGGGACTGAACCTCTAGAGACCCACTGCGCGATCGAATTTCAGCATTTCCAGACTGCGATCGCCATAGACCGCTTCAATTTGCTGACGGCAACAGTCAATGGCAAACTCATCCAGTTCATCGGGTGCAATACCAAACATCTCGGAGAACGTCGTCACAGTTACGCGGCAGAAACGGGGACGTTTGTCGTAGATGCTGCATTCTCGGGTGGCATGATCAAAGTGGATACACCAGCCATCTGCCCCCACCATACTCATGTAGAGTTCAAGTTCTTCTGGCCGAAGATACTCTTCTAGCTCCGGGCGATCGACGGGGTCAAGATGACAGCAAGCCCCACAGTACTTTACACATTGCCAAGTTGCCATTTCTAGGAAACTCCTCTATCAATTCAGTCTGTGAGCCACATACTAGCTTTTAAGCCCAACACCTATTGTCCTCCATTCACCCGTTGTCCTCAATCATCGGTTTTCTCCAGCGGCGGCGGAAAAAAGTTGAGCGGCGATCGCAACCAGGCCCAAATCAGGAGCAAAGTATGAGAGACTAGAGCCTGAAGTGTATGACTTGACTGGACAAATCGTCAACTGCGATGCAGGACTAATGTTTTATGTAGTTTTGTAAACTTCCTTAAGGGCGAAGCCATCGACCGATAAGATAGTTGTGTTGCGATTCCAGTCATTAAAGTCTAGTAAAAGTCTAGTATTTGTGCGCCGTTGGGCTAAGTTTGGGAGGAGCCATGGAACTGTTTGGTATCAACTTTGAAGTGTTTTTCCAATTGTTGTCGCTCGCATTGATTGTGATTGCAGGGCCTGTTGTTGTCATCCTGCTGTTTCTGCGCGGTGGTGACCTATAAGGGTTTTCTTTTAAGTTTTAGGGTTGATCAAATCACCTTCCGGCCTTGAGCTGATTTTATAAGGTTTCAAGAGAGAGTAGCTCCAAAGTCTGACCTGTGGGTTGGGCTTTTTTCTTGTTCAATCATCTTCCTTCATCTTGGCGAAGCAAATCTTGGGAGTCAGGCAGAGCGATCGGCTGCCATGAACCGATCGCCTCTCTTGAATCCTGATTCCTACGCTTCTGAGGAATTGCTGAAATAGTCATTCACACTGAACTTCTCAGTATCTTCTAGGGTTTTGAGCATCGATCGGGTAATCAGCTTGCCCGCTTCCACCAGGGTTTTACCTGTAATGGGGTGCAGAAGATCTTGCTCTGCGCGTCGTCCAATCAGATCTTCAATATCCTTGAGTGAATTAATATACATCCCCGGTGGCAGTTCAACCACCACGCCATCATCCAACACCCGTGCTTGACAAGCCAGCCGAGAATTTGGTTGGCAGGAAGTGATGACTTCCAAGGTTCGCTGCTCCCGACGATTCATGGGAGTCAGATAATCCATCCCCTGTTTCACATAGACGTGACAGGTTGCACACATACCACGCCCGCCACACTCTCGCAGCACATCCAATTCTTTATTGATCAGGATGGAGAGCAGATTGCCATTGGTTTCCACAGAGGTTTCTTGAGCGATCGGTTCTAGACGGACTGTCTTAGGCATGGGGGGACTCCTGACGGCTAGTGTAAAAGTTTAAGGTTATTCTTTAAAGATTAAGAATTGTAACATCAGCCTAGCAATAGGGATCTTTCGGATTCTGGCAAGCCTTGTTGAGTGGCAAGGCTGGAAAAGTCACGAATCACCTGAGAACATTTCGCTGAAAATTGGTGGGTCCATTCACGCAGTAGCTGCAATTCTTCTGGCGTAATGGGTTCATCCAAGAGAGAGAGCTTGTCAAGTACGTCTATTTTCGCCTGACGATCGATCGAGAACTGTTGCAACCAGGGATGATTGGGTCTGGTACGCAGGAGATGATTGGCAATAATGGCATTACCAAGATAGCGGGTGGCGATCGCCCCGAGATGGTTAAAGGCGGTGAGAAATTCCCGTAGGTTCGGTTTGGCACCCTGATCAGATCTCGGCGCGGGGGAGGAATCTGGCCGGAAGACGGGAGGCACTGGGGGTCTGGGCGCGGGGGAGGGGAGGGGAGGCACTGGGGGAACGCTGCTGGGCTGTTGAATTTGAGTGGGAATGCTGTCTTCCGCGAGAAAATCTTCGGTGATCAGGCGAAATTGGGCGATCGCGTTGTCTGAATAAGTTTGTAACTCTTGGCAAAGTCCTGCAAGATAGGGGCGATAGGTAGGATGTTCAAACGAGCTTTGGGTTAGCACTAGCAAAATTAAATTGTTTTCTAATCGTTGCAGAAAGACCTGATAGCTCAGAAACTGAAGTTCTAGACTATAGAAACCAGCCGGTGTCGTCTCTAGAATCTTGAGAATCCCTTGGGTTAATAAATCTGTTTTCTGAAAGCGTAACTGAGGATCCATGCTAAAAAAATGAGCAATTGCTTCTTGATCCATGAGAGCAATCCCAACAATTCCTGGTACAGTCAGAAAATCTCTTATAACCTCTGGTTTCATAGCATTGGACGTTACGTTTTGTTGCATAGTTTGCCACACAGCTCACCGCTCCATTATGAAATCAACGGGCTTGCCTCCTTAACACAGGTCTTTCATGTCCTATGTCCGATCTTCCCTTCACTCTTGATCAACTCCGTATCCTGAAAGCGATCGCCGCTGAAGGGAGCTTTAAACGGGCTGCTGACAGTTTGTACGTCTCCCAGCCCGCTGTGAGTCTACAGGTGCAAAACCTAGAACGACAGCTAGATGTGCCACTGTTTGACCGGGGCGGCAGGCGAGCACAGTTGACAGAAGCGGGGCACTTGCTACTGAACTATGGGGAAAAAATTCTCACCCTCTGCCAAGAAACTTGTCGGGCTTTAGAAGACTTACAGAATCTACAGGGTGGAAGTTTGATCATCGGTGCCAGCCAGACTACAGGCACGTACCTCCTACCCCGTATGATTGGACGGTTCCGCCAAAAGTATGCAGATGTGGCAGTTCAACTGCATGTTCACTCAACGAGACGCACCTCCTGGAGCGTGGCAAATGGACAGATTGACCTAGCGATTATTGGGGGTGAGGTTCCTCCAGAATTACAAGATTCTCTTGAAATAGTGCCCTATGCGGAGGATGAACTTGCATTGATCTTGCCGCCATCCCATTCCTTGGCTCGGTTACCTGTGATTCAGCGCGATGATCTGTATCGATTGCAGTTTATTGCCTTAGACTCCCAGTCTACAATTCGGAAGGTGATTGATCAGGTGCTAGGGCGCTGTGGGATTGAGACAAGGCGATTGAAGTTGGAAATGGAACTGAATTCGATCGAGGCAATCAAAACAGCGGTGCAGTCAGGGCTGGGGGCAGCGTTTTTATCTCTGTCGGCGATCGAAAAAGAACTTCAGATGGGGATTTTGCACCGTGCGCCGATCGACGGGGTGGAAATTAAACGGATGTTGAACGTAATTATCAATCCCACTCGCTATCGATCGAAGGCAGCGGATGCCTTTTGTCGGGAAATTTTACCGGAATTTACCAGTTTACCCGTGAATTTAGATCATAAACCAGGGGAATTCAGTACACCTCCTAAAATGCCGCTGATTGAAGATGAAAGCCCCCTCTAGCTTTCAAACGTTGGAACCTTGAACTTTGCAGGTCACCCTGATAGAACCCCCAGAAAACCTCTATGGATTTGTACTGCACTCGACCGGGCTGTGCGCGACCGAAAAATAGCTTTGCCGATCTAGATGAGCCAACCAGTTTAAAATCCACGCGGCAGAAATTTTGTCAGGCCTGCGGGATGCCGTTGATTTTGGTCGATCGCTATCTACCCGAGCGGTTACTGGGGCAGGGAGGATTTGGGACAGCCTATTTGGCACGCGATCGCTACACACCCGGTCGCCGCCCCTGTGTGGTCAAGCAATTTCGTCCTTCGGGGCAACTGAATCCCAGCCAGTTACAACTGGCCCATGATCTATTCGTGCGGGAGGCGGAAGTTTTAGAGCAACTGGGGCAGGAGCATCTGCAAATTCCCGATCTCTATGCCTTTTTTGACCTAGAAGTTCCCGGCAAGGTGGCAGGCACCCAGGAGACCTATTTCTACTTGGTGCAGGAATACATTGAAGGGCAGGATCTGGAGCATGAATTGCAGCAGCGGGGTAAGTTCTCCGAGGCAGAGGTGCTGGAAATTTTGGCGGCAGCGCTCTCGATTTTGGAATTTGTCCATGCTCAAGGCACTATTCACCGCGATATCAAGCCCTCCAACCTGATGCGGGGCAAGAAAGGCAAGCTCTATCTCCTCGATTTTGGGGCCATTAAGTACGCAACCGCTCAGGCTGTTGGGGGCAGCAAATCTTCAACCAGCATCTTTTCACCCGGTTACGCCCCGTCTGAGCAAATGAGTGGCGATCAGGTCTTCTTTTCCACGGATCTGTATGCACTGGCAGCAACCTGTGTGGAACTGCTGACGGGCAAACCGCCCCGCGACTTATTTGATGCGGTTTATCAGACTTGGCGCTGGCAGGATTTTGTGCTGGTCGGAGAACCGCTGACGACTGTATTAAACCGGATGCTAGAGCGAGTGCCCCGCGAGCGCTACCAGTCTGCATCAGAAGTGTTGCAAGCACTACACGGTACACCACCGCCGCCACCGCCGCCACCACCACCGCCACCGCCGCCACCGCCGCCACCCGTTCCAGTCCAGCAGACTCCGATCTCATCCCCTGCTCCATCACCTGCCCGATCGCCCGTCCGATCACCCGTCCAATCGCCTGCCCCATTGCCCACTCCACGTTTCTCGGCGATCGAACTTTTGGGCAATGCCGCTTTTACTGGCTTAGAGGGAGCCTTGCTGGCGATCGTTCTGTATCAACTTCCGTTACCGATTCCTTTGCCGGGTCGTGCTGTGCTGTGGTTGGCGATCGCGCTATTACTCGTGTTCTTGCAATATCAACGGGTGATTGAACGGATTGATTTGTTAATCATTCTGGCGATTACAGCAGCGCTGGCATGGTGGTTTATTCTACGCTTTCTGTCACCCCAAATTTGGATCTTGATTGGTTTGGCTGGCTTAGGGGCGATCGCAGTGGCGGTGGTATTTGCGTTGATCTATCAAATTTTGTTGCGCCTGTTCCGGTAAGAAGGTTCCGGTTAGACGTGGATGAGTTCAAACGTCCATGAGTAGAATGGACGCAGCAATGGATGGGACGGGGCGATCGCAATGGCACAAAAAAATGACACACCAGCCTTAATTGGCGCACTGTTGATTACATTGGGGCTGCTTGGGGGGGGGCTGTGGTGGTTGACCCAAAAATCGGGTCTCAATCTTGGGGGCTTAACGCAGCGCACATCCCAATCTGGCCAAGGTTCTCTCGGCAATTCCCGACCAGGGCAGAATTTTACTGATGTGCAGAATGTACCCGTGGGCGAGTTTACCTATGGCGGTAGCACATCCTGGGTGCCGATTCGGCTGCTGGATGGCACGATCCAATCAGCCCGACGAGAGTTTCGTTTACGGTACGTCCAACCTTCTGGTACGCCAGCTAGCAGTAATGCTGGGCTTAAGATGCTCCTCAATCGCCAGGTAGACTTTGCCCAAATTTCTCGCCCTCTCACCAGTGCAGAGGAAAATCAGGCCCAACAACTGGGGGTGACCCTGGAGGCAGTCCCCGTGGCGATCGATGGGATTGCGGTGGCGGTGAATCCCAGTTTGAGCATTCGGGGCTTGACGATTGAGCAACTGAAGGGCATCTATACGGGGCAGATTACCAACTGGAGTGCGGTGGGTGGGGCGAATCTA
The DNA here is from genome assembly GCA_035285565.1 of Synechococcales cyanobacterium. GTDB lineage: Bacteria > Cyanobacteriota > Cyanobacteriia > Leptolyngbyales > Leptolyngbyaceae > JAYKGX01. Next base: position 13,522 of record JAYKGX010000463.1, read on the forward strand.
CCGATCGTGCCGATCTCGCGGCCAAAGGGCAGTGGGGGAACGATTGATGTGTTTTTGGAAACGGTGTTGAGTGGGGCAGCATTTGGCAATTCTGTGCAGTATGTGAATACCACGACTCAGGCATTACAGCGAATTGGCAGCACACCGGGCGCGATCTATTTTGCCTCGGCTCCGGAGGTGGTGCCACAATGTACGATTCAACCGATCGCGATCGGGCGAGATGCCAGTCAACTGATTTCACCCTATGCGAAACCGTTTGTACCCGCCAGCCAATGTCCGGGGCAACGCAATCGCATGAATGAACAGGCGTTTCAGGATGGGAGTTATCCCCTAACGCGCAATTTATACGTGGTGTTTAAACGAGATGGACAGCGATCGCAGCAGGCGGGAGAAGCTTACGCGAATTTGCTCAAAACCGATCAGGGAAAAGCTTTGTTGGAGCAAGCGGGATTTGTAGGCATTCAGTAACGGGTGTTGGGCTTTGGAATACACACCTCATCAGGCTCAAGAAGGTAACCAGTAACTATGACTGCTACAACTGATGCCATCACAACTTATAAATGGACGATCGATCGCTATCACCAAGCCATTGATGCAGGCATTTTTGAAGGACAAGCGATCGAATTATTGAAGGGGGAATTAGTCCAAATGTCACCTGAAGGAATTGCCGATGCAGGTCTGAGTAGCAACGGGGCTGATTACCTGCGTGAAATGTTAGGCAGCCAAGTCAAAGTGCGCGAAGCGAAACCTATTACCCTACCGAATGACTCGGAACCAGAGCCTGACATTGCGATCGTTCAGCCCATCCCCGAGATCTATACCACAACTCGCCATCCCAATGTAGACGACATTTTTTGGGTCATTGAATATTCAAACACCAGCTTGCTCAAAGACCTAGAATTCAAGTATCAGATCTATGCTGAAGCAGGCATCATGGAATACTGGGTCATCAATCTGAAAACCAGGGAATTGATCATTTTTCGGGATCCGGTCAATGGAGACTATCGGTCTGAAGTCAGCCTGAGCAGTGGCACGATCGCCCCCTTGGCGTTTCCAGACATAGCTCTAGAAATCAGAAAATTCATCAGTTAAGACAAGTTGCATACCCCGAAACTCCACAGCCTGTCAGTCTTGCGATTGGCTACAATCAAAGCTATCGCGCTCGGGTATCTGCCCCCATGAACTTACCAATGGCGGCTGTTGATCTGGCAAGAGGCAGCCCCGACTCAGCTTGCCACCATGCTTGAAAGAGGGTCAACGATCGCAAAATGGGTTAAGCCCCCCTACATTTTTCACCCCGATACGGTTGACGGAAACCCTGACCGTTAAATTTCTATGATTGAGCAGATAATCTATTTTTCTCTGCTTAATCCCAAAAACCTAGCGCGATCGCCATGAGATTCCACCCTCAAAACGATCGCTAAGCCCCCAAGCTGCGAACACCAGCATGCGATTCCACCCGTGAAGCAAGGTCACCCAACTTCGCCCATCCCTACTACTGGGGCACCCTTCATTGTCATCGGCAACAGCTTGTGAAGTGATTATTGCAACTGATTAGGGTCAATCCCTTGCGATCGCAGATAGGCTTCGAGACGCTCCTTAGCTTGCCGTTCCTGGTTGGCAATCTGTTCAGCTTGCGATCGGGCTTGTCGTTCCTGGTTGGCAATCTGTTCGGCTTGCGATCGGGCTTGTCGTTCAATTTCCTCCGGAAGCGGGATTATCGTTCCATCGGTGGCAAACCAGCGTAACTGCCGATCGTAGATGCCCAGTTCGAGGTCAAGTTCGATACTTCTGAGCCGTCCCTGAGCATTCGGTGCAATCGCTTTGTACTTTCCATTGCTGAGCCGAAAACCCTTGAATTCTAGGCTCCCTGGGTCAAACCAATAATACTCCGGTAAGCGCCAGACAGTTTGGTATAACTTTTTCTTCGTGGTGCGATCGACCGTAGCGGTGGAGTCCGATAGCAGTTCGATCACAACGTTAGGGTATTTGCCCTCTTCTTCCCAGATAGTCCAACTGCGCCGATCGTGCTTTTCTGTATCCAAGACGATGAAGACATCCGGCCCACGAAAGTCTTGTTTTTTGGTTTGAGTGGCGCTGTAGTAGACCGTGAGGTTGCCGGAAATGTAGAAGTTATCGCGATCGCGCCACCAGTATTCTAAAAGCCGGATGAGGAGGTCAATTTGGCGGCGGTGCAGGTCGGTTTCCAAGGGCGGTTCGTCGCTGTAAAGATTTGTGGGAGGTACGGATGGTCCATCAGACTGGGGGGCTTCTGAAGACAGGTCGTTAACCCAAGGTTTGCTGGAGGGAGTGGCACTTGGGGATGCTTCAACGGTGTTGAGTGGAGGTGGGATGGCATCTAGACGAACCATGGCTTTTTGCTCCAGGGTGTTCGGGTTATTTGAGTATAGCAAGTTGCCTAATTGAACATATTGAGTCTGTTTTCCGATCGATACAAAACGATCGAAGCTGAAATAGCCTCGATCGTCCAATTCCCTGAATATTCAACTCTATTGGTGCTACGCGTAACCATTCCCAGCCGCAAACCTGAATCAATTGCTATTGGGCGTGAGACGGGGCAAAGAAATCACATAGCGCTTAGAAGCTCCAGAACCCTGGATTTGAATCTGACCACTATGGAGTTCCACTAACTGACGACTGAGCAACAGTCCCAAATTCCGTTGAGCCGTTTCCTCAGTTGTTTCCATCTCTTTGACAGGTGGTGCCATGAGCGTGGTTGTTCCATGCCCCATCAGATTGCTAGATAGATTACTCGACAGAGCATTCATCGTAGAAGGACTGGGCGACTGAACCCGCGATCGCAATGAACCAAACTCCAACCCTAACGAATCCTCATAGCCCAAACCAGGATACAGATCCGCCGCATAGGGATTGCCTTCACCTAAGCAGGGATGGGTTGTCCAAATGGTCAACTTCAACCCATTGCTCTTGTTCGAGACATGCAACCGAATCACACTGCCCGCTGTGGAAGCCTGAATCAGACTAAAGATCAAGTGATACAGCAGTTGCCGCATCTTATCCTTATCCAGATTCCAGATCCGGTTTCCTGGCTCTACCGTCAGACGAATTTGTTGTTCCCGCCGATTGGCTGCTTGCTCCAAGGTGGCGATCGCCTGCTGACACAGCATTTCGATATCTACAGAAACCAAATTGAGAGCCATCACCGCATGTTCCAGCTCAGATAGTTCTAAGATCTCTTTCACCAATGAGAGTAAATATTGACCACTGTGATGAATAATATCCAGATATTCCCGCTGCTTCACCGTCAAAGGACCATAGATTTCGCGAGTCAAAACACTTGCCATACCCATAACTGAGGTGAGGGGAGTCCGCAGTTCTTGGGTCAGCTGAGCCAAAAGTTCAAATTTGAGGGGATTTACCAACGGGTTCGCTGTTGACGAATTTGCAGATGGGTGAGAAGTCTTCTGGGAATTGTCTGGGGACAAGGTTGATAGGGCTGTGGGGTCTCGATGGGTGAAGAGCCGCTCATACTCACTCATACTCAGACGGGCCACCAGGGTTAACCCATCCAAATCCCGCTGAGTAAATTCACGGGGCTGAAGATCCATCACCGCCAACACCCCAACACAATTTCCCGTAGAAGTCATGAGTGGGCTGCCCAAATAGGCCCGAATGCCATACTGTTGCACCAACCAATTGCTGGCAAAAGCTGGGTGCTGCAGCGTATCCCCGATCGCCATTCCCTGCTGACTATCTACGATGTGAACCCCAAAGGATTCATGGACTGCAATGCGGCGTGTCATCGACAACGGATTCATCAACCCTAGCCGAGACAACCCGATCGCCGCCTTAATCCATTCCTGTTGTGGCCCCATCACACTCAGTAAGGCAATGGGCATATTCAATAAGTGAGCAGCCAGTTGTACAGCTTCTT
>JAYKGX010000464.1:0-11771 GCA_035285565.1 Synechococcales cyanobacterium
GTCCCTTTAGAAAGGGGAGGCTTGAGACCCAATTTTTCGGTAATATCCTTGTAGTTGTTGAGTCGCAGCTTTCCAGCCCCAGCGCTCCGCTTCAGCACGGGCACTCTGGCGAAGGACTGTCCGTTCATTAGAATTGGCAATTAAGCGGTGAGTGGCGGCGATCGCCCCTTGGTTGTCCTGGGGATCAAACAGAAATCCATTGGCCCCATCCGTCACGATATCGGGAATACCGCCAGAGTTGGCTGCTACCACCGGACAGCCTGCTGCCATTGCTTCCAATAGCACCAGCCCCAATGTCTCTGTACGGGATGGGAAAATAAAGGCATCTGCTGAGGCATAGGCTGCTCCCAGTTCCTTGCCCTTGAGGTAGCCCACAAAGTAGGTCTGAGTGCCTTCAAAGTGCTTTTCTAAGTTGGCACGATTGGGACCATCTCCCACTAAAGCTAGCCTTGCACCGGGAATCGACTGCAAAACGGGCTTAATCCGATCGACTTCCTTCTCGGCTCCCAACCGACCCACATACAGCAGGAGCGGTGCTTCTGGGTGGCCCTGAGTGAGGCGATCGCGCATTTCTGCACTGGCGAGGCTGGGATGAAAGGTGTCCGTATCCACTCCCCGTTGCCAGAGGTCAACTCGCTCAATGCCGTGGCTGCTCAAGGCTTCCATCATGGCAGTAGAAGTGCAGAGATTCAGTCTGGCTTGGTTATGGACATTTTTCAGTAATTCCCAGAGCACCCCTTCTAACATGCCCAAGCCATAGTGCTGCAAGTATTCCGGTAAATGGGTATGGTAGGAAGCCAACAGAGGAACGTTTTCCTTCTTGGCATAAAATACACCTGCCAATCCTAAAACTGCTGGATTAACAACATGAATAATATCTGGTTGAAATTGCTTGAGGGCATAGCCGATCGCTGGACGAGGTAATGCCATTTTTAATTCAGGATACATCGGCAACGGCACGCCAGAAACCCCGTAAATTTTGGCTCCCATGTATTCCGTTAAGCCCCCTTCTGGGCAAAAGACTATCACCTCATCCCCCAAGCGTTGCAGTTGTTCGACAGTATGCTTGAGGCGAGTGACAATGCCATCAACTTTAGGCAAGAAGGTTTCCGTAAACAGGGCAATTTTCATGGGTTCACTCGGCAAAAAGAATCAAAGCGGCGTGGGAGGAATTTTGATATTAGGGAGAACAACGAGCGCGTTGCTTAGAGGCTTTGACTCCTAGCGCTTTGCGAACTTGCTGATCCACGGTACAATTAGGGACATAGTAAACATGCAAAATCTGATCCCAATTCCAATACTGATAATTGGTGGGTTTGCATTGGCTAAACATTTGTCGCATCAAATCTAGGTCTGGCTTGGAGATAGGAATTGCCCCCGGTGAGCCAACGGAAGTCATGCTTTGGACGATCTGACCGTTGACCTGCACATCCAACATGCCAATTTGATCACAAATCGCCGTGCTGGTGAAATTGAAGCAGGATCCCACGGCACAAGTGTCACGACTTTCAATCAGGTCTTTTAATCGACCTTTTACTTGGGCGACGGATTTAATGGTCTTAATTTCTTGCTCTAGAGCGTTTCCGCGCTCCTGGGCGATCGCTGGAGTCGGAGTCATCAGAAGGGCGATCGTCAAACTGCTTGCCATTCCGAACACCCAGCTCACCCGTCGGGGCAACCTGGCAGCATTGATCGGGCAAAGTGGCATGGTCATTTCTTGGCTCATGGTTCGATCGCTTCTCCGGTCAAAAAGAAGGGCTTTCACAAAAGAGGGTGAGTTGCACCCACCCCCGTTATATGGTTCTATTTCCACTTCACCTTTGGCAGAATTTCATTCATATCCACACGCTGCTTGTACTTCATGGCAAAGTTGAGCAGAGAATCCAGCAAGGAATCCGAGAGGTAATGGGGCTGGAGACCGAGGTCTAGCAGCTTGGTATTTTTTGCATTGAAGTAGTGTTCATCTTTCTCCACACGTGGATTTTCCACGTTGGTAACCTCCACCTTCAAACCAAGTGCTGCACTGGCTTCCTTTACCTTATTGGCCAAGTCTCCCACACTAAACAGCTCGGTAAATTGGTTGAAGACGCGGAATTCACCCGGTTCAGCCGGATTATTGCAGGCAATTTCTACACAACGCACCGTATCGCGAATGTCTAGGAAGCCACGGGTTTGTCCCCCTTTGCCATACACGGTCAGCGGATGCCCGATCGCAGCTTGAATGCAGAAACGGTTCAAGGCTGTTCCAAACACACCGTCATAGTCCAAACGGTTGATCAGCAATTCATCCATGCCGGTTTCTTCCGTGAGCACGCCATACACCACCCCTTGGTTCAGATCCGTTGCCCGTAAGCCCCAGACCCGGCAGGCGAAGTGAATATTATGGGAGTCATGCACCTTGCTGAGGTGGTAGAAGGAGCCAGGCTGCTTAGGATAGGGCAGGGTATCTTTGCGCCCATTATGTTCGATCGTGATGTAGCCTTCTTCGATGTCAATATTGGGGGTGCCGTATTCGCCCATTGTGCCCAGCTTGACCAAGTGGCAGTTGGGGAAATGCTCCTTCATGGCGTAGAGAATATTCAAGTTGCCGATTACATTGTTGCTTTGGGTCAGCACGGCATGTTCACGATCGATCATTGAAAACGGAGCCGATCGCTGTTCGCCAAAGTGAACGATCGCATCTGGTTGAAAGGCTTGCAGGGATTTAATCAGAAAGTCGTAATTGCAAATATCGCCCACGTAGAGATCAATGTTCTTGCCTGTCAAATCTTTCCAGCGCTGAATCCGTTGTTGGATGGGGGCGATCGGGGTTAGTGTACCAATGCAGAGTTCATTGTCCCAGTGCCGCCGCACCAAGCTATCCAAAATTCCGACCTCATGCCCTCGGTTGGACAAATAGAGCGCCGTCGCCCAACCACAATATCCATCGCCACCAATAACCAGGACTCTCATACTGCTATGTGTTGCTTGCTGTTACTTTTGCCAAATCTACCAGGTTTGGGGATCATTATGAACAATTCCTGAGTAGTTCTCCTGGAAGGCAAAATACAGGTAAAGCTGAGATTAAGGAACAACGCAGCGATCGCCGACAGCAAAAGAGCAGGTTGAGGCAGGCTATTTTAATCAGATTGGGTTTCGATGAGGGTTTCGATCTCGGCTGCTGCCAGACCCGTTACGCGACTCACAAAGTCCATTGTTGCCCCTTCCTGCAAAAGTTTGCGGGCGATCGATCGACGCGCTTGAGTTTCTCCACGGGCTTCTCCACGGGCTTCTCCACGGGCTTCTCCACGGGCTTCTCCACGGGCTTCTCCGATCGCTAAGGTTTCAGCTAACCATTGTTCGTAGGCGGGAGACAGATTCATTATGACCTCCTTCAGTTTCTGAGTTCTATTTTGGCGAACTTGAAGATTGATTTGCAAGATGGCGAGATGACGAATGGTATCTTGACGGTAGGGATGATTGATGGGCAAAGCGAGCAACTCATTCACCGCTTCCCGTTGGATAGTCCCTCGACCTAGCAACCTTAGCCAGAGGGTATCTTGGGCTTTAGGCAGTTGGTGGATGGCGATGATGGCGGTGCGATCGGCTGGACAACGGAAGTAGATCCCCTGCCCCCATTGCTGATTTTCTTCGGCTCTGAGTTGTTTCTGCAGGTTGCGAGAAAAGGTGGGCGTGATGATCCAGAGAAAGGGCAGGTCCGTGTCGGCAAGGTTCGATCGCTTTTGTTTGGTACGGCGGATCAATTCATTTTCAAGCTGGAAGAGTTTGTGGGTACAGTTGCGTACTTCCCACTCAGGAACAGCGTTGTGGAAGGCTTCAATAGAGCAGGGAAACTGAACTATGCGACCTAGCAGTCCGATCGCTTGTAGATCGGTCGGGCTAGGCTGACTTGGGTAAAATACAACATCGATCGTACGAACTTCCCCTGCAATTTGAGCCTCGATCTCCACAGTGCCAAAATCGGACAGCAATTCCTGGAGCCAATCTTTGGTGAAGGTGTCGTGGGTATTGCGCGTCATCGGACTTGCAGAGACAGGAGTTCGCGAATCCCTTTTTCAGCGAGATCGAGAATTTGATTAAACTGGGGACGGGAAAAACTACCAGCCTCAGCGGTGCCCTGCACTTCAATGATGCCGCTTGCTTCATTCATGACAATGTTAGTGTCGATATCTGCCCGCACATCTTCCACGTAGTTCAAATCCAAGAACGCTTCGCCATCAATCAGACCGACGGAAGTAGCGGCGATTCGGTGAATTAACGGCGATCGCTCCAAAATCCCCTGACCGAGTAGCGAATCAATTGCATCCTGGAGGGCAACAAAGGCTCCGGTAATGGCAGTAGTGCGCGTTCCCCCATCTGCTTGCAAAACATCTGTATCTACCAATAACGTGCGTTCCCCCAAGCATTCCATATCCAAGGTCGATCGCAGACTGCGACCAATCAGGCGTTGAATTTCCTGAGTGCGTCCCGAGAGCTTCATCAATTCCCGTTCCTGGCGATCGTGGGTGGCACTGGGTAACATGCGATATTCGGCAGTAAGCCACCCCTGACCTTTGCCTTCTAGGAACCGAGGTACTTTCTCCTGAATGCTGACGGTACAGAGAACCTGAGTTTCTCCACACTTCGCCAAGACCGAACCAGGGGAATACTTTGTGAAATGACGAACGAACTGAATCGGACGCAATTGATCGGCTTGCCGACCGTCGGGACGTTGCCAAGTCATAAAGCTACCTGCTCAATTTATCTAGGAGAACTGGCAATAGGATAGACGGACTTTCGCCCTTTCAGCCAGTAGGTTTGCATTTCTCCTTTCCCTTTCACTGCGATCGCACCTCGGAGTTCCAACTCGTAATCATGGTTAGGATCCGCTATTAGTGCTTGATGGGTCGTTTCGGTCAGATGAATTTTACCGGGTAGTCCATGGGATTCCATCCGACTGGCTACGTTAACCGTATCGCCCCACAGGTCATAGATAAACTTTTTCAAGCCAATCACCCCCGCCACCACTGGACCCGAGTTGATCCCGACTCTAATATCGAGCGATCGCTGATTTTGTTCGTTAATGCGTTGTAGTTCCGCTTGCATGTCCAGCGCCATATTGGCGATCGCAGCGGCATGATCCGGTCTGGGATCGGGGAGTCCTCCCACCACCATGTAGGCATCCCCAATCGTTTTAATTTTCTCTAGCCCATAGCGCTCGGCAATCAAATCAAAGGCAGAAAAGATTTCATTTAACTGCACCACCAACTCCTGGGGTGACAGACGACTGGAGAGTTCGGTAAAGCCCACAATGTCTGCAAAGAGAACCGTTGCTTCCGCAAAGCCATCCGCGATCGCTTTGGGTTGACGCTTGAGGCGATTGGCGATCGGTTCCGGCAAAATATTCAACAACAGTTTTTCCGATTTTTCTCGCTCCTGAGCGACTTGACGCAGCGACACCCCTAGGGCATCCAAGGTTTCCTGTAACTTTTTCACAGCGGGTCTAAAAACTAAACTCCCCTCTAGCACCAAGACCCCTAAGGTCACCCCCAAGAGCGCAAACTCCATGAATTTCAGCCGAGCCACCCCCATTGCTGCTTTCTGCCCATACCAGTCGATCACATGGTTGGTAAGCTGCGAAAATTCCTTTTCTGCTCGCAACAGTTGAGGTCCCGCTAAATCTACTATGCTGGGCGTGGGGAGTTTGGCAGTTCCTGGACTGGGTAAAGGTTGAGAGGGTGAATTTTGAGTCAGGCGATCGCGCAAGTTCCGAGGATTGGGCAGTCCGGCAGGGGGCGGTGGCGGTGGGGAAAGGGGCGGTGCTCCTTGGCTTTGCCGCTGGAGAATGCTCGTTGCGGCTTCCGTGATTGCCTGAGATACGGGTTCTAATTGCTCGAAGGTCGGTTTAATTTCCGCCAGTTCTGCGGCTGATAGCATCTTCTGCATATCCGATTGCAGTCCTTCCTTCGAGTCTTGCCAATTCTTCAGTGCCTCCTCCAGATCAGCAATACGCTGCTGTTTTAGCTCCGAGTCTGGAGTCAGGGAAACCGCTAAAACATTTTTGAGCAACTTTTGGCAGAGCGTTTGCCGCATTTGGGCGGTTGTCAGAATTTTCAGATCCGTAGCCTGACGATTCAGTTGTTGTTGAATTAAAAATTGACCTGCGATCGCTAAGGCGGCGATCGAACTGAGGGAGATAATATAGAGCGAAGTCAGCCGACGCGTGGGGGCAGAAGATTTCATAGATTCGGATGGGGGCAAAGGGCAGTGGTAGAGTTCCCCGTCATCAACATCATTCCCGAAAAGACCTAGAAGGCACACTCTTGTTGTAGCAAAACGATGCCATCCTTCTCTTCAACCTACGGATCGATCGTTCACTTGGATCTACTTGCGATCGATGGTAATCTAATAATACGATCGCACTAAATATTGATTGCGCTGAATGATGATCCTGAGGAGAGGAATCCCATGGTTCAGGCTCCCAAGGCTTCCATGCCTGAAATTGAATATCCCGATAGTGACGGCAAGCCCATGGCAGACAATACGTTGCAATTTCAATGGATTGTGACGATCAAAGAAAATTGCGAGCAGGTGTTTGCGGATAATCCCCAGGTGTTTGTGACAGGCGATCTCCTCTGGTACCCCGTTGAGGGTAATAACAAGCTCTGTCAGGCTCCCGATACGATGATTGTCTTCGGGCGACCCAAGGGCTATCGTGGCTCCTATCAACAATGGAAAGAAGACAATATTCCTCCTCAAGTCGTGGTTGAAATTCTGTCACCGGGTAACCGCCTCAAGGAGATGGCGAAGAAATTTGCCTTTTATCAGACCTATGGTGTGGAAGAGTATTACCTCTACGATCCCGATCGCAATGACTTGACTGGCTGGATCCGGCGAAATAGCGTATTTGTCCCGATCGAAGAGCTGGAGCAATGGATTAGCCCTCGTTTACAAGTGCGATTTAGTCTGGCAGAAGCAGCCCTAACGATGTTTTATCCAGACGGAGAGCGGTTTCTGACTTTTAGCGAACTAGCCGATCGAGCTAGGCAGGCAACGCAACGTGCCCATCAGGAGGCAGAACGGGCAGACCAAGAAGCCCAACGAGCAGACCAAGAAGCCCAACGGGTTGAACAATTAATGGCCCAACTGCGTGCCCTAGGGGTAGAACCAGAGGTTTAGCCAAGATCGCTCGATGATTGCTCAAGCCCCTGCAAAATTTGTTGTGTCACTTGAGGAATGGGTTGATTGCCATCAATCCGCAGTAACTTTCCCCGCAATTCGTAGTATTCCAGCATGGGCAGGGTTAAGTCCTGATGCAGGTCAATTCGTCGTTGAATGGCCTCTGGTGTATCGTCGGGACGTGCGCGGCTGAGTGATCGCTCCATCAAAACCTCCGCCTCAATCTCTAGGGAAATGGCAAAGTCGATCACCTGTTGCCGCTCTTCCAACAGAAAATCTAGTTCTTCTGCTTGAAAGGCCGTGCGAGGATAGCCTTCTAGGATCCAGCCATTGCTCACATCCGATCGCCGGAGGCGCAGCTTGATAAACTCAATCATGAACTCATCCGGCACAAACTCGCCCTTCTCGACTAGGCTTTTGACTTGTTGCCCTAACTCTGTTTCTAGGGCGATCGCATCTCGCAACAGTTCCCCCGTGGAAATGACCTTAACTTCCAAAGCAGCGGCCAGTTGGAGAGCCTGTGTAGTCCGTCCAGAACCGGGGCCGCCTAGAATCATTAATCTCATGCGATCGCTCCTCTTTTTCCTTAGCAACAGCCAGCCTTAGCAACAGTCAGCAACCAAATGGCAACCTCAAAAATAGCAGCCTGAAAATTGACCAGTCCTACCAGAAGCTAATTTATCTCATTTGCAAGGGTTTATTGGTCTAAGGATTCATGAACAGTTATACCTGCAGGTGATTTTTGGGTTCTGATACTGGGCTCTGATACTGGGTTCTGACAGCGGAATTCATGCCATAATAGACATAAATATAGAACATTAGTCCTATTGACGCTATCCTATATATAGTGTTTTATATCTCCATCAGCCACTAGATGTAAATTGAAGAGTCCCATTGGCGCTATCCCAAAATAGTGTGCCTTAGTCTCTCCATTGCCATCCCTGTCCTACGGTTTTGTCCTATGGTTTCTCAATTAGAGCGCCCAGTTGTCAGTTCTTCCAAGTCTTTGCATTGGTCGATTGAAGGCTTAGTGCAAGTATTTACCTGCCCCCATCGCAGCTTTTTTACCAATGTGATGGCGCAGGCTTTGCGAATTGCGGGTCAAGGTACCCCTGTTTTGGTGGTGCAGTTTATGAAGGGAGGTATCGATCAGGGTTGGGAAAACCCTGTGCAATTGGGGCAACATTTAGACTGGATTCGTTGCCGTCTGGCCCATTGCTTAGATACTCCCCAGGCAACACCCGTGGAAGCCGCAGCTCTTCAGGAACTCTGGCAGCAGACCCAAGCGATGGTCAAGCAGGGCAAATATGAACTGGTGGTCTTGGATGAACTCAGCGTTGCCATGCAGTACGGATTAATTTCCCAGGCAGAAGTGGTGCAGTTTATGCGCGATCGCCCTCGCCAAGTGGATTTGATTCTGACAGGTCCCGATATGCCCGATGCCGTGTTGGATGTAGCCGACCAAATTACAGAGTTGCGCCGCAGTCACCAGCCTTAGGGGAATGCAGCCGTGAGAAGGGGGCTGTTGGTTGGTTGATTGAACTTGTCATGTGAGCTTGTGTTTCAGTTTGTGATTTGCTGGTTTCAACCTTGTGATGGTATCTGTGAGGAATTATGATTAAGAACGATCGCTGGATCCAAACGATGGCTGCGGAGGGAATGATTCAGCCGTTTGAGTCGCAGTTAATTCGCCGTATTGAGGGGAATCCGGTGATTTCCTATGGTTTGAGTAGCTATGGCTATGATTTGCGCCTTTCACCTAAGGATTTTCGGATTTTCCGTCATATTCCAGGAACGGTTGTGGATCCCAAAAATTTTAGCCCTGCTAATTTGGAGATGGCTCCTTTGCATCGTGATGACCATGGTGAGTTTTTTATTCTGCCAGCTCATACCTATGGGTTGGGGGTAGCTTTGGAGCGGATTGAGGTACCAGATAATGTAACAGTCATTTGTATTGGCAAGTCTACCTATGCCAGGATTGGTTTGATCGCCAATTTGACTCCGGCGGAAGCGGGCTGGCGAGGCAATTTGACCCTGGAATTTTCTAATTCTTCCAGTGCAGATTGTCGAATCTATGCCAATGAAGGGATCGTGCAGTTGCTGTTTCTAGAAGGTGCGCCCTGTGAAGTCAGCTATGAGACTCGCCGAGGCAAATACCAAGATCAGCCAGAGCAGGTTACATTGGCAAGGGTTTAAATCAACGGAGAGGGTGGGATTTGAACCCACGGTACCTTGCGGTACATCCGATTTCAAGTCGGACGCAATCGACCACTCTGCCACCTCTCCCTGGGGGGTACCCTGCGAATATTTTAGCTCAGGAACTGACAATTGATGTCATGGGAGTTTAGATTCAATCCACTTGGTGAGGATCAATGCCCATTTCTCGCAGTTTTGCTTCTAGTGCGGCAGCACGGGTTTCAGCCTGCTCAGCACGGGATTCAGCTTGTTCAGCGCGGGATTGGGCTGCTTCCTCGGGCAGAGGCACAAGGGTGTGATTGGCATGGAGTAACCGCAGTTGCCGATTGTGGATGCCCAGGTAAAAGCCTAATTCCTGACTCCAAAGTGTGTCTTCAGGAGTAGAAACGATCGTCTGATATTGCCCTTGGGCGAGGTGAAACCCTTGCAATTCTAAAGTAACCGGGTCAAACCAAAAATATTCGGGAACGCGCCAAATTGATTGGTAAATTTGTTTTTTTTCTCCCCGATCGATCGCCGCTGTGGAGTCAGATAGCAATTCAATAATCACGTTGGGATATTGCCCATTCTCATGCCAGACGGTCCAACTTCGGCGGGGATGGGGTTCAGTCCCAAGCACGACAAAGACATCCGGACCCCGAAAATACTCAGATTTTTTCTGATTAGGGCTATAGTAAACCGTCAAATTGCCAGCCACATAGACATCCGATCGCCCTCCCAAACCTCCGGGCTGAAAAATCCAGCGAATCAAGCGAATCAACAGATCAATTTGGTCACGATGGGTATCACTTTCCAAGGGGGGTTCATCGCTCCAGAGGTCAGGGGGTGGAAAGGGCGGTTCTGCCAACGGTAAGGGGGATCCTGGCGGCGGCGATCCTAGCTCAGGCCGTAAAGGTTCAGCGAGTGCTGGATCAGAGAATGCAGGGGCCGAAGTCATGGCGATCGCTCCCAAAAATGAAGGGGCTGAGGTTGCAACCTTTTCAGTGGACTGGTTTTCGAGCAGGTTAGGCAGCACCCCATGCTCATGATTATAACACTTGCTGCATTTCAACTAGTACGTAATACCTATTGAGTGCGTTGATACAAAACTTCTTCCTCTACCACGTGACCCGATGGGGTGACCCAGGCTTGGCTAGCGCGATCGATTTCCCCCCCTTTCAAGGTCACCAATGCAAAATGATGCAGACTCTCCCCGGTTTCTGGCAACTTCACCCGAGGCACCCGAGCTGCGTTGAGATACAGCGTTGGTGCAGAACTGCGATCGCCCTGATCGAGATGTAGACTTCGGCGTTGTTGGGTCTTGGTGTGTCTGAGCGTGTGGTGCATGTGCCCAAAGGTGACCAGGGCAACCTGTTTGTTCAATTGTGCTGTTTTAGACAGGACTTCAGCAAAATCTGGATCTCCGTGATCGCCTCCGATCGGTTGCCAATCTTTCCCACAGGGATCTTCTGGTTCTGCGCCCAGCCCCAGCGGGCCATTGTGTCCGATGAAAATTAGGGTGTCGCATTGGGTCGATCGCACCACATCCATCATCAAGGCAGTTGAGTCGTCAAAACTATCGACTCCCCAGCGATCGCGGTAGAATGCGGTTTTCCACCAAGTTGATCCACCCCAGCTAAAGGGTCTTGCCCCCACGACGCTGAGATTCCAATCCGGAAAGTCCCGTTTGCCATACCCCACATGGGTCTCACCCAGAACCTCTAATTGCGCTTGAACGCGATCTTCCTGGCTGCGATCGTAGGGACATTTTTCGAGACCCCAGGGAGTCATGCTAAACCAAGCATCATGGTTGCCACAGACGACTGCCATGGGAAGGGGAATCTGGGCAATCTGTTGCACCACTTCCACCGCCTCGTTGCCAAAATCACCCACAAAGAGTACTAGATCAACCTTCAACTGCACTAATGCCTGCTGATCACGCTGATCCCATTGATTGTGAACATCACCGACGATCGCAATTGTGAGGGTTGCCTGAGTCATGGGCTGCAAGAAACTGGATTGCAATGGATGGCTGTAGACATGAGCGGTAGGATCTTGGGTTCGCCTAGAGTTCGCTGAACATTCCCCTTCCTAGCGATCTGGGAAAGACCGGATCTGGGGACCATTCTATCCTGCTTTGGGAGTTGCTTTTAGGAATCTTATTCAGGAAACAGTTCAGTCGGCTGTCCAGGTCGATCGCCATGCCACTTGGGCTTCTGCGACGGCTTTCTGGCGTTGACGTTTGCGATATTCCTGTTCCAGTGCTTGAATTTGGTAGCCTAATTCCCGAATTTGGTTGCGCCAAGTCATGAGGGGGGTATCGTTGAACTCTAGATCGCTCAACCGCAATTGCACCGCAATCACATGGATTAAGGCAGAGGAGGCGTCAGAGGAACTGATGGGGGGCAGGTTGGCGGGAGTGGGGGCTTGTTCTGTTT
>JAYKGX010000465.1:0-2734 GCA_035285565.1 Synechococcales cyanobacterium
ATCAATCATTCTGGTGTTGATCATTCTGTTGTTCCCTCCCATGGTGCTGACGAAGCAGCCGTGTTTTCCTATTTAGCCCGCTTGGGCATTCCAGCGATCGCCATCACTCATGGAGACCAACCCATTACCTACTTGGAGATTCCATCTCAGGTAGCCCGATCGCCGATCGTCCGATCGCAACAGACCGTCAACCCCCCAATCGGCGCCTCATCCCTTCGCTCGATTGCCGTTCCTCAAGTTCAAACCGTTGACACCTTGGGAGCGGGGGATATTTTCCATGGCGCATTCTGTTGGTCAATTTTGCAAGTTCCCTTTGAGCAAGCCCTGCAGCAAGCTAGTGTGATTGCCAGTCGCAGTTGCCAACAGTTTGGTCCACGATATGTCAAAAAACCAACTTGAATTTACACAAAAACGCAAAACAATCAGTGCGCCAAGCGACATTTTATTGGACAGCAGCAGCACGGCTCACAATGCCTGACCATTGGGCTTTTTTGAGCTTTTCACGGCGGTAGGAGAAGAAATTATGGGGATCTTGATAGGTACAATGGGGCGCGATTGCCACCTGCGCTGGCTGCAATCCCAGTTGTTCTAACTGCAACGCATTCACCCGACGAACATCCAGCCGCACCTTGCCAGTTTCTGAATCCGGCAGAATGGGGGACTGGGGGAATGCTTGTACATGACGAATCGCGTCTTCCGCTGGCAGTGTTTGCACCTCAGGGGCGATCGTCATCGCGGTTTCAAGCCCCACGGCGGCATCCACTTGGTAAACCGACCCCGCGATCGCAGGGCCCATCGCCACCCGCAGATCCGCTAGGCGACTCCCTTGGCTGAGTAACCGTTGCACTGCGATCGGCACAATCTTCTGTGCGGTTCCTCGCCAACCCGCATGAACGGCTGCTACCTGCCCTGTGTGTACATCTCCAATCAAAACGGGCGTGCAATCTGCCGTACAGACCCAGACCGCTTGCTGAGCCTGCTCTGAAATGACCCCGTCCCCATCCGACCAGTTTTCATCCCCCGCGGGAATCCTGATCTCAGAAGGCGCGAGAACTGCATTGCCATGAACTTGCTTGACTCGATAGGCTTGGGCAGTGGAATAGAGTTGCTCTGTCAGTTCCAAGGGCGATCGGGGTGCAAAGTGCTGGGTAAACCAACCATGCTGCCAAGGTTCCAACAGACTACAAGTCAGGTAGGGCAGTTGATTCCAGGTTTGCCATTGCCAAGTATGCATAGGAATTCAGGAAGAGACTGGTGAGACAACGGCTCTATCCTATCGCATCCCTTTACACCCATTTGCATGACTCCTCATCCACTCTCAGTGATCCTCTGGAGGGGCTGAGTGTCATATCGGTGTCTAGCCAAGGAGAAGTTGGGGGTGGTTCAATGCCTGCAGCATTGATTAGTTGATTGGGGATAAAGCGATCGCGACAGTCTTAGTTTATTAGTTACAGTCTTAGTTTATTAGTTATAGTCTTAGTTTATTAGTTATCGTCTTGTTGAGTTAAAGTCTCAACGGGTTAGTTACAGTCTCAACGGATTCATGAGGCGATCGGGTATTGCTTCCCACAATTTGGGATGCCTTTTCTTTAGGAACTTAAAAGATTTATAGAAAGCTTGTCAATTGGAAACTTTCGCTTCAGAGATTTAACTACTTGCAAATAAAATTAATAAAATGATGGCTGCGCAGGGGTAACCTCAGCTTCAATTATTTAAAATTTTAGAGAGAAAAATTCATGAAATACCAGCATTAACGTGATTAATTTGAACAATTGGTAAATATATTGTTTATAGGATTTAATGACTAAAAATTATATTTATTCAGCATTCCATCTGACTTTTCAAATGTTCTCTTACCAGGTATTGTTACTGAAATAGCTTTAGTCAGGTGATCTACATGAGTTCAATATCGTTGCAGGGATCTTCCTCCACAATATCCCTGCAGAATCCCTTGTTGCCTATTAATGCATCATCAAGTAATGCATTGTCCCTAGAAACAGGGGCTTTATCCAATTCCACAATCGGTGCAGGGCGTGCCTCACTTGTATCCGAGCCAGTGCCCCAAGTGGTTTTTCCAACTGCAACGATCAGCACCAGTGAGGTCAGCTTTGCCCAAGCGCAGGCAATCATTGGAATGCCCACACCACGATTTGTGACTCCGATTCGGGAAGTCACTGTGGATTTGGCAGGCAATGTCTACACCACTGGGTATTTTCAAGGAACTGCAGACTTTGATCCAGGATCTAGCGTGGCATCGCTGACCAGTGTTGGAGAGCATGATATTTACGTCACCAAGTCTGATCCCAGCGGAAATCTTTTCTGGGTGAAACGGATTGGTGGCATTGGTGAAGATGTTGCCCAGGCGATTCGCGTTGACTCTGCTGGCAATATCTATCTGGCAGGGGGCTTTGCCGATAAGGTAGATTTTGATCCTGGTACAGGGGTGGCGAACCTGAATGCCACGGGTTCCACCAGCATGTTTGTTACCAAGTTGGACGGTAACGGCAACCTCGTCTGGGCAAAAAGCATGGAGGGCAGTGAATTAGGCTATGTCACAAGCCTAGAGGTAGATACGAGTGGGAATGTTTATCTGACTGGGGAATTCTCCCAAACCGTCGATTTTGACCCAGGGATAAGTACCAGCCCCCTGACCAGCAAAGGGGATACCGATATCTTTGTCAGTAAGTTGGACTCGAATGGGAATTTCCTATGGGCAAAGGGGGTGGGTGGGAAT
>JAYKGX010000466.1:0-3392 GCA_035285565.1 Synechococcales cyanobacterium
GGGTTGATGCGTTTTTGCACTTGATCGGTGAGATCTTGCAGGGCGGGGGTGAGGCGGGGGGCGATCGCGGGGGGGTGACGCAGTTGGCGCAGGGGGGCGGGTAGTTGCTGGATGGACTGGCGGGTGCGATCGGCAATTTGGCTAAGAGGTTCGGACGGAGCAAGGCGTTGACCCTGCTGCATCACGAGTTGCAAGACAGGCTGTTCTCCGGGAAGGGGGGATTCGGATTGGAGGCCCAGGCGATCGCTCTGAAATTGTCCAGCGGCGAGACTGCGAAAAATCTGCTTTTTGCCGGGATAGGTCACTTTGCCGGGGGAAGCCTTCATCACGGGGATCCCATCAATCTCCACCAATTTATACACGCCATTCACAGGAGTACCCGTTACCAACTGCGTCCCAATGCCATAGCCTTCGATGCAACTCTCAGCCGCTTGCAGTTCAGCAATGCGGTATTCATCCAAATCTCCACTGGCGAAAATTGGGACTTGGGGCAAAAGGGCTTTTACCTGCTGGGAGAGGGTTGCCAAGTCGCCAGAATCAATACGCACCCCCGATAGCGCCATTCCTTCAGTTTCCATACGAGTTTTCAACTGCTGGGCAGCGGCGATCGTGTCGTAGGTGTCAATCAACAGCGGCGCACCCGGAAAGTAGGTATGAAAAGCTGCAAAGGCTTCCATTTCGTGACCTTCCAATGCCCCGATCGCCATCACCAACGCATGAGCCATCGTTCCGGCTGGTTTTTGTCCTAGGGCGATCGCCGCCAGCACATTTGAGGTTGCATTAAATCCTGCTGCCAACGATGCCCGAGCTGCCCAGAGTGCTGCTTGAGGACTAAAGGCTCGCCGGGTGCCAAATTCCAACAGAGTTGCTTCTGCCCCTGCGACATCCCGAATCCGCCCAGCACGGGTGGCAATCAGAGTCTGGTAATTCAAGGTATTCAGCAACAACGTCTCCACCAATTGGGCTTGCCAGAGCGGGGCTTCAATCCGCAACAAGGGTTGATTGGCAAACACAACAGTCCCTTCAGGAACGGCCCACACATCGCCTGTAAACCGCCCGTTGGCTAGCACCTCCCAAACGCGATCGGGCACATGGGCAAAAATTCCGGTGGCTTGTAAACTGGCAATTTGATCAGACGTGAAGTGCAGGGTTGCCAAATAATGCAGCGCCTGCTCCAATCCCATGGCTATGAGATAGCCAAAATCGGGCGGCAACCGTCGGGTAAATAATTCAAAGCTGGCGGGACGTTGATCTAGACCTTCACCAATGTAGCAAGCTGCCATCGTTAGCTGATACAGATCCGTCAGCAGAGTATAGTCAGAATTGGGTAGATCGAGAGCCGATGCGATCGTCATAGGGGAAGTTCCTAGTAGGGCAGACAATTTATCAGTTTTTGTGGAATTCCTATTTCTTTTTTATAGTGTATTTCACCAAAAGTCAAGGGGTGGGGAAAAATTGGCGAAAGGGGGCATGGGGCAATGGCAAAATGAAATATTTCGGGTTGATGGTAAATCTGGTAGAGACGTTCCGCCGGAACGTCTCTACGACGGGATGGGAAAATCGATCCCCCCCAAATCGATCGCCCCCAATCTGAAAAGATCGATCGCTCCTGGGATAGATTTTGGTGATTCAAAATAAAATTTTTGATAAGAATTGTCAGGTTGAGGCGTTCATGCGATCGAAGGTTCCCCAGCATGGGATAGTGGTAAATGGGATCGTGATCAAAAATTGTTTGAAATTTCCCTATCGGTATCTATGGTTGATGTGCAAGCGATCGGTGCTAACAAAATGAACCTTCAAGAAACCCCTAGCCAAGAAACCTCTAGCCAAGAAACCCCTAGCCAAGAAACCCGGCTTCAAACCGTCAGTACAGCGGTAGCAGAACTTTACAATACCTATCCTTTTCCGCCGGAACCGATGCTGGATGAACCGCCCCCTGGCTACAACTGGCGTTTGAATTGGTTGGCAGCCTATGGCTTTTGCAGCGGACGAAAACCCGATCGCCAGGATGTCCGAATTTTGGATGCAGGCTGCGGGACAGGCTGCGGTACGGAATATTTAGTGCATCTCAACCCTCAGGCACAGGTGGTGGGCATCGACCTTAGTCCGGGTGCGTTGGAAGTGGCAAGGGAACGGTGTCGGCGCAGTGTGGGCGAGCGGGCAGAATTTCATCACCTCAGTTTGTTTGATGTGGATCAATTGTCAGGAGAGTTTGATCTGATTAACTGTGTGGGCGTGCTGCACCATACGGCTGATCCCATTCGTGGCATTCAAGCCCTGGCAAAGAAATTGGCACCTGGTGGATTGTTGCATATCTTTGTCTACGGCGAACTGGGACGTTGGGAAATTAAATTAATGCAAGAAGCGATCGCCCTGTTGCAGGCAGAAAAACGGGGCGACTATCGCGATGGGGTGCAGGTAGGACGGCAAATTTTTGCATCCCTGCCAGAAAAAAATCGCCTCAAGCAACGGGAGCAGGAACGCTGGGCGATGGAAAATACGAAGGATGAATGCTTTGCTGATATGTACGTTCATCCCCAGGAAATTGATTACAACGTCCATACCGTATTTGAATTAATTGATGCATCGGGGCTGGAATTTGTTGGGTTTTCCAATCCCAAATTGTGGCAGCTCGATCGCTCTCTCGGACAGTCACCGGAATTGATGGCAAGGGCCGCTGGACTGACCGATCGCGATCGCTACCGGTTGGCAGAAATTCTCGACCCCACTTCCTTTGCCCACTATGAATTTTTCCTGGCCAAGCCGCCGTTCCACAAAACTGATTGGGCTGAGGATGCAACCTTGTTACAAGCGATTCCCGATCGCAACCCCTGCATGGATGGCTGGGAAGGTACGCATTTATTCAACTATGACTACCAGTTAATTACGCTATCGGAGCCAGAACTGCAATTCATGAAAGCCTGCGATGGCAATCAAACGCGTACCGTGGCAGACATCATCAACGAGGTTGGACTGTCAATCGATCGCGTGCGGGAATTCCAACAATTGCAATTAATCCTGCTGACCCCATGATCAGGGTAGAGACGTGCCAGCGGCACGTCTCTACCGCCGTTCGCCCGTATCCAGCATTACCCCAAGGGCGATCGCAATTCTACGATCAAGGGTTTTCTTGGGATCTGCGCTCATGTCTAGCACGTAGCGATCGAGGATGGTAAATTTTCGATTGAACTGCCCCAGAAGTTGGTGATCCTGCTCTTTCACAATAATGAAATTGGTACGGAGAATGCCAAAAAATGTGCCGAGAAATCGGCGTAGCAATGCCAGTTCCAGGGAATCTTCCTTCGCCATACAAATCAGCGAGCCATCCGGTCCATAACATTGCCAGCGTTTGCGGAAAATATCGTAGAGATAGTTTTTACGGAATTTTGCCA
>JAYKGX010000467.1:0-4389 GCA_035285565.1 Synechococcales cyanobacterium
TCTCCCCCTCCCCCCCTCCCCCTCTTCCTCCCCCCATTCATCCCTCAAAGCAAGATTAACTAACTACTAGAGAGTAGTCAACGGATCCGACCAGGTCTGCCATCCAGATGAAGGGTGATTTGAATAATGAAGCTGATTCAGACGGATATAGAAATGAACAGGCGATCGCAATTCTTTGCCATCGCACTTCTTTTACATCAGTTCAGGTATCCGTTATGTCTCAACAAGTTCGCTCCTTAGTTTTATCGGTGTTGGCGAGTTCTGCCCTGATCAGTTATCAGAGTTTTCAAGCTTCGATCGCCTATGCGGGTGGCTTTGAACCGATCGAGCAACCGCCTAGTCCTCATCAAGCTGTACAAGGGCAAGCATCTCAAGAGCCTCCTGCGTTTAATTTGAATTGGCAGAAATGGAGTCAGCCTGATCGGCAGGGCGATCGCATTTGTCGGGAATGGCAGGGCAATGTGGTTTGTCTGACTCCGCAGGTTGCCCAGCAAATGGGGTGGCTCAGGCGCTAGAAAGTTTGAAATTACAGTAATTATTAGTTGGGTGCAAGACAGTTTGAATGAGGAGAGGGGGGGAGGGGGACGTGGCTGATTGATCTAAAAACGGCTGTAAGTCTTCATTGAAATTGCGATCGTGCTTTGTTGGAAGGGCGATCGTTTTCGTTCCTGGTCAAGGCATGATGATCGGAATAATGGCATTGCGATCGCGACGATAGATGAGAAAATCACTATCCAGGGTCAAAACTTTGGATTTGGAATCTAACTCCGACATTCTCACAAGACAAGCATCTGCAAGTGACATGGGGACTGACTGGTAGCGACGCATTAATTCTCGCAGAGCAAAGATTTCATGGGTTAAGCTGAATGGAATTTGAATGATACCTGCTTCAAGTAAGCGCATTAAGGCATCTGCAGCAATGTGATCACGACGTAATAAGAAATAGGCTTCAGCAATGACAGCTTCACAAGAGCGTAAGGGGAGATTCACACTAGATAAAATTTTAATAGCCCATTGATGATGTCTGTCATGTGGATTGAGATAGGCAATAAGTGGTCCTGTATCCAGAATGATAGAATCCATTATTGACCAAATTCTTCCATATACACAGGATTGGTTGAGAGGTCAGCCGGAGCATTTTGCATACAGCCAGCCACTTGCTTTAAAATTTCTCGCATCTGATTTCGATTAGGTTGTGTGCGATCGCCCTCGGGTTGTGATGAGATCGATTCCTGTTGCTTATATCGGAGGAATTCAACAAAGTCCAGGACGATCGCTTGCTGTTCATCGGGCAGGTTGGTGAGAGCGGCGATGACTTGTTCGACAACGGTCATGGTTTGAACCTCTCGTGGTGTTATGGAGCCATTATAGCTGAGGTGGCTTGTTGAGCACCCGGAAATCCACGATCGCTCCATTGAGTCAAGAATTCAATACTGCTTGTGCCACACTGCGTGACCGACTCCTGTCCAATTCATTCCAACTGATCAGGGTCCATCCCTTGCGATCGCAGATAGGCTTCCAGACGTTCCTTAGCCTGTCGCTCAATTTCCTCCGGGAGGGGAATTAGCGTGCCATCGGTCGCAAACCAGCGTAAATAACGATAAAGACATCGGGTCCCCGAAAGTCTCGCTTTTTGGTTTGGGTGGCGCTGTAGTAGACCGTCAGGTTGCCGGAAATGTAGAAATTATCGCGATCGCACCACCAGTATTCTAAAAGTCGGATCAGTAAGTCAATTTGGCGGCGATGCAGGTCAGTTTCCAAGGGAGGTTCGTCGCTGTAGAGGTTGCTGGGAAAGACATCTAGACGAACCATGGTTGTTGCTCCAAGATGTTTGGGCTATCTCAGTATAGCAAGTTGGCTTGATTTGAATGAGGTAGTTATCAAACTCACAGATGTTCAAGGACGATCGCATTTGGAGGAAAGGGCGATCGGTTTTCTGCTTGGAATGCTGATTGGACCGAGAAGGCTGCAACCTTTTGGAATAACACTTGACTAGATGCGCCAAAAAAGTTTTTCCAATTTGAATAATTGAGGGAGACAGACCCGATATCTCTACATAAGGGGGAAGTTCAACCTTCTGACTCCTATCAACCATTGTCTTTCAATCACACAACTATGGCTGTAATGAACAAATTGTCTTCTGTCGGTCTAATGAACAAACTGTCTTCTGTCGGTCTGGCGATCGCTAGCTTTTTGACTGTTGTAGTTTCTTTGGATACATCGGCGAAAGCTGGAGATATTTTTCAACTCGGTAGCCAAAATACCTGGAATCACGTTAAAGGCTGTGCAAAGGATGTTGGTGTTGGTGCTAATGGTGCTGTTTGGGTGATTGGGTGTAATGAAACGCCTGGAGGGTACGGAATTTACAACTGGCAAGGTGGTAGTAACTGGCGGGGAATTCCAGGAGGAGCAACCCGAATTGCTGTGGGACCTAAGGGAAATCCTGTTGTTGTCAATAATACAGGTGCTATCTTTTGGGGGGATGGCAATGGGAACTGGCAACGTTTAGCTGGTTGCGCCAGAGATGTGGGAGTTGGTGCGAATGGCGCGTTATGGGTGGTTGGCTGTAATGCAGTTCCAGGGGGATATGGCGTTTATCAATGGACAGGTTCAGGTTGGCGAGGGATTGCAGGTGGGATTACGGCGATTTCTGTTTTGCCTGATGGTCGTCCTGCTGCGGTCAATAGCCATGATGAAATTTTCATTGGGGATGGCAATGGGAGATGGCAATTGGTAGGTGGTCGAGCGAAAGATATTGCTGTTGGTGCAGATGGTTCCCTGGCAGTGATTGGAAATAATGTAGAGGCTGGAGGATTTGGCATTTACAAACGAGCAGGAAACGCTTGGCAGAAGATTCCCGGTAGTGCTGTGAGAATTGCAGTTGCTCCTAATGGTGTACCTTGGGTGGTTAACAATAGCAATCCTAGCAATCCTCCTCCAACAACTGGTAATCCAAAAGCGGAGGAGTTCTTCCGTTGGGCAAACGGTCAGTATAAAATTTCACGTCTTGACAATCTAGGTTGGGACTCGCGAGGGCAATGTGTCACGCTAGTTGTACGCTACTTGCAGGAAGTCTTCTTTAACAAAAGCACGGCTGTGAGAGCCTATGGTCACGGTAGAGATGTTGCTGGTGGAGTAGCTAGCAAGCACCCTGATTTATTTGAACCATTAACCAACCAAGGGTTACCTAAGCGTGGTGCAATTATTTCTTTCACGAGTACAGGAAAATGGGAAGTATATGGGCATGTTGGGATTGTTCTGGAATCTCGCTCTTTCAATGGTCAACGGCAAATTAAGTTGATGGACTCCAATAAAAATGGAGGTGCTCCAAATACTCATGTTCATACAACTGATTGGATAAATATGGATCAGTATGCTGGAAGCGTTGTTGGTTGGACGAATCCACGCTAATTAGTATCTAATGTTTTGTTAGAGATGCGATCGCCCTTTTCCCCAGGTGCGATCGTTTTTCAGAAATTTGAAATAGTTGATAGTTCCCGTTGCGGGTAGCTAGTAAATTAATCAAAAACTTTCAAAATTTGAATAATCTATCGTATCAGTCCAGAAACAATCACATAGACGTTCTGAATCAGAAGACCCTTCAATGTATCTGCCATTGAACTTACCTGTTGTTGATTCTTTCAGTCTCATTCTGTCGTTGAATTGAAGGAGAATAACATGAATATGCCCATATTTAATCAAGCACTCAATCCTTTCGACAGTACGCCACTCGCTTTAGGCAGTACCTCAAAACCTTTGCTAGATTTCAATCAAGACGGCAGAACAGATATCCTTTGGCGACATAGTTCAGGTCAAGTTCATGCTTGGATACTGAATGGCGCTCAGATTGTCGATCGCAGGGACTTTGAAACCCCGAGTCAGGCTTGGCAAATTCAAGGACTGACTGATTTCAACCAAGATGGCAAAACGGATATCCTTTGGCGGCACAGCTCAGGTCAAGTTCATGCTTGGATATTGAATGGTACTCAGATTGTCGATCGTAAGGATATTGAAGCGCCAGGGGCAGATTGGCAGATTCAAGGACTGGCTGATTTCAACCAAGATGGTAAGACTGATATCCTTTGGCGACATAGCTCAGGCATGGTACATACCTGGATCCTGAATGGGACTCAGATTGTCGATCGTAAGGATTTTGAGGCACCAAGTCAGAATTGGCAGATTCAAGGACTGGCTGATTTCAACCAAGATGGGGCGTTGTTGCATGAATCAAAAATAAGCAACACGATTGGAATAAAGGTAGGAATTCCTATGCTTCAAGGCAGACAGAATCCGGTTTAGCGATCTGGATCATGCGATTCAGCGCCACACATTGGAGCAATAGCTCCACGGCTTGATTGTCAAATTTGCGAGACCGGAGCTTGCCGCCAA
>JAYKGX010000468.1:0-3631 GCA_035285565.1 Synechococcales cyanobacterium
TCCAGAGGGGTTGTCTGATGCCTCTCCCAACTACAACCGAGTCCGCAACTTATCCCATGGCGCACTGTTGGTTTCCGTGGGTGGAACTCAGTGGGAGCATGGTGGTGCAATGAAGAGCTTTTTTGCAGAGCAGAGTGGAACTGTCTATTTCTTAGTCAACGATCGCGATACTTCCAATAATCAAGGGGGATTTGTTGCAGAAGTGACGATTGATCCAATTACTTCGTTTATGGCAGGTGGTCGGTAGTTTAGGACTCAACCTCCGTAGCAGAAGTTGAACTTTTGAAATTCAACTTCTCGAATATCCGAAGAGCTGAACGATCGCAGGTTTAGTCAATTTACCCATCACGTTGCGGGGCAGGCTTTCCAGAATGATTAGCCGAGTGGGTACTTTGTAGGGAGCAATCCGTTCCTTAGCCCACGATCGGAGGGTTTCTAAATTCAGGGACGGTTCTAAATTCATTGCCAAATGAGTTAAATTGACCGTTGTATCCGATCGCAAGACCAAAGCTGCACAGACCCGTTCGCCCCATTCTGGATCAGGCACTCCCACCACGGCACATTCTTGCACTTGCGGATGGGTCAGCAGCACTTCTTCAATTTCCAGGGCTGAAACTTTGTAGCCGCCGGTTTTAATAATGTCCACACTGATGCGACCTAAAATACGGTAGCGATCGTCCTCCACAACTGCTAAATCTCCTGTGCAGAACCAGCGATCGCGAAAGACTTTTGCTGTTGCAGTGGGATTTTGCCAATATTCTAAAAATACGCCCGGTCCTTGAACTTGAATTTCTCCTGGCACACCGGGCGGCACTGCCTGACCTTGTTCATCCACCAGCCGCACCTGCACCTGGGGTAAGGGTTTGCCAACTGAACCTGCTTGCCGATCGCCCTGCAATGGATTGGAGAGCGCCATGCCAATTTCCGTCATGCCGTAGCGTTCTAATAAAAAATGTCCGGTGATGTGCTGCCATTGCTCCAGAATCGGCACGGGCAAAGCTGCTGACCCAGAGACCATCAACCGGATAGCCCGACAGCCTTCCCTTCTGCGCTCTTGTTCGGCGCGATCGCATTTTTCCCAAGCGGTGATTAACTTTGTGTAGATCGTTGGCACTGCCATGAATAGCGTGATTCCACCGCTACAGAGATGCTGCCAAACTAGTTCTGCATCAAATTTTGGCAACATATAACACAACGCACCAGACCACAGGGCACAGGTCAGAACGTTAACAATGCCATGAATGTGATGCAATGGTAAAACATGTAAAATGCGATCGTCTTCGGTCCAGCCCCAAGCGCTGACTAAACTGGTGACCTGGGCTTCCAAGTTGCCATGGGTACTGACTACGCCTTTGGGTTTGCCCGTGGTGCCGCTGGTGTAGAGAATTAACGCACGGCGATCGAGTGTGAGGTTCGGCAAAGAGGCGATCGATCGGGCGGTAGCGTCTGCTTGCCAATCTGATGCTTGCCAATCTGAAGTCAAAATCACCCGGCAGGGATGACCTTCTGCTAGCGATCGTGCCATGGCAGCAAATTGAGGATGGGCTACCAGAATCGTCGCGCCCGATTGCGCCATCACATAAGCCAACTCCGGATAGGGATGGGTCACACAGAGGGGAACTGCAATGCCACCCGATCGCCAAATGCCCCATTGCGTGACTACATAGTCAAACCCAGCAGGAACCAGAAAGGCAACCCGCTCCTCTTGTAGATCGATCCGACCCGCTAACAGTAAGGTCGCCACTTGGGCGGAGTGAACTAGCAGTTGGGCATAGGTGAACTGACCATCCGGCGTGGCGATCGCCACCTTTTCCTCATATTGCTGGGCGCGGTGAAAGAGAGAGAGCATAGGAGACATCAGTTTAGGGGACTCTGACAAGCGATCGATCGCCTGCTTCACTTGACAGTCTATCCCATCTGCTCCAGTTGATCCCACGCCCCGAACGCTTGTGGCTCCTATAGTAAATCAGCGAAAAAGGCGATCGTCTCCTGCAACACTTTGATAAACGTATCAATTTCCTCGCGGGTGTTGTAGAAATACAGGCTGGCGCGGGCGGTGGCGGTGGTATTCAGGGCTTGGTGTAATGGCTGGGTGCAGTGATGCCCCGATCGAATTGCTACACCGGATTGATCCAATAACGTGGAGAGATCGTTGGCATGTAACCCCTTGCAGTTAAAGGTTCCCAAGGCGGCGCGTCCAGATCCATCTGCTTTGGGCTGAGGCCCGTAGGTGCGCAGGTTGGGAACCGTTGCTAACTGTTGATAGAGGTAAGCCGTCAATTCCTGTTCATAGTCATGAATTCGATCCATGCCGATCGCACTCAGGTAATCCACCGCTGCCCCTAGCATGATCACTTCGGCGATCGCGGGGGTTCCGGCTTCAAATTTGTGCGGTAATTCAGCGTAGGTGGAATGGGTGAGAAAGACATCCTGAATCATTTCCCCCCCACCCAAAAATGGCGGCATGGCTTCTAGGATTGCTTCTTTGCCGTAGAGAAATCCGGCTCCCGTTGGACCACACATTTTATGACCAGAGGCCACAAACCAGTCACAGTCGATCGCCTGTACGTCAATTGGCAGGTGGGGCGTACTTTGGCACCCATCGATTAACACCTTGGCACCGATTTGATGGGCCGCTGCACAAATTTTTTCAACGGGATTGATACAACCAAGGGTATTGGAGACATGAACGCAGGCAACTAACTTGGTTTTTTCAGATAAGAGCGACTGGAAATGCTCAAAGTCAAAGCTTTCTTCGGCGCTGAGATGCACATGCTTCAACACTGCTCCGGTGCGCTGTGCCACAAATTGCCAAGGCACGAGATTACTATGGTGCTCCATGACCGTCAGAATGATCTCATCGCCCGGTTTGAGGAAGTTCATGCCCCAGGCGTAGGCGACCAGATTAATTGCTTCTGAGGCATTGCGGGTAAAGACAATTTCATCCCGCGATCGGGCATTGACAAAGGCTGCTACTTTATCACGGGAGGTTTCATAGGCTTCGGTGGCCCGCGAACTCAGGGTATGTACACCCCGGTGAACGTTGGAATTATCAAATTCGTAATAATGCTGTAAGGCATCTAAAACAGCGCGGGGTTTTTGCGAGGTGGCGGCATTGTCCAGATAGACCAAGGGATGCCCATTGACTTGCTGGTGCAGGATGGGAAAGTCTTGACGAACTTGCAGAGCGAGGGTTTTTTCTTGGATGAGGGTCATAGTTTTAACAGGCGAGAGGAAAGAGATGCAATATGACGAAAAATTTCTGTATAGATTATTATTGAATCTACAATTCTAAGGTTTAGGCAATGAGAACCTCCTGAGCAATGCGATCGCAAATGGTTTGCAGGATACCTAAAATCAGCGGCAGTTCACTGTTGAGTGCATAGGTGCGCAGATCAATAGAAAGCACTGTCCCTTCCAATTGCAGAAATTGCCAGAGTTCGCCCGTGGTCACGCATCCATAAATTACTGGGTAGGTATGGTGATGCTTTTGATTCACAATCTGTGCTCCCACCATCTGAGCCACACATTGCCCCAATCCCAGTTCCAGATCTTGCCGTTTCGCTTCGACGAGGGAGAAGATCGGGGTTTGAATCAACCGCGAGGGCTTGCCATAACTCAAAATGAAATC
>JAYKGX010000469.1:0-3229 GCA_035285565.1 Synechococcales cyanobacterium
ACCATCTGCTTTCGAGGTTTATTTCAGAGTTAGATTTAGACCCAACTTTGATTAAATCCCATCCTAACTACCCAAACCTACGCTCCTACGGCATCATAGCCCCTTAATTCTGTCCGAACCATTGTTAGATAAATCTGTCTAAAAAGAAACGCGTTATGCCAGTGGAGCTTTGTACAAGGCTCCATTTTTTGTGAGTTTTTTGGGAATCATGGTTCTGGGAATGCGTCTTGCAGCAATTTTTAGTTGGGTGAAACACAGGTTGAATGAGGAGGGGGGGAGGGGGGGTGATCGAGGAGTATACTAGGTTGTAGATCCATCTTTTTCCTTGTTTCAGCACTGCTCATCCAGCATTCTCGCAGACAGAGATACTCACCCGTTTGAGTGGTGCGTTTAGTAATCAGACATGGTGGTTGGCAACGATCGCTCTTCCATTGCAACAGTGACTGCCAGTCCATATTCGGCGCGGACTTGTCGGTTGAGGTTCTAGCAACATTGATCTGTGCGTTGCAGCCTGAGAGCGATCGCTTGGGGTCAGAGCAAATTGGGTGGGTGCGATCACCCTTAGTACGTCCGCGAAGGCAAGTAGGGTGGTGTGTTGGGGCGATCGATCCGTTGGGAATTGTTGGTTAGGGTAAGAGCGATCGGCTTTTCGGAATTGTTGGTCAAGGCAAGGGCGATCGGCTTTTCAGTTTGTTTCGTGGGCAGTTGTTTGGAGCAGAAATGAAAGGAAAACTTCACCATTAGCCCAGCCTAACCCGTCTTCGCACCCGACTTGAAATGCTACACTGTTTTCAGCCAAATCAACTCGTAGCAGGTGAACTTGTCGTTAGGCTGATTAACTTTGCTGCAAGCGCATCAGTAGAGTAGTTGCGTTTAGGTGTTCATTTTTGTTAGCTTGTTTTGCAAGCTTATATTCATGAAGAACGATGCTTGAGAACAATCAAAGTACCAATAAAAATGATGATGTGGGTAGAGTACTGTTGATTGACTTAGAAAATTGTCCTGGTCAAATTGATCAGCTACAAGAAAACTTAGAACAATTCTCACAAGTTGTGATTTGTTATGCACAGACCGGAGCAAAAATACCTCTTGACTGGCTCATCCCACTAAGTGCAACGGTGAGTTTAAATAAGTTAAGAATTTTTAAGATGACAAGTGGTGGTAAAAATGCAGCAGATTTTGGTATTTGCTTTTTTGCTGGAGTCTTAATGCAACAGTTGCATAAAGAAACACATTTTGTAATCATTTCAAATGATACTGACCTAGATCATGTTGTAAATTTACTTAAAGGTCAGGAACGTTCGGCAGAACGTATAGGCAACAAAAAAGAAGAAAAGGAAACTACTACTACTAAAGTTACAAAAACTACATTTGAAACTGTAGTTTCAACCTCACCAATCAAAATATATTGTATGCATCTCGTCACCTACAGTAAAAATAGACCGGCAAGGAAAGATACTCTACTTAATAGCATTAAAAATAAGTTCAAAGATTCTCCTGAAGCAGCGGCAGAAGTTTTTAGGTTATTAACAACACAAGGCGCAGTGACAGTTTCAGATAACAAAGTATCTTATAACGATAAGAAAATAAAAGAGCTTGCAAAATAATCCATATGTTATAAATATTAGAAACTGCTGGGAAGCAGCTATAAAAGTAGGAAGGTTATTCTGTGAAGCAACAGGATTTGAGCCAAGTCAGCGAGAAATTGGTACATATCGATGGTGGTCTGTGTGGTCGAGCGAATACAAAGAGCGTAATCCCTATCGATTTTTCTGGGAAATGCATCCAGAAGTTGCAGAAGCTCTCGAAGCTTTAGGTTGGGTTACACCTGAAAGTTCTTCATCGGTCACGTTTCCTAGGGAGACTGCTTTTTGCCATTAGCTGACTCCGCTGCTAGGTCAGCACTCCACAAATAAGCTACCAACTGGATGTAGATACTAAACCTGAGCCAGAGATATTAGGAGAGCGATCGCTGTTTGCTTCTATTACCCTTGACCTTTCAGATACACAATTCCTAAAGTTACAAGATTTGGCAACAGTGCATGGGATTGCGATCGAAGTTTTATTGAAAGCCAGCCTAGAGGATTGGCTCAATTCTCAAAAGACTGAGTTTGTTGATGCAGCAAATCATGTGCTGACAAAAAATGCTGAGTTGTATCAGCGGTTAGCATAATGCATTTCCTGACGTTAATCGAGGTGCTGGAACTGCATCGTAGAATCATTGAACTCTGGGCGCGTTGCATACAGTCTCCGGATGAGGGAAATGAGTCTGTTCGACCGGGCACTTACCTTATGGGCGTTTCAGGGCGACGCGCAAACAACACTGATAGTTAGGCGTAACCCTGAACCTTCATCCAGAGCTGAGGACGTCGGGACTCCAGGAATGACTATCCCCCCTCCCACAATGTATCCCTCAAAGCAAGATTGACTAACCAGTAGGTTGGGTTAGGTTCCTTCGGGTTGAATCTTAAAGGCTGCAACCGATCGCTTCAAATCCTGAGAGACTTGTGCGGTTTGGCGTAGCCCGCTAGACACTTGTTGCGACGATTCTGAGGTTTGGGTCGCCAGTTGGGCAATCTCTTTCAGCAGGTATTGAATCGATCGGGCTGTTTCTGCCTGGGAGACAGTGGTCTGGGAAATAGATTGCACCAATTGGTTAATGCGCTGGGAGACATGGACAATCTGAACCATACTCTGCTTGGTATTGCGGATCGTGTGACTTCCGTCAGCCGCTTGTTGGTGCCCCTGGTTCATAGAGTCTACCACAGCCCCCACTTCACGCTGGATACCTTCCACAACCTGTTCAATTTCGCGGGCGGCTTCTGACGATCGAGCTGAGAGCTGTCCAATTTCGGCAGCAATGATGGAAAATCCACGCCCATTTTCGCCCGCCCGACTTGCTTCTAGCCCTGCGTTGATGGCAAGTAAATCGGTTTGTGCGGCAAATTCCTGGATCAACGACAAGATGCGAGTAATCCGCTGGGAGGAGTTCCCCAACAATTTGACTTTCTGACCTGCATCATCAATGGTCAATCGCAGATCATTCATTTTCCGCACCGTTTGTTCCATTTCGGCTTCACTGGTGATGGCAGTTTCTTCAGCAGATTGGGCGACTTGGGCAGCTTGATTGGCACTTTGGGCGATCGCTTCAATCGATCGAGTCATATAGCCGACGGAATCTAGGAGCTTGACCGTTTCTGCCGATTGTTTCACTGCTTCGTCTGCAAGC
>JAYKGX010000470.1:0-8180 GCA_035285565.1 Synechococcales cyanobacterium
AAAATTCAGCAGATTGGGTTGCCGTTGATTGGGGATGCCTTTGCCCAGGATTTTCTACTGGTTGATCGGATCCTGGAAGGGGGTGGCGGCTATCGGGTCGAAGATCGGGATATGGATATCTACCGTCGGCCTTGGATTAAAGATGGGGATGCGGGGCGGGCTTTGAATGCCACCCTAAGCAAAATGGGACTCGCTCAAGCCTGTCAGGCGATCGAAACTGGGCTGACCCAATGGCGCAAACCCGTTTTGATTGGTTGGGGAATGCGAGATCCCTGGTTATCTGCAGCCGAGGCCGAGGTGATCGCCAAGCGGATCCCCGCAGCGCATTTTATTCAACTGGCAGAAGTGGGGCATTACGTCCAGGAAGACTGGCATGAGAAGGTGAGTGAGGCATTGCTGCCCTTTCTACGTCAGCAAAATATGTCGTAAACGTAACAATACAAGACGATCCCTCATTTTGGGTGCCGCCTTTTGATACACTGCATTACGGAGCCGAGCGCACCATCACAGGGGCTGGTCTTGGCTGATTGAAATGGTTGGTTTTGTCAGATTTGTTTGTGTTGAGTGGATATTATTCGGAATTATGTCGAAGATTCGGTCTATTCTGGCTTTAGCCCTGGCATTTGTGATGGCAATGTTCATCACGGTTAGCAGTCCAGCGATGGCAAAGGCAAAAGCAAAACCGCGTACCTACTCGGCGGAGCAAATTGCCACGATTCAAGAATTCTCAGGTGAAGTCAACGCCATGCGCGATCGCCTGACTGAATTAGAAGGTTTGATTGAAAAAGAAGATTGGATTTTCATGCGGAACTTTGTCCACGGGCCCTTTGGGGAGCTGCGGTCTAAGTTGCTGTTTATTTCTCAGCAATTGTTCCCAGAAACTCGTCAGGAAGCGCAGGCAGCGATTAAAGATGTCGCAGCGGCGTTGGTGACCATTGACAAAGCCGGAATTGACAAGGATTATCGGTTAGCAGCACGGGGCTATAGCAGCTTGGTGAAGAGTCTGGATAGCTTTTTCTCACTGTTGCCCTCGGCTTAATTGCTGCCAATGGCTTAACAATTGAATCGAATGGCAGAGGGGTGCGATCGGATCGGGCCTCTCTTTTTGTCGGGAGGAAGGAGCCAATGCGGGTTGTGATTGTGGGGGCAGGGATTGTGGGGGCGGCGATCGCCTATGAACTGTCTCAGATTCCAGAGTTCCATATTACCGTGCTCGATCGCGACATGGGCAGGGTTCGATCGGATGCGACCCATTACAACGGTGCCACGGGAGCGGCGCTGGGCGTGTTGATGGCGGCGATTAGTAAAAAGGAAAAGGGGCGAAATTTACAAATGCGGCTGGCGGGGGTGGACTGGTACGATCGCGTTATTCCGCAATTGGAAGCCCAAACGGGACTGTCGATTCCTGTGAATCATCAGGGCATTTTGATGTTGCAATTTGCTGAGGAGGAGCGCGCTGTTTGGCAACGGTTGATTGAAATTCGTCAGGCTCGTCAGGGGCGGGTTTTGGAATGGTGGGATGCCGATCGGCTTGCCGAAGCTTGCCCCCAGGTTAATTTGGCAACTGTGATTGGTGCAGTCTATTCTCCTAGCGATCGCCAGATTCATCCTGCAGCGTTGACACAAGCATTAATTACAGCAGCACAGTTAAATGGAGTGTTGTTTCAATTTGGTGTGACGGCAACCCAAATTTTAGCGGATCAGGTGCGCTGGCAAGATGGGGCGATCGGCTTTGATCAGTTAATTGTAGCGGCGGGGATTGGCTCCGATGGGTTAAGTGATGTGGCCTTGGAAATTCGACCTGTTTTAGGACAAGCGATTCACTTGCGATCGCCCCACCCCTTGGGCAAAGTTGATTTTCAACCTGTTTTAACCGGACATGATATTCATTTGGTGCCTTTGAATGCGCGGGATTTTTGGCTGGGGGCAACGGTGGAATTTCCGTCAGACGATCAGCCTACGTCTATGCCAGTAGCAGATCCCCAACAGTTTGAACAATTGATGGCAGGGGCGATCGCACTGTTTCCGGAGGTAGCTCAGGCAGAACGAATTCGCCATTGGCAAGGGTTGCGACCCAGACCGAGTGGTCGTCCTGCTCCGGTGATTGAACGATCGCCCCACCAGTCTAATGTCATCTTTGCGACGGGTCATTATCGCAATGGGGTGCTCTTGGCTCCTGCAACGGCGCTACAAGTGCGATCGATGTTGACAGATGTTGCTACGAAAATATTTTGTGCAAACGCTCATGACGTTGCCTTCTGGTAGATTCAGCATTTGGGTTTGTGTTTCAATTGTGATGGCGTTCCAAGGACTGGGACGACTCCATTCATGGGTTTCAGCAAATCCGCGAACGTGTAAGTTGTGGATGGTTGCTTGTACGTCTTTGGGTTTGCCAATTAGCCATACTTGAATGGGATCGCGATCGCCATGGGGTCCCCCGATTTCAACTTTTCTGACAGCAGAATGTCCCGATCGCTCTTTACGTGAGCGATCGCGTTTCAATTGAGTCATGAAAAAACCTCCAATTGACTGAGATGATTTTAGATTTCGGATTTTGGATTCTATCTAGAAGCTACACCAACGGTTATCCACCAATGGGTTGACTGAGATGATTTTAGATTTTGGATTTTGGATTCTATCTAGAAGCTACACCAACGTTTATCCACCAATGGGTTGACTCAGACGAAAACCAAAAAACCAGGATTTCCAACCTTTCCCGCATCAGGAGAGGTCAGTCCAAAATCGTAAATCCAAAATCCAAAATAGGTTGGCTTTGGTTTGTAGGAAACCAAAAACCTGGCCATCCTGCCTCTTGATGTGTTTTGTGGTGACAAGCAGGATGCCTGGAAATGTTAAAATCTCCAAAGCCTTTGCGTTGCCTGATACAACGGAGAGGTTAGTCACTCAGGGTTGTTGACAGCAGCCTTGGGTGACGTGAATGAACCAGATTCCTGGGGTTGGGCTAGCACGGAGCTTGTGGGCAATCCGCTAACTTAGCAACACACCAGAAAGCATTTTTAGTGGGACAGTCAACTGGTTATTGAGATCTTTTTGGGAGAATAATTGGGAGAGGGGGGGAGGGAGAGAGGGGGGGTGATCGCGACTATCGATTGTTGTTAAATGCGGCGTTGACAGAATATGTTGTGAGTCATCCATTAAATGAGTGAGCGATCGATGTGACATGAGCGCAAATTTGAGAATGGACGATCGCAAAATCGATCGCCCCAGCATTCCAATTTCTAATTCTCTTCGGCTCGGTTCCCCCTTATCAAGGGGGCTAGGGGGATCGAATCTAGTGCTTCAACCCAGCAATCAAAAGGACGATCGCAATTCCCACGCAAAACCAGAGAAAAAAGTTGTGATTAGTAGTGTAGGTTTTGGGCTGATTGAGTTGACGTTGCCGATCGCACCATTCGATCATGCTTTCAGCAGGTGGAGCATCGATGATGGGTGGAGGAGTTCGGCGTTGAGCAGCGATGGTTTGGTTACAGGTATAGATAGCTGTGTTACATTGCTCGACCATATAATCGAGTTTGAGTTCTTCATAAATGGCTTTAGCTTTTTGGTAATTTTGGAGTGCGTTGAAATGTTCATCGAGTTTGGCTAAGGTGTTGCCCAGATTGAAAAGAGAGGCACCCACGCCCCATCGATCGCCGATCGCCTGCCTGATTTCCAGGGACTGCTCATAGCAGTCGAT
This sequence comes from Synechococcales cyanobacterium, assembly GCA_035285565.1. Taxonomy (GTDB): domain Bacteria; phylum Cyanobacteriota; class Cyanobacteriia; order Leptolyngbyales; family Leptolyngbyaceae; genus JAYKGX01. The sequence continues at coordinate 3,698 of JAYKGX010000470.1, forward strand.
CGCTTTGGCATGTTCACCCAGCGATCTGTATGCATTGCCGAGACTGTTGAGGGAAATTGCAATGCCCGATCGATTGCCGATCGTCTGCATGATCTCCAGGGACTGCGAATGGAAGTCGATAACCTTGACGAACCCTCGCTTAAACTTCTCGATCGCAGCAGCAGATGGGAAATTCCGCGAGGTTCATTAAAAATCCAAAATCGCAAATCCAAAATCGTAACTTGAATGCGGTGTTTTACTCTTCTTCTCTTTCTTCTCCTTCTTCTCCTTCTTCAGCCACTTCTCCCGAAATGGGAACAACCGCCACCGCCACTAGGGAATCTTCCTCATCTAGGCGTTGCAAGCGAACTCCCGTAGCAGGTCTGGACTGGGCAGAAATCGCATTGGCAGATTGGCGAATAATAATGCCGCGATTGGTCACCAGCATCAATTCCTCATCCTCATTCACCATGGTCAGAGCTGCCAGGGTATCGCCTTTCTTACGGAATTTGGTAGCAATAATGCCCATCCCAGCACGGTTTTGCAAGCGGAATTGACTCACAGGAACGCGCTTGCCCAGCCCGCCAGTCGTCACCACCAAAATCCAAGGTCCTTGATTCTTGGCATCACTTAATTCTTCTGAATCATCATCTCCCGCCGCTTCCAACAGCGCTGCCTGCTCCGCCAAAATCTGACTCGAAACGATCGCCATGCCCACCAAACGATCGCCTTCACGCAAATTCATCGATCGCACCCCACGCGTCGCTCGACCTAACGGACGGAGTTGATCATTATTCACTCGGAAGTGAATCGCCCGACCTAAGCTAGAGCCAACAATGATGCTGTCATGCACCGTGGCTAATCTGACCCAACGCAATTGATCGCCCTCCTCTAGAGAAATGGCAATCAACCCATTGGCACGAATATTACTAAACGCCGAGAGTGCCGTTTTCTTAATAAAGCCCTTCTGAGTCAGCATAACGAGATACACATCATCCCGGAATTCGCTCACAGGAACGACAGAGGTGATCTTCTCTTCATGGGTCACCTGCAAAAGCTGAACGATCGGCGTGCCTCGGGACGTGCGAGAACAGGTGGGAATTTGGTAGGCCTTGATGGCATAGACTACACCTCGATCGCTAAAGATCAGCACCGCGTCGTGATCGCAACAGGTGACAAAATGTTCAACCGCATCATCTTCTTTCATCTTTGCCCCAGCTTTGCCGCGTGTATTGCGACTCTGGGCATCAAACGTATCCACAGGCATTCGCTTCACATATCCCTGCTCCGTAATCAGAATGATCGACTTCTCATTGGCGATCAAATCTTCATCCATGAATTCATCTTCACCCTGTTCAATGCGGGTGCGGCGCGGGGTAGCATGGTTTTTTTTGATTTCCCCCACTTCCGTTTCAATGATGGCGAGAATGCGATCGCGCTTTGCCAAAATATCTTCAAGATCGGCAATTTGACGTTGCAGTTCATCATGTTCTCGCTGAATCTTTTCCGCTTCTAATGCTGTCAACCGCCGCAATTGCATTTGCAGAATGGCATCCGATTGCGCTTCCGACAAACTGTAGTTTTCAATCAACTGCTGCTTAGCCATCGCCACATCAGGAGCATGACGAATCAGATCAATAATGGCATCTAAGTTGGCTAAAGCGGTCAATAAACCCTGCAACAGGTGATCCCGCTCTTCCGCCTTGCGCAGTTGATATTGGGTGCGGCGGATGATCGTCTCAATCCGGAAATCCAGGAAGGTTTGCAAAAATTCCCGGAGCGTGAGTAACTGCGGCTCGTTGTTCACCAACGCCAACATGTTTGCGCCAAAGTTAGATTGCAGCGGGGTTTGCTTGTAGAGATTATTCAACACCACACGGGGATAGGCATCGCGCTTCAGTTCAATCACAATCCGAATCCCATCGCGATCGCTCTCATCCCGGATATCGGAAATGCCATCTAATTTCTTATCGTTCACCAATTCAGCAATCTTTTCAATCAATGCTGCCTTGTTGGTTTGGTAGGGCAATTCCGTCACAATGATGGCATCTTTGTCCGGTGCGCCACGTCGTTCAATGGTTTCAATCGCTGCCACGGCCCGCATTGTGATCGAACCCCGCCCGGTGGTATAGGCCTCGCGAATGCCTGCTTTACCCACCACCAGTGCCCCCGTGGGAAAGTCTGGTCCCGGCACATACTCCATCAATTCCAGATCCGTCAGCTCGGGGTTATGAATCAGCGCCACTAACCCATCGATTAACTCTCCCAGGTTGTGGGGCGGAATATTGGTCGCCATGCCCACGGCAATCCCAGCAGACCCATTCAGTAATAGCTGCGGTACCCGAGACGGCAACACGGTGGGTTCTTGCTGCGAACCATCGAAGTTATCGGCAAAATCGACGGTTTCCGCCTCAATATCCTGCAAAAGAGCATGTGCGGTCAACGCTGTCAAGCGAGATTCCGTATAACGCATAGCAGCGGGCGGATCGTTATCTAGCGAACCAAAGTTCCCATGCCCATCAATCAGGGGCGATCGCATGGAAAAATCCTGCGCCATCCGCACCAAAGCATCATAAACTGCTGTATCGCCATGGGGGTGATATTTCCCGAGCACTTCCCCCACCACACGGGCACATTTTCGGAAGGGGCGATCGTGGGTTAACCCCAGTTCATGCATGGCGTAGAGAATACGACGGTGAACGGGCTTCAACCCATCTCGCGCATCGGGCAACGCACGTCCCACAATTACGCTCATGGCGTATTCCAAATAAGACCGTTGCATCTCATTTCGCAGATCGGTAGGGACAATCCGTTCCTGGCTTGGCTCTTGCGCAAAGGTCATAATGGGGATACTCCAAAAGCAGCAATTTTTACCCTATTTCCACCCTGTTTTCACCCAAGGTAGGGCGCTTAATTATAGCGCCTTTTTAAGGGAATGGATCAGTTGATTTTACCATAAAAACCTGCAATTTTAACCAAGGCAAACCCCGATCGAGACAGGGATTCATCCCACTTCTTCCGGTTCAGTCTCTCCAGACAGAATTCTGCCAGAACTGCGGCTAAAAAGAAATCCAATTTCTCCCTCAAACCGATCAGAAATTAGATCATTCTTAGAATTATTTTTTGGGATTCCTTTCCCAGCATTCAAAGCGATCGCAATGATGATTTTACTGCAATTAATTTTACTGAAATTCAAGGGTTGAAAAGATGATTTTCCCATCTCTCAACTTTAGAGAATAAGATCCCCCATCCGTTGTCTTACCTCGCTGAACCGAGAAGATTCCAGACTCATTCAAGGCATAGATATAAATATACAATTAGCATTAATCTCAATCTATCTTGAGAAGAATGCCCCAGCCCCAAAAACCTCTTAGACTACAGGCATCATTTATCCCCCATCCATCCATGTCGCATCCCTCCGATCTCCCGTTGCAAGAGCCACTTGCTTCCCCCAAAACGCATGACGCTAAAAAGACTTACTATCAGTGGTTAGATTATGCAAAGGGAATTGGGATTTTGCTGGTAGTGGTGGGGCATACGATCGCAGGACTCGCCAATAGTTCAATTTTGACCAACAATTCACCTTGGCAATGGCTGCATGAATGGATTTACACCTTCCATATGGCCTTATTTTTCATTATTTCTGGAATGTTGGTGAGAAGTTCGGTACATCGTCCAGTAGGGAAATTTACGCTGGATAAAGTACGAACCATTCTCTACCCCTATCTCATCTGGTCTGTAATAGAATCGTTTGTGCGCATTCAACTGTCGCAACTGACCAACGAACATTTGGGTTGGACGATTTTAGGCAAAATTTGGTATGAACCGATTGGGCAGTTTTGGTTTCTCTATAGTCTATTTATCTTCATGGTCGGCTATCGACTCCTGGTGAAACTGCGCTGGTCTGACCGGGAAGTCTTGTTGCTGGCAATCGGTCTGCATCTGACTCAATTTTGGATTCCAGCTCCCGATCATTCGATTATTGGCAGCTTGCGAGACCATGTGATTTACTTTGCCCTAGGTCTGATTATTGTACCTGCCCGTCTCGATCGCTATTTCCAGGGTTGGCACATTCCCACCTTCCTAGGGTTCATTTTCCTAGGCTATGGGGCAATTACCTGGGACACTTTTTCACCCTATCTGCACAGTCCTTGGATGATTCCCCTAGCGGCGATCGTAGGTTCTGCTACCACCCTAGGCGTGGCCATTCTATTTGCCAAATTCCAGATTTGCTCCTTTTTTAAAGTGCTTGGCAAAGCAACGTTAGAAATCTATGTACTACACCTGTTGATGATTGCGGGCTGTCGGATTCTGCTGCAAAAGTTTTTACATGTGGACTTCGCCCCCATTCACCTCTTCCTGGAGATTGCCATGGGGATTCTGCTGCCGCTCTTGATTCGATCGCTTTGCCAGCGGTTAGGCATCACCTATCTGTTTACGCTCCCCCATGCATCTGCAAAATCGGTCGCAAAATCGGTCTAAACAAGGGCGGGTGGGGTGGTAT
>JAYKGX010000471.1:0-19442 GCA_035285565.1 Synechococcales cyanobacterium
AAGCAATTGTTAAACCGTTTGTTGTAGATGCCAATCGCTGCATTGCTTACCATACGATCGAGAATCGTAGTGATGAGTTGCCCAGTGATATTAAAGCCAATCTTCAGGGGTGGGTAGCAGGCTGTGATATTTGCCAGGATGTCTGTCCTTGGAATCAACGCTTTGCCCAGGAAACGGACATTGCAGACTTTCAGCCCTATCCCTGGAATGTGTCACCCAACTTAGTAGAACTGGCAGCGATCGACGATTCAGAATACGATCGCCGTTTCCCTGCTTCTGCCCTGCGCCGGATCAAACCCGCGATGCTACGCCGCAATGCCCGTGCTAATTTGGCTGAATCCTGAATGCTGCATTGGGAACGCCCGGTGGGTGGGAGATTGGGTTTGTGTTTAGCCTTCTTTTTGGGAGAGGAGTGGGGGAGTGGGGGAGTGGGGGAGTGGGGGAGTCATTTCTTGTTGGGTTCTGACTTCCTCCTACAATATTCGATGACCGCGATCGCCTGGGACAAGATGGAACCAGGAGAATCTGTTTGCTAGGCTGATTAGTTCAAACGATCTGATTAGGGCGAGGTTCAGACTTTTGCAAGCTTGATCGCGCCAAACCCTGGCATAATGGAAAAGTTTTCTAGTTTGTTAAACCTCTAGTTCTAGGATTATGCGTAGCCACTATTGCGGAAATGTGCGAGCCGACCATGTTGGAGAAACTGTTACCCTGTTTGGTTGGGTCGATCGTCGCCGTGACCATGGATTTGTGGTTTTCCTAGACCTGCGCGATCGCACCGGAACCGTTCAAGTTGTGAGTGATCCCGATCGTACGCCCCAGTCTCACCCGATCGCGGAAGGGATTCGCAATGAGTATGTGATCAAAGTTACCGGACGGGTCAGCCAACGCCCGGAGGAGTCGCTCAATACCAAAATCGCCACCGGAGCAGTGGAAATCTACGCTGATGAGATTGAGATTCTCAGTGCTGTGCGCAAACAGCTCCCGTTCCAAGTCTCTAGCACAGAAAATGAAACCGTGCGAGAAGAACTGCGGTTGAAGTATCGGTACCTGGATCTACGCCGCGAACGGATGAGCAAAAACTTGCAACTGCGCCATCGCACCATCCAAGCTGCCCGTCGCTTTTTGGAAGATCAAGAAGCGTTCATGGAAGTGGAAACCCCTATCCTAACGCGCTCAACCCCCGAAGGAGCCAGGGACTATATTCTGCCCTCTCGGGTCAACCCTGGTGAGTGGTTTGCCCTGCCCCAGTCGCCCCAGTTGTTCAAGCAATTGTTAATGGTGTCAGGCTGCGATCGCTATTATCAAGTGGCTCGTTGTTTCCGAGATGAAGATTTACGCGCCGATCGGCAACCAGAATTTACCCAATTGGACATGGAAATGAGCTTCATGAGCCAGGAGGAAATCCTCGACCTGAACGAGCGCTTGATTTGCCATATCTTTAAAGCCGTGCGGCAGATTGACATTCCTCGTCCCTTTCCCCGCCTGACCTACCAAGCAGCCATGGCAAAATATGGGTCGGATAAGCCAGATACACGCTACGGTTTGGAACTGGTGGATGTGTCGGATCTGCTGAAAGACTCAGGCTTTAAAGTCTTTGCCGATGCGGTTGCCAAGGGAGGCATTATCAAAATTCTGCCGATTCCCGGTGGCAATGATGCTATTTCCAATGTGCGAATTAAGCCCGGTGGCGATCTGTTCAATGAAGCAACCACGGCGGGTGCTAAGGGTCTTGCCTATATTCGCGTGCGGGAAGGGGGTGAAATTGACACGATCGGCGCGATTAAGGACAACCTGACCGCTGACCAGAAAGCTGAATTACTGCAACGCACGGGAGCACAACCAGGACATTTACTGCTATTTGCGGCTGCCGATAGCGCCACGGTTAATAAAACCCTCGATCGCCTGCGGCAAGTGGTTGCCAAGGAATTGCAGCTCATTGATGAAAGCAAGTGGAACTTCCTGTGGGTGACAGATTTTCCCATGTTTGAGTGGAATGCTGATGAGCGCCGCCTAGAAGCCCTGCACCATCCCTTTACGGCTCCCTACCCAGAGGATGCCCATGATCTGCCGATCGCCCGTGCCCAAGCCTACGATATGGTGCTGAATGGTTATGAAGTGGGTGGTGGCAGTTTACGGATTTATCAACCGGATTTACAAGCACAGGTCTTTGAAACGATCGGCATGAGCCAAGAAGAGGCCATTAATAAGTTTGGCTTTTTGCTAGAAGCGTTTGAATACGGCACCCCACCCCATGGCGGCATTGCTTACGGAATCGATCGCTTAGTGATGTTATTAGCGGGTGAGGACTCGATTCGAGATGCGATCGCGTTTCCAAAAACTCAGCAAGCGCGGTGTTTACTCACGAATGCTCCTTCTACGGTGGATGCTAAACAGTTACAGGAGTTGTACGTCGCGTCAACCCATCGTCCAAAAGTTGCCAAGTCAGAAGATTGATTTGGAGTTGCAGGCAGGATTGCGATCGTGATTGAAAGTAGAAACAGCAGCGATCGCTCCGGCAGGTATCCTCTATGAATCGGGCGATCGTTTTGATGGTAGTTGTGATGTGAGAGGTTGGGAGGGGTGATTTTTTAGGAGAGATGTCTTATTATTTGAGCAGAGGCTAAATTGATACCGTAGACGAGTCATGCAAGAACCCCTCGACCCATACTGGACATTGCTCAGGCTCAAGGCCGACGGCAGCTACCAACCGAAAACCCTAACGACGGCTCAAGACTTTATCACTCGCGAATTTTCTCACCCGATCGACCCCGCCCAAATCCCCAAGCAACTCCTCACCCATCCGGCTCCCGCAGCCCAACTTTGTCTACGGTGCTATATCTCCCACGAAATCGTTCAAACCTGCTTCAGCCTCGTCCGGCAGTTTGGTGAAACCTACAAATTTCAACTATCCGACCTGCTGCCCTTCGTCCTTGATGATGATGGGCAATTAATCGATGACTTAGAAACCAGCCGCTATACACCTCTGGCGATCGATATTCTAGAGCGTTTCAGCCCAGAATCCGGCAGTTTACGCAACTGGATCATTCGCCTGGTTCGCCAGCATTCAGCCCTACAACAATTCCTCCTAGAACAGGGATTGCACATGATTACCGCCTGGGCTATTCTCAATGACACCGCCCCCGAAAGCCTTGCAAACATTCTGCGTGAATTCTATCACTACACACCGTCAGAAATCGATTTTGCGATTATATTGCTAAATAGCTATCACGCCATTTATTTAGCCGATCGCCAGCAACAAGGAGGACGCAAACGCTGTGAAGATCCAACCGATTTACAATTGCAACGAATAGCCGCATTAATTAAACAAAATAGCAACCGAGTATTCACACCAGACAAGGTATTCGATCGACTCCAGAAATTATCTGATCAACTCCGTCAGTACCGCATCTATCGGCGAGGTGGACAAGTACGGCAAGGTGATTTTAGCCAATCCTTTGACGTACCGGAAACATCGGAACAATTAGAATACCAAATCACCCAAAATCAGCCTGAAGCTGAGGATGATCCAGATCAAGTTGGTGACTTTCTCCAAGCCTTTCGCCAAGAATTTACAATCGCTCTAGAACAAGCTCTCAGCCAAGTTGTTCAGCATCGCCTCCAAGCAAAGCCGAAGAAAGCGGTGAAATTTCTCCAAGCCCTAGAACAACTTCACTGTCAACAGCGATCGATGGGTGACATTGCTCCAGCGATCGGTCTGAAGCGCCAAGATGATGTGAGCCGTTTGCTCCAACTGAAAACCTTTCGAGGGGATGTGCGCAACCTTGTTTTGCATCAGATCAAAACATTTATGAAAGAAAAAGGATCCTATTTTATCGATCCCGATCGCCTAGTCCAGGTTGCTCACAGGGTTGATGCCGCATTAGAATCCCAGATTGATGATGTGATTGCGGCTGCCCAAAAAGAAGCCACCACTGCTAAGGAATATATCCAACCCAGTCTATTCACGCAAAAACTCTGTACCTATTTACATCAAATTATGACCGTGCCGTAGAGAATCAGTATTTTCATGATCCATAGGGTCCTAACCGCTCGATTGAGACTCAGAGGTATAGCAGAAATACCGTCGAGAAGGTGGAACCAGATCAACCATGAAGCTACCCTCATACCAACCCACGATTATGTACAGCCGTCCCATTGCTAATGAGCTACCGCTAGACTATGAACCGCTCCGGGGTGCAATTGTTCCCCTAGAAGACGCAGACTTTGCTCAAGCCCAACACCTCAGTCATCGTTGGAGACAGGCTGCCCAAGCTGTACAGCCGCGTTGGTCAGTTTATCTGCATATGCTTGCGTTGAGAGCCTTTCAGCATTGGTTTCATCAGCGGAGTTTGCCTACAGTCCTAGACCTGTCCCAGACATTCATCCTGTCGCCTGATAGATTTGATGCACAACAGCCCAATGTGAAAGGTCATATTGCGGTATGCCAAATCCAAGTCGCTCCCTTCAAAATTGGTTTGGTTGTGACCGATGGGATGGCGGATGAGTGGTGGATTCCCGTCGCAGCAATCCGGAATCCTCAATTTGCTGCCCACTTTTACTTACCGATCGTCATCCATGAAGAAGCGGGACAAGCAGAAATTCTAGGGTTTCTGCAACATAATCAACTCCCTGAGATGAATACAGAAGATCGTTATTGCCGCCTTGCGATCGCCCAGGCAAATCCCGATTTAGAACGACTATTGCTTTATCTCACTTGTTTAGAGCCGATGGCAATTCCCTTGCCAGAAGCAACGCCAGCTCCACAGGCCGCATTTTCACAGGTCACATTCTCACAGGGGTTCCGTCAACTCTTGGTGCAACCCGTCGTGCGAACCCAGCAATGGTTAAATCGACAGGTCGATATGATGACTGAGCGGTTGGGGGAGGCGATCGCGACAGAACTAGCCCCATGGCAAATCCTACCAGCACTTGAATTCGCCCCTGCCACCCGCAGTTTCCAGGATTTAGATTTGCCCATGGCTGATCTGTCCGCCATTCTCATGAGTTTGATGCGGCGTGGGATGCAACTGCCAATTGAACAGGCATCAGCCTATCAAGATCTACAGCTAGATGATTTGGCCTTACGGTTGTATGTTGTGACTGCGCCTCGACCCATCGATCCAGATCCAGCAATTCCTGAATCAACTATTACAGAACCAATCCTCCTAGAATGGTCACTGCTCGTAGTGCTTCGACGACAGGACAGAATTGATTTACCCCAGGGTGTGAGCTTGCAAATTGCTGATGCGAATGCTGTCTTAGTTGATCAGCAAGCAGAAATGAGTCAATCAGATTTTCTCTATGGATCTGTTATTGGGAATACAGATGAACAATTTACGGTCACTTTGAGTTATCAAAATCAGCACTTAACCTTACCACCATTTACATTCGAGTAAGAAATCTTTCAATCTTTCAGCCTTTTACAAAATTATTCGACTTTCACTCCAAATGTCTACTAACCGTATTTTTCTTCGAGTCAGTCAAGTGGAGCGAACCTGTATATTTCAGCTTGATACAGGGAGGGGACGCTTATGTCAATGTGCCGTTGAATATCCAAGTAGTCTGACCAATTTCTATGCAAACTGGCGTAATTTATATAGTCAGGTCTATAAAAATTTGCGTGGGCGAGTGAACCAAAGTGGGAGTGGTAATTTGCCACCGGAAGACTGGCGGGTGAAGCTGGCGCAAGCGGAAGTTGTATTGCTCAACGAATTTGATACTTGGCTCAGTCACGCAGAACTATTGCCCTTGCGGAAACAATTAACTGAACTGACTCGGACGAATAAAGGAGAGCCAGTTGTATTGTTTCTGAGTTGCGACAAAATCGACTTAGAACGATTACCCTGGGAGGCATGGGATATTGGTCAGCAATCTGGCACCGCCCAGCCCGTCCAAATTATCCGATCGCCAATGAACATTAGCTATGAGGCGAATATGCGACAGCGGCAGGGGCGGCTGCGGATTTTGGCAATTATGGGGGATGACAGTGGTTTAAATTTTGAACGCGAGTATGAGGCTTTAGAAACGCTGCGGGCAACAAAAGTTGCAGATGTCTATTTTATTGGTTGGCAGGCAGGACTCTCTGAAGGTGATCTGAAGGAACAGATCATCAAAGCCTTAACAGAGGATGTGGGTTGGGATATGCTCTTTTTTGCAGGGCATAGTAATGAAACCGAGTTGAGTCAGGGAAAGATTTTTATTGCTCCTGGACAGGCATTGCTGATGAGTGAATTGCGACCGTTTCTGAAAAAAGCGCAGCAGCGTGGTCTCAAGGTCGCAATTTTTAATTCCTGTAGTGGTCTCAATATTGCTGAAGGATTGGTCGATTTGGGCTTGAGTCAAGTTGTGATTATGCGGGAGCCAATCCACAACCAAGTCGCGCAGGAATTTTTTCTTCAGCTTGTGAAAGAACTGGTCAGTTATCAAAACATCTACACGGCTGTTCGCTCGGCTTGCCATTATCTCCAACAACGATTAAAGTTTCCCTCCGCCCATCTGGTGCCATCGCTATATTGCCATCCTGATGCGCCCCTATTTCAAGCCCGTCCCGTGGGTGTACATGCCAAGTTCCGCCAATGGTTGCCAACAGGGTGGGAAGCGGTGGGGTTGACGGGTTTAGTGATGATGAGTGGGATGCTGAACGTCCAGCAGACCTTAATCGATCAACGGCAGTGGGTGCAGGCGGTCTATCGCGATATGACAGGTCAGATGCCTCAGACGAAACCGCCCATTTTGCTGGTGCAGGTAGATCCTGAATCAATTGACAAAAACCGCATTGAACCTGTTTGGCCAATCAATAAAGCCTACATTGGACAGCTTCTGACCAAAGCCAAACAAGTGGAAGCGCCGATCGTTGGCTTAGATTATTTACTCGATCGCGCGCAGAAAGAAGTGGATCAGCCTTTTAGCCAATTAACACAAAGATTGGTTCAACAAGGATTACCTTTGGTTGTGGGAGTCGATTGTGGTGGGCAAAGTTGCCAGCAACCGTTAACTGATTTATTTCCCACATCGGGAGTGCACTATGGGGCTATGGACTTACTCCTGACATCCCAGGAGCATGACCGATCGTCGATTTATGCTCCATTACCAGATACGCCACAGTCATTTCTGCCGTTGGCTTACCAATTGAGCTGTCTAGGGACAAAACCTGCTTCAGGTGCCTCCGAACAATCCTGTAATCAAGCCCTTGAGTCCTTGGAACAACTGAGTCCGAGTCCGATGACGCGGCTATCCTATGGGGTTGGGCAAATGTGGTTGCATCCGCTGATCGACTATTCAATCCGTCCAGATGTGATCTATCAAACAATGCCTGCCTGGAAATTTTTAGAACTCTCCAAAAACTCTCCAGAGCTATACAATCTACCGCAGCAGATGGTTTTGATCGCACCAGGACTGTATGACGAGGCAGGCGTGGAGTATAAAAATGCCGATCGCTATATCGCACCACAGGCAGTTCGCTATTGGCAATCCGGTGTGACCAAAATGCCAGGAGGCAATATTCATGCTTATTTAGCTTATCAGTGGCAGCAGCGATCGCTGATTCGACCGATTCCGGACCTATGGATGGTGCTTCTGGCAGCATTTTTGGCAAAGGGGATCACGATTTATCGAACAGAGTGGTGGGGAAATCGATGGGTTGGGCAGATATCGATCTCGGTGTTAGGTGCAATGATGTTGATGAGTCTGCAAATGTATATATCGTTGCAGATCTTAGTACCATTGTTCTTGCCGCTCACTACCGTTGGTCTGTATATCTTATTAGGAGTGTTGAGGAAAAGTCGCTATGCTAAATGGTTTTAAATATGGACTCATCCTTTCTGTCAGTCTTGGGGTAGGCATGAGTGGTTTCGGTCGTTTCTTCCCGATCGCCCAAGCACAGCAGGAAGGGACGTGGGTCGGTGTTTATCGCAGTTTATTTGGTGGAAAGCCACCTGTACCCAAAGGATCTGGCGGAAGTCGGCCGATACGACCAGAGGCATTCTGTTCACTTGTGCCGGGGCAGTGGGGGCAGGAAAAGCCATTCATGCTGCGATCGCGACCGACTTGGGTGTGGCGTGGGGCAGTGGAATCATTACAACTAGAGGTCGAAGGTCAGAAGATTTGGCAGCAGGCGGTCAATATCCCACCAGATGCCGATGGTTTGACGCGAATGGGGTATTCAGGACCACCATTGGAACCAGGGCGACGCTATCGTTTGGTGATCAAGCGACCCACAGCAGTTGCTCCGGTTACCTATGCCAATTTTCAAATGATTGCGCCAGAGAAGCGATCGCGCTTGATACTTCAACAAAATCAGATGCAGGAAGCTGCTTGGCGATCGGGAAAGCGGGGAACAGCGCTGCTACAGGAACGGGTGAGCTTTCTGACGCAGCAGGGATTATGGTTAGATGTAGCACAGGAGATTTTGAGTAGTACAGAGAATTCTGCAGAATGGCAAGAGATGAAGGCGGGAATTGTCTCTGAGACTTGTGGTAAACCTCCTGAAAAGTCTGATAGATAGAGGTTCTAGGGATTTTTCCATGATTGCAGCAAGTGCTGACGGCTTTGGTGGCAGAGCAAGAGAAACTAAGGCAAGAGCAAGCAAAGGCACAGGATTTAGGCAAAGATGAGCGAATTTCCATAGGCTTTTTCAGCTCCGAATGAGACCCTGATGACCGCAAAAAGTTTACTGGATCTTGTCTGCATTTCCCGCAAAGGACAATGGTTTGAGTGCCGATCGCATGAAGCCTGAATCATTTGCTAGACAGACCAGTTAGCTTTCTCAACCTCTATGGAGATCCTTTGATCATGTTCGATATCATGAATGCCTCCTTGTCAGTTGGCGCAGGACTCAGTTTACAGTCGAATCCGTCAGGGACGAGTTTGTCGCCCTATGCCTTTTTCCATCGTGAACTGGCAACTTTCACAGGATCTTCCGCCTCATCGGCAATGGGGAATGCGCCTGTTAGTGCAGAGGGAATTGTCAGTTTAAATCAGACGGTATCCTTTGTGGGCGATCGCTTAAATTTACAGGATGACGCATCGCTCTATGCGGGACGCGGCGTGAACTTTAATCAAGCACCTGATTTTTCCCTGAAATTGGCGAGTGATGGCACACCTCTGCGGAATACAACAGGACGACTGGTAACCAGCGATAACGTTTGGGCGATCGGAGCTGACTATAGCACCTTAAACAGACCGAACAATCCCTATACTGACAGTCTGCCCGTTGTTGCACCCAGAAGCGTACTAGTTCCTGAATTCAGCCAGGTGCGATCGATGGTTCTGAGTCAGAAGGTATCAGCGGATAGCATTTTTGAGCCAGTGAATAGCGGGCGATCGCCGATTAATTCTGTTCCAGATTGGCAGCAGCTATTTAGTAATGGAACGAGCGCTACGACACCGAGCTTGATTCGGGTTGTGGGGGGTGGATTGAATATTCCGGATGGTGCCACGCTGAAAAATGCGGTGGTGATTGTGGAATCTGGAGATATTAATTTTAATGGTCAAAGTCAGGGATTAGAAAATGTTGTATTCATTGCCGAGCAGGGCAGTGTGAATCTGGGATCGGTGCAGGCGAAGAATTTAGTGGTCTTGGCAAATCGATCGATTTACATGAATCAGACCGCCCAGTTTTCAGGTCAAACCTTGCTTGCCAATGGCTCAGATAGTGGGATTGTCTTTAATGGCGCAATGACCGGAAATGGATCCTCTGATTTTCTGACGGTAATTTCCCAGGGGCAACTCTTGTTCAATGCAACGAGCGATGTCCGAGGAGAACTGTTTAGCCAAGGCGACTTCAGTTTTAACAGTAATGTGGAATTGCTCGGCGCGATCCAGACAAAAGGCAATCTGACATTTAACGGTGCAGGTTCTGTACGGGCGCTGGAAATCGAGCTATCCCCAACCCCTCTACCGGAGCCAACCCCCCAACCTGAGCTGCCACAGGTCAATCGATCGCCGGAAATTATCACGTTGCCCACTTTACAGGCTTTAATCGGGGATATGTATCGCTATGACGTTGATGCAACCGATGCTGACGGCGATCGCTTGACCTATAGTTTACTCAATTCACCGCTGGATATGACCATTGATCCGACGACGGGTCAGATTAATTGGAATACGGCAACCCAGACTCCTGGTCTTTATCAAACAGAGATTCAGGTGGTTGACGGACGGGGTGGTCTGACGAAACAGGTATTTAGCATTGATTTGAGTGCTCCTGTTGTGACCCCGCCCGTTGTTGTGCCTGTGAAGACGGGTGAGATTCGTGGGCTGGTGTGGGATGATTTGAATCGCAATGGGGTGATTGATAGCAATCTGGTGCGCGGGCAGAATCCCGATATTGTGTTTGCGATCGATGTCTCGGGTAGCTCAGGATCACCCTTTCAGGGCACACCTGTTGGAGATACAAACGGGGATAGACGATCGAATACAATCTTGGATGCTGAAATAGCGGGAATGCAAGCGCTGACTCGCCTTTTGGTAACGCAAGGATATGGCGATCGGGCGAGGGTCAGTTTGGTAACGTTCACGACCAGTGCGGTGAATATTGATATGAATCCACAATTGCCGGGGGTGCAAATCTCGACATCGCTCACCGCTGACGCAAACGATAATGGCGTGCCGGATGTGGAAGATGCCCTCAGGTCGTTGAGAAGTAGCGGAGGAACTGACTTTGAAGCAGCGTTGCAAAGGGTTGAAGCGACTTTCGCAGCCCTCAATACGGCTCCTGGCAATGGCAATCTGATCTTCCTGACGGATGGTCGTGATACTGGCAGATTGACCGATGAGGTTGAGCGGTTGAATCGGGCTGGGGTGAATATATCGGCTTTTGGGGCGGGTTCCGGTGCAGCTTTGCGGAATTTGCAAGTGATTGATCCCGAAGCGCAAATTTTCCAGTCGAGTGATGAACTGTTAGCGCTGTTTGGTGGCATCCAGGGTGGTGCATCTCAAAGTAAGTTAGAAACGGGAATTGCCAATGTCAGGGTCTATTTGGATCTCAATGGTAATGGCAGACTGGATGCTAATGAACCAACACAACTGACCAACGATCGGGGTGAATATCGGTTTACTAATCTCCAAGCCGGAAGTTATCAGCTACGCCAAGTGATTCCTACCAATTATCTACAAACTTTCCCAGGAATCTCTTCTGGTAGTTATGAGATCACTTTGGTGGGAGATGATGTGGTACTCGATCGTAACTTTGGCAATGCGATCGCTGCTTAATTGAACGTCAGTTCGACGAAACTCGATTCCCGTCAATGTCTCGATCCCCCTAAATCCCCCTTAATAAGGGGGACTTCAAACCGAAAGCAAATGGGAAGGAGTCTAACGACGATCGCTGAACCCTTGAATTTGGCTCGGTTCCCCCTTATTAAGGGAGCTAGGGGGATCTGCTCGCCAGGATTCGTCGAACTCACGTTAATGGGTTGGAATGATGGGTTAATACAAGCAAAACAGTCCTGAATGATTTAGGCATTGTTGGTTGGAATTACACATTTCAAGTCATACATTTGGAGTTCATCATGTGGAAGGAATTCGTGGGTCTGGGTATTTGCGCGATCGTATTAGTGGGATGTGGGGAGAGTCGTCAGAGTGGAGAGACGAGAACATCGATGCAGCCTTTGCCTGAAGTTTCATCCACGGTGAGTGCATCTAGCCCCAGCAAGGCAGATGTTCGACGGCAACAAGCGATCGCAAGTTTGCAACAAGTCCAACAAAAAAGTGAACTCTTAACACAGCAGATGTCGGGACGGCAACAGACCATTAATCAATTGTTGGCGGAAGCCACTCACTTAGAGCAGGAGCTAGCGACGTTTAAGGGCAAAGTGAAGGAATATATTCTCCAACACAAGATGGAGGTGGCTTGTATGGGCGCACTAGGAATGAGCTTGGATGAGAGTAATCAGTTCTCACAGGATGCCAAAGATGCAGCAGCACTTGTGACGCTAGGTTGTGGGATTGCTGCGGTATCCAATGGTGAGTTCGCAGGAAGTGTGGCTCAGGTATTTGATCAGTTGGTACAGGCAGGCAGCCGGGGCAATGATATGACTCAACGATTGCAGCAAGTGCAGACGATTTTGGTTGCAGAGCAAGAGAAACTAGGTCAAGAGCAAGCAAAGGCGCAGGATTTAGAAATCGAAATGAAAGGCTATCAATCACAGTTAGAGATGTAGATGCGTTGAAGGATTAACGAGGCATCCATGTAGGATAGGTCGTACTGATTCCTCAGACAGTTAGTGGCGATAGTGAATTATTCATAAATCATTATTGCCTCAAAAAAATAAATGTGGTAAGTTGAAGGTGACTACATTGTATAAATGCATTTTAGGAGGTTGATATAGACTATGCTGACCTTAAGCAAAGTGCCCGTATTGTCTATAATATTACCTTCATTATTAATTAGTGTTTTTAACCTTCCACACCCATTCTTGCTGGCTGAACCGAAGGGAAATACTCAAATTGGTATCGTACAAAAACAGGATTCATCAAAGCGTCTTGCCCTAGTTGTGGGGATTGATGATTATGATGAAAGTCCATTACGTTTTCCTGTAAGAGATGCTGAGTTAGTGGCGGAGCAGTTGAAGTCAGTTGGGTTTGAAGTGATGCTCATTAAAAATCCAACATTAGGTGCTTTAGAAGAAGCTAGAGATACCTTTATCAGCAAGATCAATCGATCCAATGAGGATGTCACGGCTTTATTCTTTTTTGCTGGTCACGCAGTTCAGTTTGATGGGCATAACTATTTAATTCCTACTCAAGCCAAATTGTTAGGAGGCGCAAGCCGTCTGGGTAATGCACCTGGCAAAGCTGCTTTTGTCGATCGCGCAATTAATGCTCAATTAGGTATTTTAAATTATTTAAGTGAATCCAAAGCATCAAAAATTGTATTTGTCTTGGATGCTTGCCGAATTAACCCTTTTCAGTCAGATCATCGGGCAGGTGCAAGCCCTGATGGTCTCGCCAGCATGAATGCAAAACTAGGTGGTCCTGAAACATTTATTTTGTTTGCTGCCCATCCTGGTAATGTTGCTTTTGATGGTGAGCTGAGTGCTTCTAATAGTCCTTTTACCCGTGCATTTGCCAATGCTATTTCTCAGCCAGGTTCTTCTCTGGAAACTGTTTATCGTCAGGTTTACGATCGAGTAAAAAGTATTACAGAGAGTAGACAACTGCCCTATCAAGAAGGCGTATTATTTGGCTTTACATTTCGTGAAGCTCAAGCATCTTCGGATAGTGCATTAGAAAAGAAAAGTCTGATCAAGACAGGCTTAGAAAAGCGAGATTATGATATTGCGGCTGATGGCGTAAGTTTGCTGAAAAAGATTCTTAAACAGAAGACATTTAACGAAATTCTGAAAGCTGCTGAAAATGGAGATGCTGAGGCTCAATACTTAGCAGCAGTTGCCTATAGCGCGGGTGAAGGAATATCAACCAGCTCTGAAAGGGCTGCTTATTGGTTACGTCGTTCCGCTGTCCGTGGTTTTAGTCGTGCTCAGTTCTTTTACGGGTCTCTATTATATTGGGGTGATAGAGGAATTAAAGGGAATCCGGTAGAAGGAATGGAATGGTGGGAAATTGCTGCTGAAAATGGCAATACAGCCGCTTTGGTAAAACTTGGAGATGCTTACCGATTTGGAGAACATATATCGAAAGATTTAGAGAAATCGGAGAAATACTATCAACGAGCACTTGCCAACGGTCAAAGAGAAGCGGCAACTCAATTGGGGTTTCTCTATGATCAAAAGGCAACCAATGCGAAGAAAACGGGTAATCAAAGTGCTTTTGAAGCAGCACAAACCAAAAAAACTGTCTATTATCAACAAGCAGCCGATCAAGGATCTCCAGAGGGAATGAGAATGCTAGCTTATCTATATCGTTATGGAGATCATTTCAAGGCTGATCCTCAAATGGCAATCCAGTGGTACAAGAAATCTGTGGAAGCAGGTAGTAGCACAGCAGCGGAAGAACTAGCTAGTTTGTACACGAATGAAAATGAGATGGGTAAAGGAAAGGCTCAGCCAGAAGAGGCAATTAAATATTTTCGGATTGCACTGAATTTGGGGTCTAAGACAGCAGGATTTGAACTGGCTGATTTAATTCGGACTAAATCTATAGCTAAAGCCTCTGATGAAGCGCTTCGGCTATATGAACAGGCTTTTGCGAATGGGTCCTTGAGAGCGGCTGCTAAATTGTCAGATATCTATCTCAAAGGAGACTTAGCTTCCAAAGACCCTAAGAAATCTGAGCAATATGCCTTATCAGCTTTGGAATTATCTAAAACCGTTCAGCCTGATAGTGAAGATGCTTGGCCGATGCACCTCAGACTTGTCCACTACAATCTACTCAAACTTTATAAGGAAGAGGGATTAAAACCAGCTCGTACTGATCTAGTTAAACAACTCATAGAACAGGTTGGGGAATTAGAGGGTGGAATGAAGCGTTTTACCATTCCAGTGACCTGTGGCTCTGTCAATTCTCGTTTTGATATTTATATCTGGAATTGGACCTTGAAAGAATCTCCGACAACCGCTCAATTTGAGTGGCTTCGAAAAGCACGAGGCTGTGAAGTTTCAAAAGATATTGTTGAGTCATTCGAGAAACTCTACAAAATAGCTCGTGAGAATAATGTGTCTTTTACAGAGCTAGTTGTTTATGCTCTAGGAAATACATCTGACAAAAAGGATCAAAATTCCAACCCTGGGAAGAGTAGTACTAAACCGTAACACTTCTGTTGAGTTGACTCAATCTGCTCAATTACATTCACTCCTAATGAAGCAAAATTGTGGTCAGTGCCACCAAATCGCCAATTGGTGTGATCTAATGTCAGCGTCTAAGGTTCTGGCACCGCCATTAACCGCAACATCGCTGTGACCCATTCCCCATAGTCAAACCAACTCCAGCGTCAACGGCACCATCTGCATCACCTGCCGCGTCAGCCCGATCGCCTTTTTCAAGGGACACGAAGCTCCGATCAATGTTCCTGCTGCAATTGGGTAATCTGCTCGATCGACCAGCCCGTCGCTCTGGCAATCAAATCGATATCCGCTCCTTCTCGTAACAGGTTGATCACCAGCGATCGTTGTCCTTCTTGTCGTCCTTCTTGCCATCCTTCTTCGCGTCCTTCTTGTCGTCCTTCTTCTAAGACTGCTTGATAGGTGACTGATTCGCGCATAACATCTCTCCGTATGATTTTACCGATTAGGTCTCGTTCTAATACTAACCCACCCAGAAAGTAGGCGGCACCCAAAACTTCATGCTGCTGGTCAGGGTCTTCAATCTGTTTCATGGCTCGCACGGCTTCTCGCAAGGTGCGTTCGGGGTTGTCGGTTTTGCCAAGGACCGCAAAGGGTAACAAACCGGGAAACTGCATGAGTTCAGGGGCGGGGACTTCCCAGATGCGAATGACTTCATACTCAGCATACATGCCTGCGATTTCAAAGTAGTTTTGCTGCACAAGGTCTGAATCGGTTTTGCGTAGATAAATGACGACTTGGTGAATGGTTTTATCGGGTGCTTTGCGGTGAATTCGCAGGCGATAGTCGGCGAGACGCATGGGCATGACTTGGGTGGGGTCGGTTTGCCATTCGACGTGCAGAATGTCTTCTTCGCCTTCGAGCAAGATCAAGTTGTCGGCGCGAATGGGTTCGAGGGAGAGTTCGGTGGGTTTGAGGAGGGTGGATTGGATGGGTTTGCCTAATAGCCAATGGGCGATGTCTTGGGGAAATTGTTCGGCGAGTCGCCGACAGGTGCTGTCAAAACTCATGGTTTGATTGTACGGCAAAGGATGGAGACAAGGGCGATCGCTTCTGGTTGGGGCTGGATGATGGAAATGCGATCGCTTCTCTCCCAATCTAAGATCCAAAATCTAAAATCTGAAATTGATTTGTTGGTTGGCGGTTTTTTTTTGGCGCGGGATGCGCGCCCCTACGGGGTTATCGACCCTACGATAAATGTTTGGTGCCAACGCTCATGACGGTGCCTTCGGGTAAATTCAACTTCACTGGATAAGTCAACTGGTTATTGAAACCTTTTTGGGAGAATAATTGGGGAGATGGGGAGTGGGGGTGCGATCGATTTTGGATTTTGGATTGGGAAAGGGGCGATCGCTAATTTGCATGAGTCTCTAGCGATGTGGTGAGGTCGGCGATCGCGCTAAAGTCCAACAATGCGTCACCCAGTTGTTCGAGTTGCGGAAGTGTGAGGGTCTGAATGCGATCGAGGGTGCGATCGGGTACTTGACCAAATTTGCGGTTTAAGAGTCGGAGGATGAGCGATCGTTTCCCTTCGGTGAGACCGCGATCGTAGCCAATCTGTTCAACACTGGTAATGTAATACCAAATCAACTCATCATTGCAACACATCCCGATCCCCCTAAATCCCCGCGCTGACGCGCTGCTACGCTAGAAATAAGGGGGACTTCAAACTAAACAGCAAACGGGAGTGAGACAAACGACGATCGCTGAACCCTTGAATTTGGCTCGGTTCCCCCTTATTAAGGGAGCTAGGGGGATCTGCTCGCCAGGATTCATCGAATTAATAAGGAGGACTTCAAACCGAAAGCAAATGGGAAGGAGTCTAACGACGATCGCTAAACCCTTGAATTTGGCTCGGTTCCCCCTTATTAAGGGGGCTAGGGGGATCTGCTCGCCAGGATTCATCGAACTCACGTTAATTGATATTTGATCAATGAAGGTCGCTATACGATTTGGTGTAGCGACTTTTTTTTGGCGATCGCGGGGGCTTTGTATCAGGCTGCTCCGTACCAATAACGCTACAAACCATTGCCGATGAGGATGAAGGGTGCCCAGTAAAAGGGATGGGTGAGATCGGTGGGGATGCCACCAGGGATATCAGGGCTTGCACCAGCACGCAGTAACTGGATGTCTTGGGGAGTAATTTTGCCTTGGATGAAATCGCGTTGGACTTGCTGGATAGCAGCGGCAGGAGATGTGCCTTGTTTAAGGTTGCCGTAGAAACTGTTCATAAAGCCTTGGGTGCCGCCGTCGTCGATCGTCCATAACGACGAAATACTGGCGCGGGAACCTGTACGCTGCATTTGATAGCCAAAGCCAAGAATTTCAATCCCGTTACCCAGTTTGCCGCCGATCGCAGTTTCACAGGCGCTGAGCACCACGAGGGAAACGTTGGGGAATTTCCACTGCTGTTCGATTTCGCGCAGGCTGATGGTGCTGCCGTCGCCAAGGAGAATGATCGATTGGTCGGGACTGTTGGGAACGAAATGGCCGTGGGTGGCGAGGTGGATGATGGTGCTGCTGGGGAGGGCTTTGCTGAGGTTGGAGCGGTTGAAGGTTCGGTCAATCAACGTGGTGGTATTGGGTAGGGTTTTGGCGAGGTTTTCGACTTCAGGTTTGGTGAAGGCAAGGGCGGGGAAGGTGTAGGTTTTGTCGAGGATTTTGATTTTATGTTCTTCCGTTAGGGCAGCGGCGAGGACACGGGGATTGGTGTTTGGGTCAGGTTCAAGGGGGGTGAGGGCGAGGGCGGTGAGGTAATTGATTTGATAGCGTTCGGCCAGCCATTGGGTACCGTCGTGGAGGGCAGCCAGGGGGACATAGCGCATGATGTCATCGGGGGCATAGGCGATCGTGTTTACACCCGCCACTTTGAGTTCGGCTTCGATCGGCTGAATCAGTCGTTGGTAAAGCGCTTGGGCGGAGGGTTGGATCAGAGGATCGCGGCTTTGCAGTTGTTTACGGAAGGTTTCGATTGCGGTGGCAAGTTGGGTTTTGGTGATGGGAACGGGTTTGCGGATGGGGGGACGATCGGCGGTGAGGATGACGAGTTCCAGGCGATCGTCGAGGATGAGGGGATAAAACAGTGCAACATTTTTACCGAGCTTTTTGATTCGGCTTTGCAAATTCTGATAGCTATTCAGTTTGAGACTCTGACTCACCGCCGTTTTTTGCAAATTTTGAACCTGTGCTTGAATCCTCGTACTTGACACTACAGTTGGCAACGATTGGGTACTAGTTTGCAAAGTTTGCGCGATCTCCGTCTCTTCAGGTATCAGGCTGACTCCTTTCTGCGTCATCTCTTTTCCCTGACTATCTTTGAGAAAATCCTGGAGATCTTGAACCTTCAGCAAATCCAACACTTGCATTGCTTCAATAATCCGGTTTTGCTGAAGAAGCAAATCAGCTAGTTTGCGGTAATTCTCTGCAACCCTAACAGTATAGGTCGCCTGCAACTCGCGATCAAGACGATGCGTATCACGTCGAATCACTTCACTCACGTTGATGGATTGTTTATAAAACACAATAGCGAGTTCTGGCTGTTTTTGTTTCTGCAAGACTGAAGCAATATCGGCAAAAGCAACTACTTCTCTCGGTTTAGATTTGATTTTCTGACTAATCGTTAGACTTTTTTGATAGTATTCGAGTGCTTTAGCATAGTTGCCAAATGCTTCATAAATACCGCCTAATCCGCTCAATGCATTGCTTTCACCCGCCTGATCGTTCACGGCACGATAGGTCGCTAAACTCTGCTCGCCATACTCAATTGCCTTCGTCTGCTTGCCCAGAATTCCATAAATAGTGCCAAGCCTAGCCAACGTGTTTGCTTCTCCTTGTTGATCGTTAATTAAACGGCGAATTGCCAACCTTTGCTCGTGATAATTAATAGCTGTAGTGTACTCACCGAATTTGAGATAGGCATTGCCCAGCAACCCTAACATGCTAGCGTGCATTGAATGGGCTTGGGGCAGTTTGGATCCCTGATGAGTGGGCAAACCCTGTTTGTAATAACTAATTGCTTTGCCATAATCTCCTAAGTCATAGTAAGCATTTCCCAGGTAAGACAACACCGCCGCTTCCCGCAAGCGATCGCCATCTTTCTGTACAATTGCTAGGCTTTTTTCATGATTTTCAATCGCTTTGGCATAATTACCCAAGGTGCTGTACATATGCCCCAAACTGTCCAGGGCAGCAGCCATATCCATGAAGTTATTATTAGCTCGCGCAGTTGCCAATCTTTGCTCCATTTGGGCGATCGCTGGAGTGTAGTTGCCAAGCTCCTTTTCCGTGTATCCCAGGGAGCTTCTTAAGGGGTCTTCTGATGTTTGAGCCGCATCTCCACGTTCACGAACAATTGCTAAAAGCTGTTCTTGAGTCTCCTTAGCTCTAGCATAGTTGCCAATTCTGTAGTAAACATCGCCTAATGCTTTTAGGACATCTTCTTCGCGATTTGGGTCTTGCAGTAGGCGATAGATCTGCAATGCCTTTTCCCAGGATTGAATCGCGGCTGTAAATTGATTCGTTTGATTTTGTTGAATTCCCTGTTGAAATTGGTCAAAAGCCATGCCTCTGAGCACGCTATAAGTCTCTTCGCGATTACTACCGGCCTCGAACATTAAACTGTTATCGTTCAGTTCTTGAGCCAGTCGTACGGCTCGTTCTTGCATTTCGATCGCTTTGGCGTAATTGTTAGCCCGTAAG
>JAYKGX010000472.1:0-2971 GCA_035285565.1 Synechococcales cyanobacterium
CGCGATCGGCTTTTCCGACTCCCGAATCGCCGCCTCCAAGGCGATCTGCATCTGCGTCCTCTCAACAGGTGGATCGCTGTAGCTCAGCAGCGGCGGCTCTTCCTGTCGGTTTCGTTCCCTGGTTTGCGCACTCTGTCGTTCTCGTTTTCCCTGACCCTGGTCTTGAATGGCTAGCGATCGCACAAACGTATGTCCCAAAAAATGAAACCCCTGCTGAAAATTGGTCACCCGCGTCTTATCCGGATGCAACTCCAGCCCCATTCCTTCCAACAACTGATCGACGATCGCCTGTGCTTTTTCAATCCGCGACTTCGACTTCGCCAACACCACAAAATCATCGGCATAGCGCACCAACTTAAAGCCTGCTTCTGCGATCGCCTCATCAAAATCATCCAAATACACATTCGCCAAAATCGGCGACACCACCGAACCCTGCGGAATCCCCTTCGATGGCAAAATCAATCCTGATGCCGTCGTCACGCCGCTACCAATCCAGCGCTCCACCAACTGCCCCACCGTCGGATCATGCACCCGCTCTTGCACCTCCGCCAACAACCGAGAATGCTGGATATTATCAAAATATTTCACCACATCAGCATCTAAAACCCAGTCATAGCCTCGTTCTCGCCAATGTTCGATCTGCCGTACTGCCCCTTTATACGATCGCCCCGGTCGATAGGCAAAACTGCTCTCTTCAAACTGCGGTTCCAAAATCGGATGCAGTAGATTCAACAGCGCCTGTTGGACAATGCGATCGCGCACCGTCGGTACTGCCAATCCACGCCACTCGGTCTTAGGCAATTCACCCAGTTTGGGAGTCGATTTTTTAGGAATCGAAAACGATCGCAACGGCATCGGGCGATAAGTCCCGCGCTCAATCTGTCGCCGTAGTGTAGCCAAATTGCGATCGGCGTGGTTTTGAAAGGCAGCGATCGTCTCACCATCAATCCCTGCACAGCCATGATTGCGCCTTACTTTCTGCCAAGCCTGTTCAAAGTTCTCCGCTGAAAGGAATTGCCTCCAGTCAATCATGGTTTTTCCTAGGGCGATCGGCGCTTTCAGTCTACTCGCCGCCTGGAAGTTCCCCCTTCCAACCCAAGAACCAATGCCATGAACAGGGGTAAGTTAACTGATTAAATCTTCTGCCAGTTCCCAATCTTGTCCCCGGCGAATGATTTCCGGGCGATCGTTGGTTAAATCCAGAATGGTCGATAGTTGTCCGGAAGGCTCAGTGTCACTGTCGATCAAAATATCCACGAGTTTTTCAAAACAGTCAAACAGTTCAAAGCGAGAATCAGCTAGGTGGGGTGCGTCAAATTCTTCTTCGATCGCTAAAGCATAAGCACTAGTGGAAATGATGGGATTGCCCAAAGCCTCCAAAAGCGCTAAACAGATGGGATGATCCGGCACGCGAATCCCCGTAGTTTTGCGTTTGGGGTGCATCACCAACTTGGGCACTAATTTAGTGGTGGGCAGGACAAACGTAAAGGGACCCGGAATTAATTTGCGCATTAAACGGTAAGCAGGATCCGAAACGATCGCATACTGAGCAATATTCGACAGGGACGGACAAATGAAGGTGAGGGGCTTGTCATTGGACATTTGTTTAATCCGGCGAACCCGTTCGATAGCACTTTTGGAATTGAGGTCACAGCCGATGGCATAGACGGTATCGGTGGGATAGAGCATCACAGCACCAGCGCGCAGAGAATCCCGTAGCCGATCGATCGTATGAGTTTGGGGATGGGTGGGATGAAGCGAAATAATCTGTGCCATGACGTAACGCAGATAAACAGACCAAAGAGTCAAGCATGGAAGGAGGTGTAGTCACCAGAAACGTGCCACCCGAGAAACCTATAACCCGAGGACCGCATAACTCTGGAGAATATGCCCCCATGAGTCTAACCCTTGTTGAACAACTAGCGTAACAACCGATACAATATTAAATATGAAATTAGCTACGGGACTGGTGCGAATCGAACGCACGACCTAGCGCTTAGGAGGCGCTTGCTCTATCCTACTGAGCTACAGCCCCAATCAAAGTCGGCTCCATTATAGCAGGACAGTCTCAGAAGTGAGGGAATTCCAGCCCCGTCTCTTGTGTCAACAGTTGACCGTCTAACGGACTCCGGCAAAAGAGACCGGCTTGGGTTCGATCGGGGCACGCAAGGCTTCTTCTAAAGGAGCACGACCGACGCGTTGCTCTAGAATCCGCATCACCTCCCGTCCAAAATCCTGGGGCTGTTGCCGCCAAGCCTGTAGGCAAACTTCTCCAAAAAAGGCACCCAAGGGTTCCGGATTCCACAGCAGTTTGCGCCCGTTCATAGGGGTTTGAATCAACGGATTGTAATTGCGATTGATAATCTTGTTCTCAAAAGCATATTCTTCCAAATGCGTATGGGGTTGCAGTCCAATGAAAAAGATGGCAGGTTCAACCTTATCTGCACCAAAAATTTCCTCTAAGGCACGATGATAGGCGATCGTTTGCCGGATCGTTTCATAGGTTTCATCAATCACATTAAAAGAATAATTGACGGAAACCATATCGTTAAACCCGGCCACTTTTAAATCCCGACAGTTTTCCAACACAGTGCGCAGGTTATAGCCCATCCGCATTTTGCGCACAAGTTCCTGAGAACCACTGGTGATGCCAATCTCAAAATAGTTCATGCCCGTACGCACCATCAGATCAGCCAACTCAGGATCCAGGTTATCTGCGCGAATGTAGGCTGCCCAGTGAATATCCGTCATGCCAGCTTCCAAAATCTTGCGCAGCAATTCCTTTGCATCTTCGATAAACCGACGAGCCGGAATAAACTGGGCATCTGTAAACCAGAAATTGCGAATTCCTTTGGCATAAAGCTGCTGCATTTCCCGCACCACTTCATCCGCTGGATTAATGCGTACTTGTTTACCTTCAATCACAGTGTACACACAGTAACAGCAGTTGTGCGGACAGCCCCGTTTCGTT
>JAYKGX010000473.1:0-3897 GCA_035285565.1 Synechococcales cyanobacterium
CGAAAAACGCTTTGCTATTCTAAATCAGTCGAGATGCTGAAACATTCAGTGAAATTGTTAATTCATTACCTGAAATTCGGAGATGTTCCAGTCCCTGTCCGAAGCATACCCTAATTCAGCAACGCCAAAGTTCAAGTCGTCAGTGCTTATACCTCAGCCCGTGACCCTGACCTGATCATTCATTCTGAGGACTCAGCTCTAGCGATCGAGGGTCTTAAAGAAGCCTGCCTATTCCTGGGAGAACCCAATCCTCTGCTGGTGGTTGAAGTAGCATCTCCTGGCAATGAATCTAGTGACAACTATCAACGCGATTATGTACAAAAGCCTCGGGAATACGCCGATCGCGGCATTGCTGAATATTGGATTGTCGATCCCGATCGCGCTTGGATCAGGGTTGGCACGTTGACCGATCGCACTTACCAGTTTCAAACGTTTAAAGGGAACGATCGCATCCTGTCTCCCACTTTCCCCAATTTGACTTTGACTGCGGCTCAAGTGCTCACTGCAGGGCGATCGTAACCAGAGCTGACGGTTTTTTCAGGGGCTTGTCGGGTGCCCAGGGACCCATGACTGCCTTGCCCTGCTTTTCCTGCGCAGC
The DNA here is from genome assembly GCA_035285565.1 of Synechococcales cyanobacterium. Taxonomy (GTDB): domain Bacteria; phylum Cyanobacteriota; class Cyanobacteriia; order Leptolyngbyales; family Leptolyngbyaceae; genus JAYKGX01. The sequence goes on from JAYKGX010000473.1 coordinate 599, forward strand.
CAGTTCCAGATTGAGTAACAGGAGTTTCTCTAGGAGGCTGTCGGTGGGTTTGAAGCCATAGGCTTTGAGGGTGTGGTCGTCGATCGCGTTGTGGAGTTTGGTGAGTTGGCTGCCGGGTTCGTGGAAGGATTCGTTGTAGAGTTGGGTGAGACCCCAGCCTTTTTTTTCCATTTGGGCGCTGCGGTATTCGTGGAGTGCTAGCGCGGTGTCACGGATTGCGTCGATTTTTTTTTGGGTGGGGGATTGGGGGAAAGGGAAGGTTTCAAAGCAGGTGTTGTGGGTGTAGGCAATATCGGCTTTCAGGGTGGATTTTTGGGCGTGCATCCAGGTGCGGTGAACGTTGGATGTGAGGATTCCGAGAATGTAAACGTCATCAGTTGCAACAACCACTGATTTATCGCCTGCCAACCAATCGAGCGGAGCAGGCATAAAAATTGCCCATTTGGAGACTCTTGGAACAGTGACATACTGAGTGAGCGTGGCGATCGCTTGCCTCATGGCGGGGCGTTTCTCTCCATATTTCCACCAATTGAGTTGTGTGACTTTTCGGCGATTATGATCACGTTGTGGTTTGACATGAGTTTTGATATGAGCAAATGGTAGTTTATATGCGCTAGCATCTTCCATCGGCATATCATTAAAGTCGATGATCCAGCGATCGGGTTTTCCATGCATTGCCTGGGCAAGATTTGCACCCATTGAAAAGAGTTTGAGGACTTCTTGGTTTTTGGGATCAGCTTTAATCCAATCCTTTACTTGTTGTTCAGTGACAATAAACCCTTTCCCAACTGGAATCACACCTTGAAAGCAACAATGGAGATTAGCCGCAAGCCGAACAGCGTGGGATACATCAGTTTCGGACTTGAGTGATGAATTGATAAACTCAACTTCCACTGCATCTAGATAGCAATGTCGTGGCTGCAATCGGCTCCAATTGGTAATGCTGACATGAACATTAGCCTCCCCGGACCAAACTTGTGAGGAGATTGCATCGTGAATCACTCCACCATTTTGCGTCACATAATCAAGGGAAGATACGCGACTTTTGCCTTGGCTAATAGAATTGGTTGCAACTAAACCAGCCCGCCCCGTTTCACTGAGATGATCATGGGCAAGCCGAAACCAATAAGCACAGAAATCAACGGAATCTTGAACGGCTGGGAAACGCTGAAACACGCGATCGATATAGCTATCCCCTAGATTCAACCGCAGATGTTTTCCACCCAAAAACGGCGGATTCCCGACGATCGCATCTGCCCGTGGCCATTCCGTAAACAATGCATCTGCACAAACAATATTTTGATCTAATGAATCGAAAGGCAACGCAGGCTGATCGACAATTTGAAAATCATCAATGGCAATCTTCTGGGCAATCATCAGTGTCACCCGCGCCAATTCTACTGCAAATGGATTCACATCAATTCCATAAAACTGCAACGGTGTTACAAAACCCCTCAAGATCTGGTCACTACCGCTCTTGCGCCGCGAAACAATCTTATCAAGCAACGATCGTTCAATTCGCTTCAACTCCAGATATGCCAAATACAAAAAATTGCCACTGCCACAAGCGGGATCAAGTACTCGATAATTCTGCAACTCCAATTGCAATTGATTCAATTCTCCGATCGTCCCTGCTGCCTCAATTCGCTCCTCCCAAAAACGGCTAATCGTCGGACGGATCACTTTCATAATGTCCAACTCTGACGTGTAGTGCGTCCCATGCTTATGGCGCTCTACCGCATTCACCGTCTTCTCAAAAATATTGCCAAAAATCGCCGGACGCACCCGACTCCAATCCTGCCGCGCCGCCCCATCCAAAATCCGTAGTTCATTTTCGGTCAACTCGATCGGAAGCACTCGCTCAAACAAACCTCCGTTAAAATATTCCACATCCTTGTAGCGTCCCGCAGGTGTTCTTCCTGGCGTATTCATTGCCAAAAACAAGCCCCCCAGCACATCATCGGAACTCGCCCCCGCCAAACATTCCTGCACACAGGAGACAAACAGCCCCCTTGGCAATAGCCCCCGATCGGCGGCAAACATCGCCAACACACATTGCAACACAAACTGCTGCGCTGCTAAATCATCAAAGTTCTCTTTTTGTCCTCGTGCCTTTAACTTTTGGCACAGCTTACCCATGCAATTTCCCAGTTTCTCCGTAATCTGCAGTTGATTATGCTGGGAAATAGGCAGGCACGTTGCTGATGCTGTACACTTGGTTCTCATACTACGTCAATATTTTGTTGGGCGCGGGATGCGCGCCCCTACGGGTTGTTCGTTTCTACGATAAATATTTGGTGCAAATGCTCATGACATTGCCTTCGGGTAGATTCAGCATTTGGGTTTGCGTTTCAGATGTGATGGCATTCCAAGGGCTGGGACGACTCCATTCATGGGTTTCGGCAAATCTGCGCACGTGTAAGTTGTGGATCGTTGTTTGCACATCTTTGGGTTTGCCAATGAGCCACCACGGAGCTTGTAGGCAATCCGCTAACTTAGCAAAACACGATAAAACATTTCACTGGGCAAGTCAACTGGCTATTGAGACTTTTTTGGTAGAATAACTGGGAGGGAGAGGGAGAATAATTGGGGAGGGAGAGGGGGAGAGGGGGGGCGATCGATTTTGGATTTTGGATTTTGGAGGGGCGATCGATTTTGGATTTTGATCCTCTTCTTATATCCCAACTATAGAAGGATAGATGGAGATCCAGATCCAAACATTTATTCGATCAGGAAATCATCGATCGACGACTTTGGATTGTGGATGAGATGCAGGTTCGGATTCGAGAATAAGCAGTTCAGTTGAAAACCGATCGCCCCTCCAAAGCTGCGAATAACGGATCATGAGCAAAATCCGGGAATGCTTGATTTTGGATTTTGGATTTTGGATTGTATGGATGAGCGGGTGTTTCAGGGGCGGACGAAGGCGATCGCTTTGCGGACGATTCGGTTGGTGAATACGTTGCCGAGTTCTGGGGCGGCGGGGGTGATTGGGAAGCAGTTGTTGCGATCGGCGTTCCATTGTTTCATTAGAGCTTGAGAGATCAATCGGTTGTTGCATAGGCCCGATCCCCCTAGCCCCCTTGAAAAGGGGGAACATGAAAGTAATCTCTTAGTCACCGCAGAAGCTCGATCCCCCTAGCCCCCTTGAAAAGGGGGAACATGAAAGTGGAGGTATTTCAAGTAAGCACCCGATCGCCTCCAACCATCTCTTAGTCCCCCTTCTTAAGGGGGATTTAGGGGGATCGAATCCCCGCGAAAACCAACTACTTCAAACCATCTCTTAGTCACCGCAGAAG
>JAYKGX010000474.1:0-5715 GCA_035285565.1 Synechococcales cyanobacterium
AACGGTCAAGCTGGCTAACGATCGGGGGACAAACTGCCGAATGTTCCCGATTTCGTTAAAATGAAGGGCATGGCGCGATCGCTGTGCTCTTTTTGATAATTATGGAATTGTTTGACCAATATCGGGATCAAGTTATTGCCACAGAAGCCCCCCTCGCTGCCCGAATGCGACCGCGATCGCTGGCAGAATTTGTTGGACAATCTGCCATCCTAGGGGAAGGACGACTTCTCCGCCGTGCCATTCAAGCGGATCAACTCTCTTCGCTGATCTTCTACGGCCCACCGGGTACTGGTAAAACCACCCTGGCACAAATTATTGCCAATACCACAAAAGCCCACTTCATTGCCATTAATGCTGTTTTGGCGGGAGTGCAAGCGATTCGGGAGGCGATCGCCACGGCCCAGGAAAAACGCGGTCTTTATAATCAACGCACGATTCTGTTTGTGGATGAAGTGCATCGATTTAACAAGTCACAACAGGACGCGCTGTTGCCTTGGGTGGAAAATGGCACGGTGATTTTAATTGGGGCAACTACCGAAAATCCCTACTTTGAAGTTAATAAAGCGTTGGTCAGTCGATCGCGAATTTTCCAGCTCAAAACCCTCACTGCGTCAGATTTAAAACAAATTGTCCAGCAGGCGATCGCGGATTCAGAACGGGGCTATGGCGATCGTAACCTTCAGCTTGATAAAGCGGCTCTGGAGCATTTAGTTAATATTGCCAATGGTGATGCGAGAACTGTGTTGAATGCATTAGAGCTAGCCGTTCTGACAACTCGTCCGAATGACCAGGATATCATTCACATTACCCTTGCCGTAGCTGAAGAGTCGATTCAACGTCGGGCCGTTCTCTATGATAAAGAAGGGGATGCTCATTTTGATACGATTAGTGCATTTATTAAAAGTCTGCGTGGATCTGATGCAGATGCGGCACTCTATTGGCTGGCTCGCATGGTTTACGCTGGGGAAGATCCTCGGTTTATTTTTCGGCGGATGCTGATTTTTGCAGGGGAAGATGTGGGGCTGGCCGATCCCCAGGCGGTGGGGGTGGTGAATGCTTGTGCGCAGGCGTTCGATCGCATTGGTTTGCCTGAAGGACGCTATCCCTTGGCTCAGGCGGCGTTGTACCTGGCAACAGCGGCAAAATCCAATAGTGTGATGGGCTTTTTTGATGCCTTAGCACTGGTGGAAAAAGAACGAGAATCAGAAGTGCCGCTGCATTTGCGAGATGCCAGTCGAGATCAGGAAGGGTTTGGGCATGGCGCAGGCTATCTCTATCCCCACGCCTACCGCGATCATTGGGTGGCACAGCAATATCTCCCCACATCGTTACAGGGTCAGGTGCTTTATCAGCCTTCCACGCAAGGGTATGAAGCGGGTATTGCGGAAACAGTGGTACGACAACGGGAAGCCCAACTGGCAGCATTAGTGGAAGGAATGGGGGTAGAAATGCCGGAAATTCTTTCCATGGGACCTGTAGATAGTAAAGTCGATCGCTGGTTACAACGAACCTTAAGTCAGACGGGAAAACGCTTAGCGGAAATTCGCGATCGTCTGTTTACGTTGGCAGCCCCACAACGCCATCATGTGATTTTGGATTTAAATGCGGGCAGTGGTTTACTCACCTGGGAAGCAGTCCGCCAGGTTCCTGAAGGGGGAGTCTATGCTTGGGTTCACCAGCCTCAAGATTTTGCTGCCCTTTCAGAACAAATTCTAGCATTGCCAGAACTGTTGCGTCCGAATTTAATTCAAGCCTCTGCTGAATGTCGCTTTGAAGATTTACTACAGAAACTTCCGAGTGATTTAACATGCGATCGTATTCTGGCTCGTAATCTTTTTAGCACTTATGATTTGCTAAGTACGGACAATCGTCAGTTCTATCAAGCATTACAAACATTGCTCAGTCAGGAGGGGCAATTTATCTTTGTAGAAACAGTGCCACAAGCCACTCAACGCCTCTATCGGTTGTTAAAGCCAGAGACATTGCCTAAAAAGTTATATGCCAGCCTCCAAAAAGCTGAAGAAGCGTATTATCAAACTAATACAGCACAATTCTTTAGCGCTGCGATGGTGGAAACTTGGTTGACAACCCTGCCTTGGACTTTGCAGCTAGAAACCCAGCAATCGCATTCCGAACACTATCTTTCTTCGGCACTTTGCGATCGTTGGTTTGCCAATCAATCTGCCTATATTCAGCATTTACGCCAAACGTTAAAAGACAAAGATGTGGAACAAATCCGCCAGCAGTTTATCCGGCAATTACATAACCAGACTGTTGCTTGGGAAAATACAGTGATTTACGGTGTGATTTCTCCCATTGCGCCTAATGCCAAATAGCGTGAGGGTGCAAACGCTCATGACGGTACCTTTGGGTAAATTCAGCATTTGGTTTTGGGTGTCAGGGGCGATCGCTCTTTTCTTCATACCCTAATGGCTCAGGTTCAGAGGACTGATCATACCGCGATCGAGCTGGATCGAGGAGCTGTGGGGGTCTGGGTTGCTCTTCCATTGACATCAGGATCGCATTGGACGTTTGGGAGATTAGGCTGCAAACGATCGCTGAGGCGGTGGAAGAAATGCTGAAAGAGGTGGCAGTTTGCCTTTGTCAAGGGTTAATGTACGGGCAGGCTAATCACTCTAATGTCCTAGTTGAATTGCTGAAATGTTATCAGAAAGACAGTCAACTTTGCAAAATTTCGTCTATTCTTTACCCTTAGTGCTTATTTTGAGTCGTGATAATAAGTGAAGATTGAGTATGAACAGAATATTCAATAGTGCTGACTTCTTTCAACCAACAGACGAGGAGCCTATTCGATCAGTTATTGCTGAATCTAAAGAGGCTACTGTTGTAGCTTGGTATATTAAGCCAGGGCAAGAGATCTATTCGCATATTCACCCTCATGGGCAAGATACCTGGACTGTTTTGAGAGGGAAGGGAGAATACTATCTGGATAAAGCAGGAACCAAGAAGTCTATCGTTGCAGGAGATGTAGTAATTGCTCACACTGGATGTTTGCATGGAGTGTTTAACAACGGTGATGAAGCATTGATTTTTATTTCGGTTGTATCGCCTTCTGATGCAGGTTATCAACTCGTCCCCTTAGAGAATACTGTTGCAAATTTTGTTGTCCAGTAGTTTAAATAGCATAATAATTTGCAGCTAGTTTTGCTTGTTTGCATGAAAGTAAGGATTAATGGCTTCTCTACAAATGCCTAATACCAAATCAACTCATCATTGCGACACATCCCGATCCCCCTAAATTCCCACGCTGACGCGCCGCTGCGCTAGAAATAAGGGGGACTTTAACCTAAACAGCAAACGGGAATGAGACAAACGACGATTGCTGAATCCCTGAATTTGGCACGGATCATGGTGCGGGTGGATTTTGCAGCCTTCATGGAAGCCTTCAATGCCTGGGCGGCGACTTGTGTTCCAGCTCCGACCGATGCATCCAGGGTGCAGGTGCCTCTGGATGGTAAAAGCATCAAGGCGAGTCTGTGCGATTATGACCAATCCTATCAAGATTTTATCAGTGTGGTCTCAGCCTTCAGTGTAGAACAAGGTGTCGGGCGCAGGCTCCTGGGGCGATGCGAGAACGGATTGAGATGCTGGAGGGTGTGATTCAACTACTGAAAAACTGCGCCGACGCGCTGCGCGCGAAGAAGGGCAAGAGGGCAAAAGAGCAAAGGGCTACGAAGAAGTCCTCGCGCGGGAATAAACCACCCGAAAACCGAAGAAGTTGTTGCGGTAGTCGGCGGAATCCCTGACGCGAAAAGCAGAACGACACCACCATGGAGCGCTGAACCACGAGCCGCCGCGCAGGATTCTATGAGCATTTTCTCCCGCAGCAGGATCGATCCAAGCTGACCCATCGGTGGGCGCTCCTTGATAGTTGTCATGCCAATGGTCTAAACACCATTCCCACACATTGCCGTGCATATCATACAGACCGAAGTTATTAGCTGGAAAAGTTCCGACAGGTGTAGTCTTTGCTCGATATTCTCCGAGAACGCCACGACCGTATTTTCCTGACCAGCGTAGACTTTTCTGATCTTGTGCTTGATAGTTGGCAAGTTTAGCGTCGATCGTCTCACCAAAGTGAAAGGGAGTCGTTGTCCCAGCACGGCAAGCATATTCCCATTCTGCTTCTGAGGGGAGTCGATAGTTTCGTTTTGTGTGAGCCGATAGACGTAAACAAAACTCTTCTGCATCCAGCCAAGAAATTTGCTCGACAGGTAAATTGTTACCGTTGAAATGTGAAGGTTTAGCCTTCAGCTTGCGCTTTACTTGCTTCATCTTGGCGACTTGTTCCCATTGGGCTTGGGTCACCTGATATTGCCCCATGAAGAATGGCTGTTGAATTGTGACCAGGTGTTGTGGACCTTCAGAGGGTTGCCGTTCAAGTTCGTTATGAGGAGACCCCATGAGGAATTGCCCTGGGGGAATCAGCACTATATCTAATAGGATGCCGTTACCCAAGTCTTCAGTGAAGGTTTGGACAACTTGGGATTCACGCTCAATTGTGAAAGTTGCTTGTGCCATGGAATGTCCCAGCAATAGCTTGGGTGAAGCAGGGCATTGTTCGGTCTCAAGCCTACTAAGCGACCTGCCTCGGTTTTATCTTTGGATGCGCCATCACAATGGATGAATGGCATCGCTGGAGTAGGGCTGGACTCTTCTTGGGTACGCCCGATGAATCCTTAAATTCACCAGTTCTGACAAGCCGAAGAGTACTCGCGCGGGAATAAACCACCCGAAAACCGTTGTTGTTGTTGCGGTTGTCGGCGGAATTCCTGTTGCGATAAGCAGAACGACACCTCCTTGGATTGTTGATCCACGAGCCGCCGCGCAGTTAGTCTGCCTACCCCACTATTAGCTTATCCTAAGTTTTGGGATTGAGGCATTTCCGTTTCCGCTAAAATTGCCTGCCGCAGTCGCCAGCTATCCGCGTGCTGAAGATGCGCCATCCAGCTTTGGGTCGATCGCGCCCAGTCTGCTTCAGTCATCCGACCGAGCAAAACCCGCAGTCGATTTTTGCGAAAGCGTTTGCGCCCTCGTTGTAGGCTATCTCCGCGCACTCGAATCTGGTTGGGGAGAATGCGAAATCCAACAAAGTTCGCCCCATGGTTCGTTTCAAAAAGTTGGCTTTTAATCGGGTGAATCGTCAGACGCAATGTGGCTAAATAGGCTTCGATCGCCGTCCTTGCTGCTGCCAAGAACCCCCGATCGTCCGCAAATAAAGCAAAGTGGGTGCCATAGCCCGATCGATTGGCATAGGAGTCCCGAATAAAGGTGCGCTCGAAAATGGGGACGATGATGTTGCAGAGGGCATGATGGACGACGCGATCGGTGTAGGGTGCGGCGGCAATGATGCGCGGCTTGGGTTCAAAAATTTCAAATGTTCGATATTTTCCAGGTTGATAGGTTTGAGCCTGAAGTTGCTGTTGGAGAGTGAGAAGGTTGCGCTCTAAGTCGTGGTTAAATTCCAGAACATTCTCACGAAACCGCTTCCCCCGCTGGGCTTTCTTGGCAGCGAGGAGAAGATTGTCAAAGCTGGTGATGGCAGGCCAGAGGTGATTGTATCGTTTCATCCTTGGGTGGGGGTGCTTTGCTGTTTGCGCCATGCGCCGAGGTCAGTGCCGATTTCGTTTTAATCACGTCGTAGGTTTTCTGGATGACGGGGAGTTCAGTCATGGTTGAATGTGTTGGGTAAAG
>JAYKGX010000475.1:0-7440 GCA_035285565.1 Synechococcales cyanobacterium
CCTAAAAGATGTCAAATGGATTCTATACGTGGCAGTAAACTTGATCCGTCCCAAACTACACTGGCACCAACTGTTCCACCAGCTCCTCCTCCTCCTGTTATAGCTCCACCTAGGCTAAATACCCATAAACCAAGAGGATCAATACCATTTATTGGTGAGTTGCTGACATATCTGTATACATTAATCCCACCTAATTGCCCAATGGGATCTTTACTATTAAATCTCCCTTCTGACTCTGAATAGAATCTCGCCCGCATAAAATCGAGCCTATTTTCCTCACTCATCACTCCCCATTGCCCAACATATTCAAAGGGATTAGCAATCTCCTCGGTTATGACCAAGTTTTCTCCAAAAGGACGGTAAGCATAACGGTTAGCATAATTTCCTGTTGTATTTGTCAATCCAGTAGTTGAGCCAATGGAATCAGAATCGTAGTATGCAGCGTTGCCACCATTAAAACGACCAATCAGTCCAAAGCCATGAACGTAATCGGCAATTAATCCATTACCGCTATATTCACCCACGACATTTCCCAAGCCAAACGGGTCAACCAAATACTCCGTTCGCTGACCATTCAGAATTGAAGCGGTGCGGTTGCCAAAGGGGTCATACTCGTAGTCCCAGGTTCCTTCTGGAGCCACTACCCGAATCAGGCGATTTTCATCGTTGTATGTATAGGTCCAACTCTTCGTTCCATCTACGACGCTGATCAAGTTACCATCCGCATCGTAACGATAGGTCGCGGTGCCTACTGTCGTGTATTGATTCAGATTATTACTGGCGTAGTCTGTCGTCACACCATTGATCACCGTTCGCGTTCGGTTACCCGCCGCATCATAGACATAACTCAACGACTGATTCGGAATCTGCGCATTTGTGGAAACAAAATTTGCTCCCGTCAATTGCCCCGTCGTATCGTAAGTATAGCTCCAAGTACCATCCGGCGTTTTGGCTGTCGTTTGCCGTCCCAAATTGTCATAGGTATACTCAAACACCGAGTTGGCAGTTCCATCCGCCTTGTAATTGCCAATTTTCAGCAATTGCCCCGCTGAGTCATAGCTGTAGGTCGTGTAAGTGCCATTGCCATTGGTTTCCTTCGCCAACCGCCCCGTCGCATCATAGGCATAGGTAACGATCGCCTCACCACTTCCATTCGTCAGCTTCGATAATCGCCCCTCAGCATCATAGGCATAATTCACCGTAAACCCGCTCTGATCCTTCATCTGAGTCCGCCGACCCTCGTTGTCATAGGCGTACTCCAACGATCGTCCAGTTGGGTAAGTAATTTTCGTCAGGCGCTCCTTCGCATCGTAAACCATTGCCGTGATCCCACCCCGAACATCCGTCACGGACATGAGATTGCCTTTGGCATCGTAAACATACGCCTCAAACGTATTGTCATCAAAAGTCTTGCGAGTCAACCGACCCGCCGAATCATAGCTATATTTGAACAGATCTCCACTGCGTTCCTTCGCTTCAGTCAATCGCCCAGACGCATCATAGGTAAAGGTTTCCGATCAACTATCCGGATAGGTAATTTGAGTCAACCGACCCTCAGCATCATAGCCATACTGCATCAACCGCCCCTGCTGATCCCGCACACTCAATACAGCATCTCCCGTAGCTCCATAGGTAAATGCGATCGTCTGATTCAGCGGATCAGTCTGGCTCAGCAGTTGTCCTTGAGCATCGTAGGTGAACTTGTAATTTGCATTTCCCGGTGCGCTGATCTGACTCAGATAGTCATTCGTATCATAGGTAAAATTAGTCACTCGATCGAGTGGGTCTTTGATACTTTTAATTTGCCCAGTTGCTGTAAATTTCAGCTCCGTAACCGCTCCCGCATCATCCGTAATATTGATCACACCCGGAGAAACATACGTATATTTAGTCGTCATAATTAAGCTTGGTAGATGTACAGTTTGGATTAAACCTAGACACCGCAAACTCGGGCACAAGAGGATTGGATTACTTCAAGTGCAGCCCGATCGCTCATTACCGCGATCGTCCCATTATGAATCTAACGCGGGTGTCACCAGATCACCTCGCACCCAATCTGAAATAGTTGGTAGAGACAATCACGATCGTAACGAACCAGAAAAACTGTTTCATGGTGTTCACGGCTGGGTTTTCTATTTTCTACCACCCGTCATCCACCCAAACCTTATTTGTAACGAAGACTTATAATTATGGGCGATCGCTGCTCTAGCACTCTCCCAGCGATCGCCCACAATTCCTATTATTCTCCCAAAGAGATCTAAACAACTAGTTGACTTCCCCTCTGACACCCATTTTCGGATTCAATTTCGGGGAGTGCGCAGATTGCTCCAAGGGAATGATATTCTCAGACCAGGTCGCCTGATTGCTCAAATCAGCCCCAGCTTGGTCCAGTTGTCAGCAAGCCAATCCGTTGTCGTCGTTGGCTTGGAAAGTACTTTGCCCTGTTTCATCTGTCATGATCCTGACTACCATTTTTTGTAGGGCAGGAATTTGCCATTCATCGTCACTTTGACGCGATCGCCCTTGGGATCTTCTACTTTTTCAATATCTAACGTGAAGTCGATCGCGCTCATGATGCCATCGCCAAACTTCTCATGGATCACAGTCTTCATCGGCATTCCATACACCTGCATGATTTCGTAAAATCGATAAATCAGCGGATCAGTCGGAACAATCGGCCCCAATCCCTTAACCGAGGAATCCGTCAGTTCCGGTACGAGATCTTCGCTCAACCCTAGGGCATGAAGTAACTTACTCGCTTCTTCGGCTGATGCAGTGGCTTGGCGATAGATCACCGCCGCAATCCACACTTCATTCCGCCCGATCGCCTGCTCTAGGTCTGTGAATGTTACGCCTTTTGCCTTTTTAGCTGCCAGAAGGGTTGCTGTAATTGTGGGAATTTCAGTGTTTGACATCGTTTTCTCCTTGTAACTTAGATAGGTTTTTCAGGAATTTGTCTGCCTGCATCTTGCAAGCAAGGGACTATTTCCCCACACGAGACTCTTCCACAGCACGAGTTTCGTAGGAAAGATGCTGCTCCATTGCGGCTTTTAGCGCGTGATACCCTGGATATTGATCGAGTTCCTCCCGTTTGCGTGGGCGCGGAAACGGCACATCCAGCACTTGGGCAATACCCGCCGCTGGTCCCCGCGTCATCATCACAATTTTATCGGACAACAGCAGTGCCTCTTCAATGCTGTGGGTAATCAGAATCACGGTTTTGCGTTCTTGCTCCCAAATCCGTTCAATTTCATCTTGCAGGAAGCCACGGGTGAGGGCATCCAGTGCTCCAAAGGGTTCATCCATCAACAAAATTTGTGGATTAATCGCCAGCGCTCTGGCAATGCCAACCCGTTGCTTCATGCCGCCAGAAAGTTCGTGAGGATGTTTGGCTTCGGCTCCCCGTAGGCCCACCAGTCCAATGTAGTCCTGCACGATCGACTTGCGTTGAGCGATCGCCATCTCAGGGTAAACCGTTTCTACCGCAAACTGAATGTTTTCGGTAACCGTCATCCAGGGCATCAGGGCATAATTTTGAAACACAACGCCGCGATCGGGACCGGGGGCAGAAACCGCTCGACCATTGATGCTGATCTGACCTGTGGTGGGTTGAGACAAGCCAGCGATAATATTCAGCAAGGTAGATTTGCCACAGCCAGACGGTCCAATGATCGAAACAAACGTGTTGGGCGACACTTCCAGGTTAATATCCGCGATCGCCACAAATCCCTTTGAGGTACGCCGCCGAACCTTATCCATTAGACTGGTTCGACCTGGAAACACTTTAGAGATATTTTGCAGAGTCAAATGGGTCGTTGTTGTTTCAAGTGAGGGAAGCATCATTTTAGAAGTAGAGAATTGCATGGCTAAAACCCTTGCTAAGACTTTTGCCCAAATGAAACCCAATTTTGCAATAAACCAAATAACCGATCCATCAACAGTCCCACCAATCCCACAATCAAAATGGCGGTGATGATGCTGGTAATTTTCAAGTTGTTCCACTCATTCCAAACAAAGTAGCCAATCCCACCACTGAGCAAAATTTCTGCAGCCACAATCACTAACCAGGCAATTCCCAGACTAATCCGTAACCCTGACACAATGTTAGGTGCTGCCGCAGGCAGAATCACTTTGGTAATGGTGCGCCAACGGGAGGCTCCTAATGTGTGAGCCACGTTGAGATAGGCGGGATCAACATTGCTCACCCCAAATTTGGTATTGATCAAGGTGGGCCAGATGCTGGTAATTGCAATCACAAACAGGGCTGTTTTTTCGGAGTCTCGCATTAATGCCAGACCCAATGGCAACCAAGCCAAGGGAGAAACCGGACGCAGAATTTGAATGAATGGATCAACCGCCTTAGATACGATCGGGGATAGACCAATCAGAACACCTAAGGGAATGGCGATCGCAGAACCAATTAAAAATCCACCTAACACTCGGCGCAAACTAGTGACCAACAACAGTCCAATACCTTGATCATTGGGACCATTGTCAAAGAAAGGATTTGAGATCCAGAACCAGAAATCAGCGATCGTCTGACTGGCAGAGGGCATAATCGGCAGAAACAATTTTAAGTTTGCGCCTAACTCCCACAGCCCCAAAAACACCAGCAAAATCACAATAAACAGCAGAAAAGCCTGTTGATCTGTATTGAGTCGCCATTGCTTAGCCCTGGGTGCAGCAACTTGGAATGCTTCATTCACCATGACTGTAGACCTCGCTAAACCTGAAACTTCTTGATCTGCTCATCGATATAAGCAGAGGGATCCTTAGGGTCAAATGTATCGTACTTTAACGTCTCAGACCTTTCTGCCGTGGTGGGTGGTGTTTGTCCCAACTCTTTCTGCAGTTCCGCAGCCAAATCAGTCAGAAAAATGTCTTGGGCAATTTTGGTGTAATCTGCCTTGTCCTTCGGCATCAGATCCCAGCGCACCAACTGAGCAGAAATCCACTTGGCGAAACTCTTCCAGGGATAGGGGTCAAATCCAATGCGATCGGGCACATCCTGGGTATTGCCTAAGCCATCTTCAAACTTCCCAGTGAGGACTGCCTCCACCACGGGTAAGGGCTGGTTGAGATATTTGCGTTCAATTAACGCTTTGGCGATTTCGGGGCGGTTGGCGGGCGTATTGGCGTAGGTAGCCGCATCAATGATGGACTTGTTCACGGCTCGGAAGGTATTGGGGTTGGCATCAATCCACGCTTGACTCGCGGCAAAGGCACAGCAGGGATGACCATTCCACAGATCCTTGGTCAGCATGTGAATGAACCCAATCTTTTCAAATACCGCTCGCTGGTTGAAGGGGTCGGGCATCAGCATGGCATCAATTTCCCCCGCTGCCATTTTGGCAACGCTATCAGGCGGTGGAACGGGAGAGATTTGCACATCTTTGTCTGGATCTAGCCCGCCTGCTGCCAGATAATAGCGAATCAGCATATTGTGCATGGAGAAGGGGAAGGGCACCCCAATTTTGAAGCCTTTGAAATCCTTGGCTTCTTTGACGGTGTCTTTGTGTTTGATGGCGACTGTGATTGCCTGACCGTTGATGTTCTCAATGCTGGCAAGCTTGATGGGAAACGCCGCCGAACCTAAGCCCAAGGTAATGGCGATCGGCATGGGAGACAGCATATGATAGGCATCCAGTTCTCCGGCGATCGCTGAATCCCTCACCGCCGCCCAGTTGGGCATCTTCTTCACTTGCACATTCAAACCATACTTGCTGTAAAACCCCAAGGGTTCAGACATCACAATTGGTGTCGCACAGGTGATGGGAATAAACCCGATCGTCAAATCCTTTTTCTCTAAATTCGTCGGAGCATTAGCCGCAGGCGACTGCTTCCCTGCGGGTTCCTGTTGCTGACCACAACTGCTAGCGGCTACCAATGCCCCAGCTACCACAACCCGTTTGAGAAATTGCCGACGACTAAAATCACTATTGCGAATGGTATTGCTAAAGAACTCGGTCGCGTGAACACCAAACGCCGCTGCGAAGACTTGATCGAGTCCCCCTGCTTCTCGGATCAATGCCTGAAAGAACTGTTCTCGCTCTGGATTGCCGCCACCAATTTGATGCAACAGCAACGCTTCTTTCATCTCTACTTCGGTCAGCGTCTTTGCCAGTTCTAGCGTTTCTGGTCGATATAAACCCATCTGGATCAAGTCGTTAATCAGCTCAGATGGGTCGTGGGGCATCCCTTCGGCAGCCTGCCAGTGATCCTGGGGGAGATGGGTTCCTCCACAGGGGCAACGACTTAACTCGACTTGAGCCTGAGAGCGAACATTCACTGATACCATAAGCTGCTCCAATGAGTGAGGAAGAACAACATCCGGGTCTGTTGCTTTGCAGAATATCAGGCAGCATCTGCGATCGCATTGGAGTTATTTTGGCAAGAGTAGGACTTTCTTTCGGTCATTGGGTTACCCCTTTGCGCCGATCGCCCTCCAGCACCAGTCTGGGCGATCGCAATAATCCCTCGATCGTAACAATCCCTAGATGACATTGAGCAAATTGTTGAGCAAATTGTTGTTGCCATTGAGGCGATCGTCCCCATACGACCGACGGCGATCGTCCAGGTGGTGGAGGTGGAGATTTAAGTTGATTGGGTATCAGTCCGATCGCTTACACTGGAAGCATCCTGGCACCATCCCATCCCCAGAGGCTTCCCTATGGCTGTCACTATCCACCTCCAACCCACCCTCGAACTCTCCGATCAGCAATTTGAGCAACTCTGCCACCACAACCGGGATCTCAAATTTGAACGCACAGCCCGTGGAGGTTTAGTGATTATGTCCCTAACTGGTGGTGAGACGGGTGAGCGAAATGCTGAATTAAATGGTCAACTTTGGCTGTGGAATCGTCAAGCTCGTTTGGGACACCTCTATGATTCCTCAACAGGTTTTCGATTACCGAATGGCGCGATTCGATCGCCGGATGCAGCCTGGGTAAGTCAAGCTCGCTGGGAAGCGCTGACACCTGCCCAACGGCAAAAATGGGTGCCCCTTTGCCCCGATTTTCTCGTGGAATTAAAATCCCCCTCCGATGAAGTTGAAGACCTGCGCCTGAAAATGCAGGAATACCTTGAAAATGGTCTATTGCTCGGTTGGCTGATTGATCCAGAAACGCAAACTGTGGAAATATATCGCGCCAATCAAGCGATCGCCGTCCTCAACCAACCCAGCAGCCTGGATGCCTCAGAGGTGATGCCTGGTTTTGTTTTGCTGCTAGCGGGTATTTTGTAGAGAGTTGGGCTTGCGGGAATAGTCTGCGCCCTTGTTCAAAAATAAAATCGCCCTGCGGACTTGTCTCAAGAGCGATTGTAGAGGTCAACTGTTCCAGACCTCGGCGGTTTCAATAACCTCCAAGGTTCATCACACAGTAATCTGGACAAAATCCGTATAATCAATCAAACTGGCGGGTACTCCGATCAGCGTTGCCA
>JAYKGX010000476.1:0-12854 GCA_035285565.1 Synechococcales cyanobacterium
ACCATCAGCAAGGTCTATCGCCAGCTAGAGGAAGCAGGCGTGGTCGACGCACAAGCTGGATCCGGAATTTATGTGCGCGATCACGTTGCCGAAGGGGGAGCCAAACTAAATTCTCCACTGTTGCAACAGCATCCCCAAGCCCACCGAGCGATTCAAAATACCGTGGATGAACTGCTCAAGCAAGGGTGCTCCCTCAGCCTGACGCGGGAATTATTTCTAGCAGAAATTGATTGGCGGTTGCGCTGTAGTGCCCAAGTGCTGATTACGGCTCCTAGCCATGATTTGGCGGCAGGAGAAATGATGCTGCGGGAGTTAGAAAAAGCCTTAAATATTCCCATGCAACTGGTGCCAATGGAGGAATTGGCGCAAGTGCTGGATCAAACCCGATCTAGTACGGTGGTCACCAGTCGCTACTTTATTGCCCAAGCAGAAGCGATTGCCGCACCTAAGGCGGCGCGGGTGATTCCCATCGATATTTATGATTTTGAGAAAGAATTAAAAATTATTAAGGAACTGCCCCCCGGTCAGTGTTTAGGGGTTGTCAGTCTCAGTGCTGAAACCGTAGGGGTTGCTTCGGTGATTATTCATAGCCTGCGAGGCGAAGACATTTTGTTGATGGGGACGCAGGTGGACGATCGCTATAAATTGGATGCCATTGTTCGCAATGCCCAGATGATTATTTGTGATTCCCCTAGCACTCCCCAAGTACGAGCGGCTTTGACCCTGGCGCAAGCGGATCTCATTCGGATGCCGAAAATTATTAGTTGCGAAAGTTTTATTATCAGCAAATCCGTTAGCCTCCTGAAGCGAGAGCTAGGACTAGAGTGATCCAGATGTCAATCAGCAGCATCTCAATCAGCAGGGGTGTGGATCGTTGGGAAGCTGTAATACTGCCCACTAACCCACGCTTCACCTGATGATCTGTTGGATCGGAATGATCTGTTGGATCGGACGCATTGGCTGGAATCCTACTGGCGACAGAGCACCTGCTCAAATTCTTCTTCTAGTTGGCTGACCAAGGTGCGATCGCCCCGTTGTTGAGCAACCTCAAGACGATGAGCAATATTCCGCTCTAGATTAGCCAGATGCAGTCGATGCACTTGGGGCAGCAGACTGGGCAGCACATAATCAACCAGCGATGCTTCTGTGTGACCTACCCCCCAAGATTGGATAGAGGGCGTAACCGGGGTTGAGGGTGAACCTGCAGAGTCTTGAGGTGTGGCTGGCTGGGGAGCTACGACAACGGTATGGCAGCGCCAAGGAACCCCTCGGTAAGCACCCCGGACTTCTCCTTCTGTCACCTCTAAGCTAGGAGGTGAATATTCGTATTGAACACCACGATAGGACAGTTTCATAGGACGGTCTCCTTTTTTCGGGCTGGGTAAAGATCCATTGCTCATTCATTAGGGAGCATTTGAACAGAAGGTTTATTTCTGTAGTATATGCTACCATTTTAATAGTTTTCCCGGCTTGCAGCAAAGCTTAACGGAAAATTTTAGAGAGGAAGTCTTGAAATCTCATCAACGGGAGCCAAGAGTGGAAAAAACGAACGTCCATCTGTGGGGATCGCCCACTTCTTGAGACCGGACAAAGCCCATGAAATCCCTCTACAATAGATTTAGCCATCCAAGCATCTCGCAACCGCAGAGAGGAGGTAAAAGCAGAGGGCTGTTGACGTAACATATACCGAAACAATTGAGATCCCTTGAAAGGTGTGAATCCGTGCGATCCCACATCCAGGATAGAGTTCTTATGTGAAATGTTTTTTTTGTATAAAGTTCTTAATTCCACCTGTTACTCCAGTTGTGCTGCCGGCTACGCTCGGATAAGGCGAGATCAGAAATGATCTAAGGCAGAGGATAGAACGTGAGGTTGGGTGAATTGGGCTAGGTACAGGATGTAGACAAAAGGGTTGGGTGAAGGGAGCAACTTTTGGTGGGCATTAGGACTTTGGGGGAAAAAGATGGTGCTAAGTGAATGGGTCAGACCGTTTCGAGATGAACAACGGAATCAAGGGCGATCGCCTGCTGCACGCCTGCACACGAAGCAGCCCAACCCTCTGATCGCTGCCCCTCCTAAAGCTGCCTCTGTGGGGATCACAACGATCATTTTTGACTTTGATGGGACGATCGCCGATAGCCTAATGGCGGGATTAAAGATTACCAATCGGCTGGCTAAGGAGTTTGGCTTTGCGCCCGTTACACCAGAACAACTGCGACGTTGGCAGGATCTCAGCTCCTACGAAATTCTCAAAGAGGCTCGTATTCCCTTTTTTAAATTGCCCCGCATTTTGCGGCGGTTTAAGGCAGAGATGAATCAAGAAGTGCTTACTCTGCAAGCATTTCCTGGTATGAGAGAGGTTCTGCTCCAGCTTCAGAGTCAGGGGTATCGCCTGGGTATTGTGTCTTCTAATTCGGAACAAAACGTGCGGGATTTTTTGCGATCGCAGGCTTTGGAATCGGTCTTTGAATTTGTGATTTCCTGTCCCCGCGTGTTGGGCAAAAGTAAGGTACTGAAACGACTCTTGCATCAGTACCATCTAGTGCCAGAAACGGTGCTCTACGTGGGGGATGAAACCCGCGATATTGATGCAGCTCACCAGTCTCAGGTGCGATCGGCTGCCGTCACTTGGGGGTTCAACTCGCCTCGGGTTCTAGCGCAGCATCGCCCAAGTTTCCTACTGCACCAACCAGAGGATCTGACGCAAATCGTTCAATCGGCTGATTAAATTCTCCTGAGGAAGTCCTTTCTGTAGTTTATCTATTAATTCAGCATTCCCTCAGAAGTATTTTTTAAGATAGAGGGGTTGGTTAAGCCAGCACTTCTCGTTTTTTCTTCCATTTGTTGATGGGAGAGACCACATCTTATGAAATCTTCTGGTGGAACCCTATGGTGGACTCCTTCTCGCTACCGGAAAACATTCATGCCCTCGATCGTGATTGCACAACCCTTTCCCGCCACGTTTTTCAACAACTGCAACGCAAAACTGACCAAACCTTAGGACTGGATGCTCAGGATCTCAGTGCCTTGATGAGTCGAATTGCCCTGGCAGGCAAACTAATTGCGCGGCGGTTGAGTCGGGCGGGTTTGATGGATGATGCCCTCGGGTTTACTGGCGAAACGAACGTCCAGGGCGAGGCTGTGAAAAAGATGGATTTATATGCCAATGAGGTTTTTATTTCTGTCTTTAAACAAAGTGGCTTGGTCTGTCGCCTTGCCTCTGAAGAAATGGACAAGCCTTACTACATTCCCGAAAACTGTCCGATCGGGCGCTATACCTTGCTCTATGACCCGATCGATGGCTCCTCCAATGTGGATATCAACATTAATGTGGGTTCCATTTTCTCCATCCGCCAGCAGGAAGGTGAAGATTTAGATGGCAGTGCTAGTGATCTACTGCAACATGGGCGCAAACAAATTGCCGCTGGGTATATCCTCTATGGCCCCAGTACGATGTTGGTCTATTCGATCGGGCAGGGGGTTCATGCCTTCACCTTAGATCCCAGCCTCGGAGAGTTTATTCTTTCCAGTGAAAATATACAGGTGCCCAGCCATGGTGCCATCTATAGTGTGAATGAAGGCAACTTCTGGCAGTGGCAGGAGTCGATTCGGGACTATATCCGCTATATGCATCGCCATGAGGGCTATACCGCTCGCTATGGTGGCGCAATGGTGGGTGATCTACATCGGATTTTATTCCAGGGAGGTGTGTTTCTCTATCCCGGTACCCAGGTCAAACCTGAAGGTAAACTGCGTCTCTTGTACGAAGCGGCTCCCATGGCCTTTTTGTTTGAGCAAGCAGGAGGGCGCGCCAGTACGGGAACGATGGATATTCTGGATATGCCTGCTCAGCACTTGCATCAACGGGTTCCGCTGATTATTGGGAGCCGGGAAGATGTCGATTTGGTCGAATCTTTCATTCAAGACAATGCTAGGGAGCGCGATCGCCTACAAACGGTGCTCATGAGCTGAAAGAAGGCAGGTGATTCTTAAGCAAATCTGCAATATTGACAAACCGTGTTCTCACAAACAGTCGCTATCCTAGAAGCAAGCGCTTAATACAGAGGGTGAGCAAATCTGCTGCGGGTAAGCAAATCTGCTGCTATCCATTTACGATCGCCCCATTCCACGTTCCGATAGCCTAGCTGCACCCCTTCCGCAATCTCATGTTTGAATCATTTCATGCCTGAATCATTTAAGGAGCTACGATCATGACTGAAACTATGAATCATATTCAAGAAATTGAACAACTGGGTCAGAGCATTTGGTTGGATAACTTGACTCGTGATTTGGTCGAATCCGGCGAACTCAAACGCATGATCGAAAGCAAAGGGCTACTGGGGATCACCTCGAATCCAGCGATTTTTGAAAAAGCGATCGTCGGCAATCAAATTTATGATGAGGATATTGAAGCCGGAATCCGAGCAGGACGATCGTTGTTAGACATTTACGAATCTTTAATCTTTGAAGATATTCGTAATGCTTGCGATATTTTTATGCCTGTTTATGAACAATCCAAGGGGTTGGATGGCTATATCAGCATTGAAGTGCCACCCACGATTGCTCGGGATACGGCGCAAACGATTTCAGAGGCGAAACGGTATTGTGCAGCGATTGGTCGTCCGAATGTGATGATCAAAATTCCAGGAACGCCAGAAGGACTGCCTGCTGTGGAAGAGGTGATTGCGGCTGGAATTAACGTGAACGTGACGCTGTTGTTTTCGGTACAGAGCTACGTAGATACTGCTTGGGCTTATATCCGAGGCTTGGAGAAGTTGGCAATGGCGGGGGGGGATGTCAGCAAGGTTGCTTCGGTGGCTAGCTTTTTCCTCAGCCGTATTGATACCAATATTGATGCTCAGCTAGAGTCGCTCCTGAAAATGCCAGATTTGGCACCAGAGACGATCACCAAACTGGAGGGACTGAAAGGCAAGATTGCGATCGCCAATGCCAAAGTTGCTTACCAGGAATACAAGAACATTATTCAAGACGAACGCTGGTTAGCCCTCGCAGCACAGGGGGCTTCCATGCAACGGTTGCTCTGGGCTAGCACGGGGACGAAAAATCCGGCCTACAGTGATGTCATGTACGTCGATGAATTGGTGGGGGCTGATACGGTCAACACCTTGCCACCTCAGACCATTGAAGCCTGCATTGACCACTGCGACATTGCCTCTCGGGTGGAATCGGATCTGGAGGGAGCTTATGCCGCGATCGCCAGCTTGAAGGATGCCGATGTCAATATCAACCTCGATCGGGTCATGGAAGAATTGCTAGCGGATGGCATCGACAAATTTATCCAGCCTTTTAATTCCCTGATGAAATCACTCCAGGAAAAGGTCGATCGGCTAGCCCCAGTCTAGATTTCTCATACCCCATCTTGGAGGAACTGCGACAGATCCGACCGCCGAAGCTCCGATCTCCCCTAGCCCCTTGAATCAAGTGGGAATTAAACCAAACTTGGGTTTGAAGTCCCTATTTGAAAGGAATTTAGGGGGATCGGGCTGTAGGGCAAGAACGAATTGATTGGGTATTCACTCTAGATTCCTCTATCTGGATTCCTCCGTCTAGAGTCCTGAGAAGTCTTTGTTCTAATCCATGTTGTAATCAATCTCTTCTACGCCTCCGAGTACGCCAGTGAGAATGTCCTATGGTGATGTTATTAGAAAATCCTCTCCGCGCTGGACTGCAACAGCAACGTATCCCTGAGCCTAACATTATTGTG
Organism: Synechococcales cyanobacterium; assembly: GCA_035285565.1. Lineage (GTDB taxonomy): Bacteria > Cyanobacteriota > Cyanobacteriia > Leptolyngbyales > Leptolyngbyaceae > JAYKGX01. The sequence continues at coordinate 5,726 of JAYKGX010000476.1, forward strand.
TTTTTTGGCGCTTCTGGGGACTTGACCAAGCGGAAACTGGTACCAGCCCTGTACAAATTAAAAAAAGAGCGCAAACTGCCACCGGAACTGACGATCGTAGGTGTGGCGCGACGGGAATGGAGCCATGACTATTTTCGGGAACAAATGCGGGAGGGAGTAGAATCCTTTTCCGAAGGTATTGCCGATGAGGCAGGCTGGAAAGACTTTGCGGAAGGTCTGTTCTACTGCCCTGGGGATATCGACAATCCCATGAGTTATCAAAAGCTGAAAGCTTTTCTGGGAGAACTGGATGCGCTGCGAGGAACGCGGGGAAATCGCGTGTTTTACCTCTCCGTCTCTCCCAATTTTTTCCCAGAAGCCATTCGGCAATTGGGCAGTGCTGGAATGCTAGATGATGCCCGCAAGCAGCGGTTGGTGATCGAAAAACCCTTTGGACGCGATCTCAGCTCTGCTCAGGCTCTGAACCGAATTGTCAATCAGGTTTGCCGAGAAGAACAGGTCTACCGCATTGACCATTACCTGGGCAAAGAAACGGTCCAAAATCTCCTGGTGTTTCGCTTTGCCAATGCCATTTTTGAACCGCTGTGGAATCGGCAATATATCGATCATGTCCAAATCACGGTGGCAGAAACCGTGGGGGTGGAAGATCGGGCAGGGTACTACGAGTCTTCCGGGGCGCTGCGGGACATGATTCAGAATCACCTCATGCAGGTCTTTTGTCTCACGGCGATGGATGCACCCAACTCCCTAGATGCGGATGCCATTCGGACGGAAAAGGTAAAAGTGTTGCAAGCGACCCGGCTCGCGGATCTCAATTTCTTAGATCAGAGTGCCGTACGGGGACAATATGGAGCCGGGTGGATGAAAGGGAAACAGGTGGCGGGCTACCGTCAAGAACCGGGGGTCAATCCCCAATCCCTGACACCGACCTATGTGGCGATGAAACTCGTGGTGGATAACTGGCGTTGGCAGGGGGTACCGTTCTATATGCGAACCGGGAAACGCTTACCGAAGAAGGTCAGCGAGATTGCCATCCAGTTTCGCGAAGTGCCCCACTTGATCTTTCAACAAGTTGCAAAACAAGCGAATCCTAACGTGCTGACGCTGCGGCTACAACCTAACGAAGGCGTGGGAATGCGGTTTGAAGTGAAGATGCCAGGGGCAGATCTGCGCAGTCGCTCGGTAGAGATGGATTTCAGCTATGGCACGTCCTTTGGCAAATCATCCGGGGGGGATGCCTACGATCGCCTCCTGCTGGATTGCATGATGGGTGACCAAACCCTCTTTACCCGATCCGATGAAGTGGAAGCTGCTTGGCGAGTGGTGACCCCCATTCTAGCCGCTTGGGAAGCCCCGACCGATCCCAACACCATTCCCCAATATGAAGCGGGTACCTGGGAACCCAAGGAGGCGGAGGAACTGATTAACCGAGATGGACGGCGCTGGCGGCGTTTATAAGGTTCATGTGAGGTTCAATCGCTTGATACCGTTGAGTAAGTTGGGTCATCGAAATCCTGTTGAAGGTCATTAAGAGGGTAGATTTATGGCAACGACTGCACCTGTGGTTCCGTTACAAGCACCGAAAGATGTTTCCCTCAGCAAGATTGAGGCAGAACTGAGCGAGATTTGGCAATCCTACAATATGAGTAGTACTGATGGCTCTACGCTGTCGGCCATACGCGCCACCACCTTTACCCTCATCGTTTATGAGCCAGAAGAAACGCAGCAGTTACTAGCGATGTTGGGCTATTACACCGGCCCGATCGATGGCATTGGAGGTCCGAGAACTGAAGCGGCTATTCGAGCAGCCCAAGCGGCCTATAACCTGAAGGTAACCGGGAAGGTGAATCCGGAACTTCTGACCAAACTGCGGCGGGAATTAGCGATTTGCCGAGGGGAAACGGTGGGTGAAGGCGATACCTGTCGGCTATCCCCCTATGGCATGGATTCGGAAGGGGCAGGCATTGCGGATGCGATCGCCGCTCAAAACCCCTGTCGGATCATTTCGTTATTTCCCATGGTCGGGCAAGATGAAGGCGTGATGGCTCAGGTTTCTGCCTACTGTCCCATTCAAAAGCGGGCTTCCACCTCGCTGATCTGCTGTGAATATATCACCCTCAAAGGCACTGAGTCGGCGCTCGATCGCATGCATGGGTTGGTCAGTTCTTTGATGATTAGCGGATTACCCAGTTTTCTTTGGTGGAAAGGGTCTCCCAATGTGGATCTCAGTTTGTTCCAGCAGCTTGCCCACACGAGTTCGATGTTGATTGTGGATTCCAGCACCTTCATGACGGATGCCGATGGGGATTTAGTTCGATTGCAGTCCATATTGACGCAGGGAGTCGCGATCGCGGATCTGAACTGGCGACGGATTGCTCCTTGGCAGGAACTGACCGCAGAAGCCTTTGATGCCCCAGAACGTTGGTCTAGCCTGATGCAGGTCGATCGCGTCACAATTGACTACGAACGCGGCAATCCCACTCAAGCGTTACTATTCCTCGGCTGGTTAGCCAGTCGGCTGGGCTGGCAACCCACTGGACGGGTGAAAGAAGAGGGAGATTACGATATTCAGCGGATCACCTTCACTGGCTATGAAGGTCGGCAAATTGAAGCAGAATTAGCGGCTATGCCGATTGCCGACTCCGGGATTGTGGAAGGGGATTTGCTGGATCTGCGGCTGACTTCCACCAATCCAGATGCCAACTGCTGCACAGTGCTCTGTTCCGAAACCATGGGCTGTATGCGGATGGAGTCGGGCGGGGGGGCACAATCCTGCTGGGTGAACCAAGTCAGTTCCCTGGCGGATCAAAAATCGGAAACCCTGCTCAGTGAACAACTGCGCAACAGTTTACAAGACCTCCTCTATGCGGACAGTTTGGCGATCGCAGCTAAAATTGCGCAGTTTGCATAATTTTTTGGGGATGCACCTCGGTAATCCCTGGCATCCCTGAAAAACTTGCCTGAAAAACTTGTGTGATACACCCAGCTCTCCTGCGATATCACCCAGCTCGTGACATAAGCCCGCCGCTCATGCTGACTCATAGAGCGCGGGCTTCTCAGTAACTCCTGCTACCAAGATTCTTCGCAGTGCTCCAACCAGGGAACTATTAAGATACTGGCAACCCAAGACGGCGCTATCTCTTTTGGAGACGCTTCGCGAACGAACCTAAAGATCTTGAGATTCAACAGCGTGAGCAGGGACGATCGCCTGTTCATCAACCTGGGAAGTTGGACTGGCGAATACCGCTGGTTCAGGTCTCGCAGCAGTAGGCTCGGGGGCTTCCGCTGGGAGCATTGCTTGTGACTCTGGCGGGGTTTGGGAGTGTGGTGAACCAAATTCCGCTACGGAAGCTTCTGGTGCTGTGGCTTCGGTGATCGGAGCTTCGGGGGTTGGAGTTGTCTCTACAGGCGTAGCTTGCTCAGGTCTAGCTTGCTCAGGTGCTTCGATCGGGGCTTCTGCCGCTAAGAGGGCTTCCTCAGCAGCACGGGCTTCTAGTTCCGCTTGTTTATCTTGCACGGATTGGGGGGGAATCGGTTCCGCTTCTTCGATCGATTCCGCTGCTTGCATGGATTCACTTTGCAGGCGATCGAGATAGTTGGCAGCCACGGATTTACTGGCTGGGGTGGGTTTGCCATTCTCATCGGGTTGCAGCATGGATTCCCGTTTGTCTGGCTTGGTGATGAAGGAATCCTGATTCCAGGGATTATCTGGATCAGGTTCATTACCTTCATTGTTCACTGGATTGTTGACTGGAGCCGGGTTGGAACTGTTGCTCTTTGCAGGGTCTTCGGATTTCTGACTGTTAGGTTTGGAAGGCACAATGGGCGTTGCTTTATTGGTCCGTGTATCCATCATCATTGGACTGACCAAGGGTTCCTGAAAAATATCAGAGACGTTTTTCACTTGTTCTAAAATGTGATCGCCTGCCTGACCACCGACGACGCGAGCTTGGAAATTTTTTACCTGTACAGGTAGCAATTCCACTTTCATTTGGCGATCGCGCAAAGAGACCTTCAGAGCGGCGGTGTCATAGTCACTCACGGATTTACCGCCAAAGATAAAATTGCCCAGGGAATAGACGATGGGACGACCGCGATAGACTTCTGCCCCTTGCAATACATGGGGATGGTGACCAACCACCAGATCAGCACCCTGATCGATGGTGAAACGGGCCAAATCAATTTGCCAGTCGCCGGGATATTTGGCTAACTCTTCCCCCCAGTGATAATTCACAATCACCCAATCCACTTGATGGCGAATGGCTTTAATATCTGCTGAAACGCGATCGTTGTGGCGAGGATTTGTCCCAGCCGATTTTTGTCCTGCCGCATGGAGATCGGCATCGTAATAGCCCAGGTAAGCCACCCGTTGACCTTTGACATCCATAATGACAGGACGACGCGCCTGCTGGCTATTCAGCCCTGCACCAACATGCTGAATTCCGGCTTCGGTGAGGGTCGTCAAAGTTTCCGTTAATCCGGCTGCTTCATAATCCATCGTGTGATTATTTGCTAAGTTCACGATGTCAATTCCGCCATTTTGCAATACCTGCACATTCTCAAGCGGGGCTTTGAAATTGTGTTTTTTGCCAGGAAGCGGCTGAGTAGCAGTTGTAAAGGGCGCTTCCAAATTCACCATGCTGACATCGACCTGCCGCATTTCTTCCATGGGTGCAAAGGCCCACTTGTGATCGGTGCTGACTTTATCACTGTAGGAATTGGTGAGGGTGACATCTCCCGCAAACAGCAGACTGACAGAGGGATCTGTGTTTTGTGATTTATGCTGAATCACCGGAATTTTTTCCAGTGCTCCTTTGACGCTGCCATGGTTGAAGGGGAAGACCGTCGATTGGGGAGACGCTTTTGCAGAAGCGGTGGTTTGTTCGATCGGTGCATCAGCATAGCCTAGCCAGCAGCCCAAGATAAAAGCGGCAGCAGAGGAGCCACTGATAATTAACGATCGCATCATTTGAAACTGCTTTTTCGCAGCATCTTTCACAAGTGCAGGTTTTCGAGGGCGGGGCGATCGGGCATCGGTGTCGGGTGCAGTGGCAGAGGCGGATTTGGCGGTTGCGATCGAGCGTAATTTGGCAGTGGAATGAGATGCGGAGTCCTGATCAGGCTGCTCATTGCTGCTGGGGGGCTGGGATTGGGCTAAAACAGCTTTGCGGGCAGGGGAAACAATCCGCACAGATTGCTGCCAGAGAATTTTGGGCTTGCCAGCCACCCGTGCAACCACCTGTGCCCCATCCAGCACATCCGAATTGAGTCGCCAAAGTTGGTGGCAGATAAATCGCACTAGCCGATTCCGAAAGGCTTTGGACTTGACATCCTGCTTGCCGAATCGCAACTCCAAGCTCACCCGGATAATCCCTGGTCGCACATAGCCAATCTGCGATCGCAGCCGATAGGGGGCTAACTGCTGATTGAGCCAAAATGCCACCGAAGGCAAATGACCTGCTTGTGCCATTTCCACGATTGAACGCAGACTAGAATCGCTCGCGTAAACCATAGCCAAAACTCGATGAACTCCTCGATGAACTCCCGGCAACCACCCGGACAAAAATCAGTGAAATCCGCATGGATCATCACTTTGCAGATGAACGATTTGCCCAGAAGTCACAGCATGATACTCCGGATCTGAAAATTTGCACAAAAATGATCGGTAAACTGGCACAAAAACTTTGAATCCCCAAAAAGCAAGAGACCAGACCAGGCCCCTGGGGTACTATAGGGCTATCTTCTGATTGGTTTGTCTTCACTTTCGTCCTGATTTTCACCTCTGCGATTGACCCTCCATGACTGCTAATTCGACTTCCTCTTCTGATCCCACCAGTTGCCCGGATAACTCTATCCCGAGTTTGGTCAGCTCCCGTACTTGGACTCCTCGTCTGGCTCCAACCAATACACCCATCCTAGGGGGAATCCTCATCGGGTTAGCCTTGTTGTTGACGGGAGCGCTATTGAGTAACGTTTGGTTCACGTTGATGGGTTCTGGGCTGGCGATCGGTTGCTCCATGCGGATTTTCTACCCATCCCTGCAGGATTTTTGGAATACCTGGCTGACGGGACGGACGGGTGCGGTGACTCTGGCGGCGATCGGGTTAGCTTTGGGTCTGTTGGGGCTGCTGCAATCCCTAGGGGTGACAGTTTGGCTTGGGCAGCGATTTGAAACCGCCAACTGGGATGCAGTGGGGGCGCTGGGGGAAGTGCTAGGCGCGTTAGGACAAATTTTCATCGCTGTGTTAGCGGTTTACATCGCATGGCGACAGTACGTGATTTCTAAGGATCTGACGATTCAGCAAAATATCATCACCCAGCAGCAAACAATTGATACCTATTTCCAAGGGATTTCTGACCTGGTTCTGGATGAAGAAGGCTTATTAGAAGATTGGCCCCAGGAGCGGGCGATCGCCGAGGGCAGAACGGCTGCTATTTTTAGTAGTGTGGATGCGATCGGCAAGGCAAAAATTCTCCGTTTCCTTTCCCGTGCCCGCTTGCTGTCTCCGCTAAAACGCGATCAACGGTTGGGTCGTCCAATTCTAGATGGGGTAGGGGGCTATGCCGAAGATCGCCTCCATGGAATTCGGGTCATTGACCTGGGGGTGATGCTGGCAGGGGCAATCCTGACCAATACCGATCTGCGCTGGGTTGATTTGAGCGATGCTAACCTAATTCGATCGGACTTGAGTAACTGTGAACTGGTGAAGGCGAATCTGGCACGAACCATTTTGGTGGGGGCAACCCTGAAAGACGCGGATATTAACGGAGCCCGCTTCTTCTATGGCAAGGCAGACACGGCCACTCCCCGCAGCCGCACCGAGCCACCCAACTATAAAACTGGGGAACATACAGGAGCCGTGGTGGAAAATGCCGATTTCACCAATGTGGAGGATTTGTCGGAAGAGCAACGCAGCTACCTCTGTGCCTGGGGCGGGTCAAAAACCAGAGGAACCATTCCGGGGGGCTGTGAGGGCATTCCCAACAAGCTAGGTCGGTAGCAGCATGATTCTTGACACTCCTCGTCCTAAAGGTGCGAGGATTCTTGGTTCAGTGAAACCACTTAAACTAGATACCTTGCAGTGTCTAGCCCAGAGGTGGGATTCTCCCCAAGCGTTGATTCGGGTAT
>JAYKGX010000477.1:0-4695 GCA_035285565.1 Synechococcales cyanobacterium
ATTGCTCTACTTAGTACCTTCAATAAAGAAAGAGATCTACCTCGGGAGGGTTTGAGACCGTTCAGATCAGCCAATATAGGTTGACCAATCTTTTTTCAGGATGCCGCATTTTTAACTCGCATTAACAACTTGACGAGAAGTTGCTTGTTGGCAACACTTGTAATCTGTCTCCAATGCTTCCCTACACTATCTATTCCTCATCCAATTCCGATACTCCTCTAAAATACCATCCCTATAAAATATCATCTGGTTGAGTCAGGGGTGGAACGAACAGCGATCGCGATTGCTCGATCACTCCCTAGGAATTGGGCTTTGTTACGTACTAACTCTCATCACCCCAACGTTCATCGCGCTAACCATTGCATGATATCTCGTCCTAAATTGAGCTGACTGAGTCGATCGATTTCTCTCACACCCGTTGGGCTGGTTACATTTACCTCAGTGAGATAGTGTCCAATGATATCAATTCCCACAAAAATCAGACCATCTCGCTGGAGGGTGGGGGCAAGTTGCTGGCAAATTTGCCGATCGCGCGGAGTAATCTCTGCTCGTTCTGCCCGCCCTCCTACGGCCATGTTGCCACGAAATTCACGACCCGTCGGTACACGATTAACTGCCCCCAAGGGTTCACCATTTAACAAGATAATTCGCTTATCTCCCAACTTAGCATCAGGTAAATAGGTCTGTACCATGATAGGCAGTTGACCTTGGGTACTAATTTCAATCAACGAATTAAAGTTGCGATCGCCCGCTTCCAAGAAGAGAATACCTTCCCCTGCTTTGCCACCCAGGGGTTTTAAAACCGCTGCCCCATGGGTTTCTAAAAAAGTACGGATGACTGCTTTATCTTGGGTGACAATCGTTTCGGGAATGGCATTACCAAATTGCAGGGCATACATCTTTTCATTTGCCGATCGCAATCCCTGGGGTGAATTGATAACACGGGTTTTTTGTGGATCGATGGCATCTAAGAGATAGGTGGCATAGAGATAAGCATTATTCACGGGTGGATCAATCCGCATGAACACGACATCCATCGTTTCCAAGGGTTGAAAAACCGGATCACCCAAGCTAAACCAATTATTCACCGCAATCCAGCGATCGTCCCCCAATTGAACTGGCACAAGCTGCACCGATCGCAGGGTTGCCCAGGCTTTGCCCGCAATCACAGTCAGTTGGTTGACATAAGTAATCCAAACTTCATATCCGGCTGCCTGGGCTGCTTCCATAAGGGCAACACTGGTGTCGTGGGTGGGGTCGAGACGGTGGATGGGGTCGATGATGAATGCCAGTTTCACGATAAAGAATGGAGTAATGAAGAATGGTTAGATTGACTCTGCATCTGATCAATCCTAGTGCCCGATCGCCTCTATCCCCCTTCATTGCGGAGAAGTTCTGTGTATACAGCAGCTTCATAGGGGGAACTTGAAACTGAATCAGCAATCTGAATCAGTAATCTGAATTGTTCTTGATTTTGGTTCGGTTCCCGTGGTTTAGGCGTAGGACTGCCCGCAGAGCAGAGGAATAGGGGGATTGGGTCGCCAGGATTGAGTGAATCGGTTTACACTAGAAGTGGATCCAGCTTTCCTTGACGATCGAGAGCATGGATGTCGTCGCAGCCGCCGATAGGGTGATCATTGATAAAAATTTGAGGAACGGATTTTCGTCCGTTAGCGCGCTCCGCCATTTTCATGCGACCGGGTTCGTCACCGTCTAAGCAATATTCGGTGTATTGTACGCCTTTGCGATCGAGAAGGGCTTTGGCTCGAATGCAAAAGGGGCATGTACTCCAGGTGTAAATTTCAACGTTAGCAGCCATGGTTACCGTGTTCGCTGGTATGGGTTGGAAATTGATGCTTATTGTACGTTACCAATTTTGACATATTCCTACAGTTCCATCGGGTCAAAGCGGTGGGATCAAAATACTCGTATCGTAGGTCATCCATAGGATTCCTCGTTACGGGCTTGCCCAATTCTGTTTTGCTATACAGAGTAAGATTATAAATTTTTATGGCAATTAAATGTAAAAATGTAACAAACCCCATCAGTTCATAACTTTTTCTTTATCTTAATTCAAACCTTCTATACTCCTTTAGTAACAGCACGATGTGCAAGCAGTGCGATTTAGTTCACTTGGTTGACGGTCTGAAGAGGGCTGACGGTCTAAAAAGTGCTGATGGTCTGAAGAGATGTCTGAAGAGGTGTAGGAGATTTGATGACATAAATGATGCGCGATCGCACCATTCTCATCTTGGATGACAGTTATGAGGATCGGGAAGCCTATCGTCGGTTTCTCCAGCGCGATCCCTATGGCTCCTATCAATTTTTAGAGGCCGACTCTGCAGAAACAGCGCTTGAACTCTTACAAACGGTTACCTGTGATTTAATTCTGCTCGATTTTTGCTTACCTGGTCTCAATGGACTGGAATTTCTAGAGATCTTCCAACAGCAGCAGGCTGGGTGTGATGGGTCTAATTCAGCATTGGAGAATCCCCTAGGTCAGCACGATTCCCTCAGTCAGACTCATGCCTCAAGTCAGACTCATGCCTCAAGTCAGACTCATCCTTCTGAACCTGCTAGCCAACCTGCCCGACCCTCCCTACAACACAATACAGCGATCATCATGCTGACTGGCTATGGTGCTGAGTCGATCGCAGTGGACGCAATGAAATGGGGGGTGCAGGACTATCTGGTCAAACATCACCTGAAGCCGGATGTGTTGCAATTGGCGGTACGTCATGTCCTCCACCAAACCTCGCTGCAAATCCAGCTAAGTCAGGTGCGAGAGCGACAACAGTTGATTGCTACCACAGCACTGCGGATTCGTCAGTCGCTGAATTTGGACGAAATTCTCAATACAGCAGTGGCAGAGGTGCAACAAATTTTGCGCTGTAACCAAGTGGCAATCTATCAATTTTGTGCTTCACCCGTGAACGATTTGGAAGCTCTCAAGGGATGCGATACGATGACTCAGACCTGTGTTTGGCAAGAGGCAGATCAGGTATTTCAGGGGGAAATGCGGGCGATCGCGACAGGTGCTTCTGAATCCATGGCAGGATCTCCTCTAACCAACCATGGGTTACATAGTTCACACCAGAACCATGCATCTCATCAATCAGATAATCCACAATCTGGTCGGCAACGTCATAGTAATCCAGAGAGTGCTCCAGAGAGTCCATTCCCGATCCCCCCAGTTGAGAATGGTCAAACCTATCACTGGCTAAACCAGGAAACTCCCCTGAACCTTGTGGCAGCAATTCACCTAGGTGCGCCTCAAGTAGAGGTCTCAACAGCTTGGGGACTGCTGGTGGCTTACCAATCTAACCCCCAACGGCAGTGGACTGTGGATGAGTCAGAAATTTTACAGGAAGTGTCGGTGCAACTGGCGATCGCCATTCAACAAGCAGAATTGCTCAGCCAAACCCAAACCGCATTGCAGCGCGAGAAAGAGTTGAATATCTTTAAGTCTCAGATTGTTGCCACCGTTTCCCACGAATATCGTACGCCATTAACGGCGATTTGGGCTGCCGCTTCTACGCTGAGACTACACCACGCAGCCCTATCTTCTGAACGGCAATTACGATGTTTAGAAATTATTGAACAAAAAACGAAGCATCTCACCCAGTTGATTGATGATATGTTGACCGTGCATGAATGCGAAATCAATCAAACACGCTTCAAACCCATGCCCCTCGATCTGGGACATTTTTTGACCACGATCGTCCAAGAACAGCAAGATAATGCAGGTGAAGCCTATCAAATCAACTTGAAAATACAGAATGCCTGTAAAGGTTTTTCGGGTGATCCAGGATTGCTAAGACTCATTTTCTCAAATATTATCAGCAATGCTATCAAATATTCACCCAATGGAGGAGAGATCAATATTCAACTCTCTAGTCGTAAATCAGAGATTGTGTTGTGGGTTGAAGACCGTGGCATTGGCATTCCTGAAGCCGATCAAGTGGATTTATTTCAAAAGTTCAGACGTGGTAGTAATGTGGATAGCATTCCAGGAACCGGATTAGGATTAGTGATTACCCGCTCCTGTATTGAGTTACATGGCGGTACGATTATCCTGAAAAGTCGGCCCAACTACGGCACAAAAGTGACCATTAACCTCCCTAAAATGCCCCAGACTACACAACCTCAGGCTACAATGCTCCCATCCTCGCCTCTTCAGGCTTCCCCCTACAATTCTAACGCCTTCAGTTCATCCCCATAGACGACGACGCGGCTTTCCGCCTAGACGATCGTGGGTATCTCGCAACAATCGAGGAATGTCTAATGCTTCAGGACAGCGCGGTAAGCAATCTCCACAATCGGTACAGTGATTTGCCTTACGACCTGGAAACCAATGTCCAGCATTTTCAAACATCCCATAGCGGTATTCGCCATAGCGTTGCATGTCATAGGCGATCGCTAGGTTCCGTAACCGCAAGACTTCTGGAATATGAATTCGCTCAGGGCAAGGCAGACAAGCATAACATTGACGACAGCGATCGGTGGTCAATGTCGTTTGAATCTGAGTTTCGAGTCTTGCAAATATTGCGGCTTCTTCCAGGGTGAGGGGCTGAGTCTGATCGGCAACTTGGGGGATGACGGAGAGTTCTGCTGGATTGGCTGGCCCAATGCTCAAGGTGGTAATGCGAGGATCACTGAGCAAAAATCGATATCCCATCTCTAAAGGCGTGAGGG
>JAYKGX010000478.1:0-32061 GCA_035285565.1 Synechococcales cyanobacterium
TGCTAGAACGGCTGAAATTCCTGGCGATCTTTAGCTCCAACCTCGATGAATATTTCATGGTGCGGGTGGCAGCATTAAAAGAGCAGGTGCAGGCGGGCGTTCGCAAAATCAGTCCGGATGGACGCACCCCCCAGCAGCAACTGGATTTGATCCGGGAACGGCTCCACCCCATGATTACCAAGGCCCATTGCCATTTTCAACAATCACTGCGCCCCCAATTGGCAAACCATGGTATTCATCTGCTGGACTACATCGACCTGACCCAGGAGCAACGCGCCTACCTGCATGAATATTTTGAAGCGCAGGTGTTCCCTGTCTTAACCCCCCTGGCGATCGACCCCAGTCACCCCTTTCCCTATATTTCCAATCTCAGCCTCAGCCTCGTGGTGATTATTCAAGATAGCCTCACCCAGGAAGACCTGATTGCTCGCATTAAAGTGCCCAAGGTACTGCCGCGTTTTATTCCGCTACCGCCAGATACGCAAGAACTCCCTGCGATCGGCAAACGGAAAGCCACGGTCTGGGCAGGGGTACCCTTGGAGCAGGTGATTGCCCACAACTTAGAAAACCTGTTTCCGGGGATGAACATTCAGGAATACTACTCCTTTCGCATCACCCGCAATGCTGACTTGGATGTGGAAGAAGATGAGGCAGAAGACTTGATGCTGGCGATCGAACAGGAACTGCGCAAGCGACGCGTCGGCGGTTCGGTCGTCCGGATGGAAGCCCAAGCCAATTTACCTGAATCGGTGCGGGCGCTACTCGTGGAGGAAATGGAGATAGAATCGGCGGATCTCTACGAAATCGAGGGATTGCTGGGGTTGCGAGATCTGATGAGCTTTTTGGAACTGCCTCTGCCCGAACTGAAGGATCCCTCCTTTAAGGCGATCTCCCACCCTAAACTGCGTAAAGTGCTAGAGAGTGATGTTGAAGAGCTACCTGCCAACCGAGAAGAAGATTTCTTCAGCGTACTGCGGAAACAGGATCTCCTGCTGCACCATCCCTACCAATCCTTTTCCACCAGTGTGCAACGCTTTATTGAGGAAGCCGCCCACGACCCGGATGTCTTGGCCATCAAAATGACCCTCTATCGCACCTCAGGGAATTCGCCGATCGTCCAAGCCTTGATCAATGCTGCAGAAAACGGCAAGCAAGTAGCCGCCCTAGTAGAACTGAAAGCCCGCTTTGATGAGGAAAACAATATCCTTTGGGCGAAAAAGCTAGAAAGCGCAGGGGTTCATGTTGTTTATGGTCTCGTAGGTCTCAAAACCCATACAAAACTGGTACTGGTGGTGCGGCGGGAAGCGGGAAAAATTCGGCGCTACGTTCACATCGGCACGGGCAACTACAATCCCAAAACCGCCCGTCTCTACACCGATATGGGTTTACTGAGTAGCCGTGCTGACCTGGGAGCCGATCTGACCGACTTGTTTAACCACCTCACTGGCTATTCTCGGCAGCAAACCTATCGCAAATTACTGGTAGCCCCCCTGAGCCTACGCGATCGCATGATCGAACTCATCCAGCGGGAAGCGGAACATCAACGGAATGGCAGACCAGGTCGGATTGTGGCAAAAATGAATGCTCTCGTCGATCCGCAAATCATTCTCGCCCTTTATGAAGCCTCTCAAGTAGGGGTCAGCATTGATCTGATTATTCGTGGCATTTGCTGTTTGCGCCCCGGCATAGCAGGTGTGAGCGACAACATTCGCGTCATCAGTATTGTCGGTCGGTTTTTAGAACATTCCCGCATCTTCTACTTCCATAATGACGGCAACGATGAAATTTTCATTGGCAGTGCCGACTGGATGCCCCGCAACCTCGATCGCCGTGTGGAGGCAGTTGTGCCCATTGAGGATCCCGATTTAGTCAAAGACCTAGAGGAAATCCTCGGAACCATGTTGGCAGACAATCGGCAAGCCTGGGACTTAAAACCTGATGGACGCTACATTCAACGTCGCCCTTCTGCAGAAATCCCAGAGCAAGCTTCTCAACGCATTTTTATGGAAATGGTAGATCCTACTTATTCGTGATGTTTGCTGGGTGGCTGGTTAATTTTGGTTTGAGGGAGGGGGAGAGGGGGAGAGGGGGAGAAGGTTCGCTCCCTTAAATCCCAGGGTTGATCCATGATTTCAGCCGTGATAGCCCGCTAGAGGGTGCCAAATCCTTTCTTCTTCTTATCCTTCTTCGCTTTCTTTGGAGGTTGCTGTCCGCCTTGATAGCCGCGATACCCTGGGGCCGGTCTACCACCACCGTAGGGATTCCCCATTCCTGGCATTCCACCTGGCATTCCGCCTGCCATTCCCGGCATCCCCATCCCTGGGAACCCACCAAACTGCCCACTCCCCATTTGTTGCATCAATGTCCGCATTTTTTGGAAATTTGTCACCAGTTCCGTCACATCCTTCTCGGCATGACCTGACCCCTTGGCAATCCGCTTGCGGCGGCTGGGTGAATTCATCAACAGATCGGGATCACGCCGCTCTTGCAACGTCATGGAGCCAATCATCGCTTCTGCCTTCTTGAGCTGGGCTTCCCCCTGGCGCAATTGATCTTCATTGATCATCTTGCCCATCCCAGGAATTAGCTTCATGACACCGCCCAGGGAACCCATATTTTTCATCAGGCGGGTTTGCTTCAGGAAGTCAGTAAAGTCAAATTTAGCCGCTAAGATTTTTTCCGTCAGTTTTTCGGCTTCGGCAATATCAATTTCTTCCCGCGCCTTTTCCACCAAGGTCAGCACGTCACCCATGCCCAAAATCCGAGATGCCATGCGATCGGGGTAAAAGGGTTGCAGGGCTTCTACCTTTTCGCCCACGCCGATGAATTTGATCGGCTGTCCAGAAATCCGCCGCACACAGAGCGCTGCCCCACCTCGGGTATCCCCATCCATTTTTGTCAGAATGGCTCCAGTAATGCCGATCTGGTCATGGAAGGACTTGGTGAGGTTTGCCGCTTCCTGCCCGGTCATGGCATCCACCACCAACAGAATTTCGTGGGGTTGCACGGTTTGCTTGATTTGCGCCAGTTCTGCCATCAGGTTGGCATCGATCTGTAACCGTCCAGCGGTATCGATAATGACGGTATCGACTCCATCGGCTTTGGCCTTTTCCACCCCTTGGCGAGCAATTTCTACCGGATTGGCATCCTTACCCAGGTCAAAGACAGGAACATTAATCTGCTTCCCTAGGGCTTTTAACTGGTCGATCGCCGCTGGACGGTAGACATCGGTTGCCACCATGAGACAACTGCGATTTTCTTTCCGCAAATGGAGTGCCAGCTTGGCTGTAGCGGTGGTTTTCCCCGTTCCCTGTAGCCCTGCCATCAGGACGATCGTTGGGTGACTGTCTGCCTGCGCCAAGGGGATATTTGCCTCACCCATCACCGCCAACAGTTCGTTATAGACAATTTCAATGAACTGCTGATCGGGCCGGACTCCCGAAATCACTTCTGCCCCCAGGGCCTTTTGTTCGACCTCTGTGATGAAGTCTTTGATGACCTGCAGGTTGACATCCGCCTCTAGCAGGGCACGTCGGACTTCCCGCAGGGCATCTTTGATGTTGGATTCCGAAATTTTGTCCTGTCCGCGTAGTTTTTTCCAGGCTTCATCTAGACGATCGGCAAGGGCTTCAAACATAGGTGCTGATTAGAAGTGCTGCTTAGGGGTCTTGTTTAAGGGTCGTTCAAGCTAGGAACGCGAAAATGGCAACTCTTCAAGGAATTTTGTCAAGAAAATTTTGCCAAGAGGGTTTCACTCAGAGAATTTTGCCAGTTCCCAGCGTTGAATCCAATGCTATGGTGTGAGCAGAGTTGTGGTTGAACCAATTTAAACCAATCTAAACCAAACCGTTTGAATCAACTTATCTTGAATCAGCTTGTTTGAACCATTGGCTTGAAAACTAGTTTGAACCGATTTTGTCCATTCTCTCCTAATGCATTATCACCTATGGGACGCGAGGTCGTAGAACAGATTCTTCAGTTTAATCAGGGACGGATTGCCGATCGCCTGCAAGCGAAATATGCAGCCATGGCGATCGATCCCTTCACCTTTTTACGAGGAACCTGTCATCTGTTCTATCAGGACTTGCCCCCAGATGCCGGATTCAGCCAAGCACCCGTTGTGTGGAGTTGCGGTGACCTGCATTTGCAAAACTTTGGGACCTTTCGGGGAGACGATCGCATTGTCTATTTTGACATCAATGATTTTGATGAAGCGGTGTTGGCCCCCTGCACTTGGGATCTGGTGCGATTTTTAACCGGGGTGCTCGTGACCGCCCATAGTTTAGGGATCAAGGACGATGACGCCGAAGCCCTCTGCCAAATCTTTCTGCAGGCCTACACAGCCGCTCTCGCCACGGGCAAACCCCGCAACATCCATCGAGAAACCGCGATTGGGATGGTGGATGAACTCCTCACCACTCTGCGAGAGCGAAAATCTAAGCAATTTCTGCGCGATCGCCTCTGCCCAGCCGGATCAAGGCACAAACGCTCAGGGCGAAAAGGATCTGCCAAAGGAACTCGCTTGAAACTCATCCCCCAAAAAACGAGTCCGACCCGTCCAGAAGAACAGCGATGGGTCACACATCTGATTCAGAGCAACCTGGCAACCCAACCGGAATTAGCCCACTGGTTTGCCGAGGGAGAGATTCTAGACATCGTTCATCGCTGGGCTGGCAACAGTAGTCTCGGCTTAGAACGGTATTTAATCCTCCTGCGGGATCGCAGCGGCGATCGCAGCTTGCTCGATCTCAAAGCAGCCCGCCCTTCCTGTGTGGCACCCCATCTGGCGATCCATCAGCCAAACTGGACATCCGAAGCTGAGCGGATTGTGCAGATCCAAACTCGTGTGCAAGAAGCCCCCCCTGCCCTGCTCCACAGTCTCACACCACCAGAACAAACCCTGGGTCATGACAGAGACCATCACACCCAACCCTCGCAGATTTTAGGATCCCAAGTTGTGGACTCTTATGTTTTGCGTGAGTTGCAACCGACAGAAGATAAAATCGATTTACGCCTGACCCATGGCAAACCCAAACGGTTGGCAAAAGTGATTCGCACCATGGCAGAAGTCACCGCTTGGGGACAATTGCGCAGTGGCGGACGGCAGGGCAGTGCGATTGCAGATACACTCATTGACTTTGCGCGAGAAGCTCCCACCTGGCAGGCGATCGTCTTGCAGTATGCCCGCCATTATGCAGAGCAGGTGGAAACAGACTATCAAATCTTTCACACTGCATGGCAAAAGGGATTGCCGACGTTTAAATAGGTCTATAGTTTTTCTAAATTGACTGTTTCACTCCTTCCAGCAATCGGGCACTCTAAAATTCAGATTGCACAAAAAACTTAACATTTTGCCTTCATCCCTCTTGGCCTCAACCCATGACAGCTCAGCTTTCTCCCCTGGTGTCTCCTTCCATGTTTTCCCCCACGAATCAGACTAACCCCAACCCTCCAGGTGTACTGACCCCAGGTTCACTGATCAAGGTGAATCGATCGCAGATCCAGCATTGCCACATTTCCTTACCTGGCGAGGAAAATCCGGTGGCGGCGATTCAATACCAAGGGCATTACTATAGCTTTTTCAAAGTGATGACCAATGAGGCGCGCCTGCAAGCGATCGTCGATCGGTTAGTGGAAAAGGGGAATACCGTGGTTCTGGTGAAAATTCCCACAGGTCATTCGATCTGGGTTTTGGAAACCGATGCGAACCCGAGCGACCCCACCCCCCGGACTCGGATCAAACAGCAATTACAGGCAATCGTCCTGTTGCGATCGGAAACAGATTACCAATCCTGTCAAATTAAAGTTCCCGATCTGGATAAACCACTCACGGGCATTTGCTACCAGCGACAGTACTATAGCTTGCTTCGCATTATGCGCAATGAAGTGCAAACCCGAGAATTAATCATCCGATTAAGCCAAAAAGGCAATGTCGCGATCGCAACCTATAGTTCCTACGGCTATTCGATCTGGGTTCTCGAAACAGAGGCAAAGCCCATTTGATCCCTGGTGAGGGTGAACTCACACTCAAACATTTCAGCCAAACTCAAACATTTCAGCCAAACTCAAACAATGGAGGCGCGATCTAATCACGCCTCCATTGCGCTTCATACCACCTGAGATAGCAGGCAAAAGAATCCACTGCGAGATTAAAGGTCGCCAGATTAAAGGTCGCGCTCACTCAACGCTGCCGTCATGTAGTCAAAGGGCTGATCTACGATCGCGCTATTGCCAATCCCAGCCGCAGTCGCCATTTCCCGCACGATATCTTTCATGATTTGGATGCCCCGCACGGTCGGCGCGATCGGCACTTCCAACGAGTTATAGGTCTCCCGCAACCCTTCTAACACCCGTTCATCTAGGACATCAGTATCGGCTGCCACGAGTGCATAGCTAGCGTAGCGCAGATAGTAGTCCATATCCCGCAAACAAGCAGCATACCGACGGGTTGTGTAAGCATTGCCGCCAGGACGAATTAATTCTGGCACTTCATCAAAGAGACGGGTCGCCGCCTGCTTCACAATTCCGGCTGCATCTGAATTAATCAGTCCAGCGACTTGTACTCGCGCCATTCCACTGTTGAAATAGGCCTTCAGGTCGTCGATCGCATTTCGATCAAAATAACGCCCTGCGATGTCATAGTTTCTAATCAGGCTTGTTACCGCGTCCCGCATGAAACAGTTCTCCCGAATGATCCCGATAAACGAATTTAACGCTTTCAGCTTAAAAATGAATGCAATAGTAATCTGCAATCATCCAACTGGCGGAATGAGGTCAGGCTCAGCCCACAGCAACAAGCTGAACAACACTCAAACCAGCAATTAGCGACAGTTTACCACGCAAGCATGGAACACAAGGGAGGGGGTTCCTCAGACTGTTTGCTAAACTTTACAATCAAACCGATGGGCGGATAACTTGTGAAGCGATCGTTACCCTAAAAAGATGCAACGTGCAACCCTTATCCCGCGCAAACCCCACTCCGATTGCTCACCGATTGGATGCTCTCCAGAGCTGGCACACCAGAAGCTGGAAACCAGAATATTGTGTTAAATCTAACTCGAACCTGAGGCTTTAGTATCTTTCGCTACAAACTATAGAATATCAACTCCATACCATGGGTCAGGCGATTTTCGAGAGTCTATCTTCGGGAAGATGCGCGATCGCATTTTTCCTAAGTTTGAAGACTCACTGCCCCACCCTAGGCTGTCTTCTCCCTAGATAGTGTCTTGTGGAGCAACAGAAGGGTGTTGGCGGGTCATTCACCCGTCGGTTCAGTCAGCCATCCTAAAAAGTCATGGCTAAACTGAATTCATGGCTAAACTGAGAAAAATTTGTTCTGGGGCTGGACATCATTAAAACTGTTCCAGCAGTTGCGTCTCGCTAACTTGAGCAAGTAAGAACGATTTGTAAGGAGTATTTCATGGCAACCCCGCAGGATATCCTGGCGAAGATTGAGAGCGAGAATATTGAGTTGATCGACCTCAAGTTCATCGACACGCCGGGAATTTGGCAACACCTCACCGTCCACAAGAGCCAAATCGACGAAGATTCTCTAACCCAGGGCATTCCCTTCGACGGTTCCAGTATTCGGGGATGGAAGTCCATTAATGAATCGGACATGTTGATGGTTCCTGATCTGGACACAGCTTGGATGGATCCTTTTATGGAGCATCCCACCCTCAGCCTCATTTGCTCCATCCGGGAACCCCGTACTGGGCAGCCCTACAGCCGGGATCCGCGATCGATCGCTGCCAAGGCAGTGGAATATGTGAAGTCCCTGGGCATTGGCGACACCGTGTTCTTTGGACCAGAAGCAGAATTTTTCATCTTTGATGATGTGCGCTATGACCAAAACCAGCACGAAGGCTACTACCACGTAGACAGCTCTGAAGGGATTTGGAACTCCGGTCGCCAAGAACCCGGTGGTAACCTGGCCTACAAACCCCGCAACAAAGAAGGTTACTTCCCCGTTGCCCCCACCGACACCAGCCAAGACATGCGCTCCGAAATGCTGCTCACCATGGCAAAACTGGGCGTTCCCATTGAAAAGCATCACCATGAAGTGGCTACCGGTGGTCAGTGCGAACTGGGCTTTAAGTTCGGCAAGCTGGTGCAAGCGGCAGACTGGCTGATGACTTACAAGTACGTGATCAAAAACGTAGCTCGTAAGTACGGCAAGACCGTGACCTTCATGCCCAAGCCTGTATTCGGCGACAATGGTTCTGGGATGCACTGTCACCAGTCTATTTGGAGAGAGGGTCAACCCCTGTTTGCGGGTGATCAGTATGCCGGTCTGAGCCAGATGGCACTGTGGTACATCGGGGGCATCCTCAAGCACGCTCCTTCGCTGCTGGCGTTCACCAACCCCACCACCAACTCCTACAAACGCTTGGTTCCTGGTTTTGAAGCTCCGGTGAATCTGGCCTACTCCCAAGGGAACCGTTCAGCATCGGTGCGGATTCCGCTGTCCGGTGATAATCCTAAGGCGAAGCGTCTGGAATTCCGCTGTCCGGATGCCACCTCTAACCCCTATCTCGCCTTTGCTGCGATGCTTTGTGCTGGGGTAGATGGGATTAAGAATCAAATTGATCCCGGTGAGCCGCTGGATGTGGATATCTACGAACTGTCTCCGGAAGAGTTAGCGAAAGTGCCTTCCACACCCGGATCGTTAGCAGAAGCTCTGAAGAACTTAGAGAACGATCACGACTACTTGACTGCCAGTGGAGCCTTCTCGGAGGACTTCATCCAGTCTTGGATCAGCTACAAGCTCGATCGCGAAGTGATTCCCGTTCAAATTCGTCCGCACCCCTACGAGTTCATGCTCTATTACGATTGCTAATCTGGGTGGAGAAATCTTTCTCGATCAAAGGTTAACAAGGCTGAGAGCAAGTTCCTCAGATTCAGTGAGTTCATAGCAAAGAAAAAGGCGGGTTAGTTAATGAGACTCTCCCGCTTTTTTCATGCAATATTTTTGAAGGGGACTAGAAGTTGCGATCGTCAAAGTTGCGATCGTCAAAGTTGCGATCGCCTCTGTCCAGTCGTTCGCTGCCCAAGAACAAGGGTTGTAGGATTGCCATCCCCACCATGCCAATCCCCGCTGAGGTGGCCAGTAAGAACCCAAAGGGCAGCGGCACCGTTTGGGCATTCCCCCATTGCAGCGCCACCAACTCGGCATTTTGCATGGAAAGAATCGCGATCGCCACAATCCACAGCGCCACAATGCTTGCCAACAGACCCACGATCGCTACTCTCATACCATCTCCCTGCAATAATCAATCCTCAATCAATCGCAAAGTAGGTCGAGCATCCACCTAGCCCCCTTCAATCAAAGTGAAACCCAACCAAGGTGAAACCCAGCCAACAGAAGGATAGCCCCCTGATTAAGTGCTCTGCTCCATCTTGCCCTACACGGCAACAGGTTGGATCTTATGAATCAGTTCCTCCATGAATTCAGCAATCTGAGCGAGTTTATCCGCACTATTGGTTTCCAAATAGACCCGGATCAGGGGTTCGGTTCCCGAAGGTCGCAGCAGCACCCAACTTCCTTCTTCTAGGTACAGTTTGATGCCATCCACCCGATTGATATCTTTGACCGTCAGACCCGCAATAGTACTGGGGGGATTTTTGGTGAAGGAATCCAAAACCGCTGCTTTATGTTCGTTGGTCAGGTGCAAATCCAGACGGTTGTTATACAAAGGTCCATCGGCATCGGCGATCGCTTCTGCCACCAACTGGCTCAGAGGTTTCCCAGCATAGGCGATCGCTTCCGCCACCAGCATATCGGCCAGAATGCCATCCTTTTCGGGAATATGCCCAATCACACTCAAACCACCAGACTCTTCACCCCCAATCAACACCGTGGTTTCCCGCATTTGCTGACCGACGTATTTGAAGCCTACTGCTGTTTCAATCAGCTCTAACCCATACTTATTCGCCAGATTATCGAGTAAATGCGTGGTGGCCACGGTTCGCACGATCGCCCCTTTTTTGCCCTTGTTTTGCATCAGGTGCCGTGCCAGCAGCAGCAGAATGGTATTGGGAGTGAGATAGTTGCCCTGCTCGTCAATCACCCCAAAGCGATCGGCATCCCCATCAGTTGCAAGCCCTAAATCCGCTTGATCATTTTTGACCGCTGCCACTAACTCGCCCAACAGTTCTGGTTTCGGCTCCGGCATTCCGCCCCCAAACAGCACATCCCGATGGGTATGGAAGGCTTCCATTTCACAACCGCAGTGCTCTAACACCTCATCTAAGTAGCCACGGGAAGTGGAATAGAGCGCATCATACTTGACCTTGAGCTTGGCACTGCGAATCCGCTCTACATCCAGCAAGGAATAAATAAACTCCAGGTACGCTGGCTTGGGGTCAAAGGTGGAAATGTTAGCGGCATTCTTCCCACTGGGGGGTGCATCCGATGCCGTATCTAATGCTGCGACGATCGTATCGGTAATATCCGTTGTGGCTGGTCCCGCGTAGTCAGGAATGTATTTAATGCCGCAATAGGGTGCTGGGTTATGGCTGGCCGTAAACATGAGTGCGCCAGCCGAATTCAGGAATTTAGCATTGTAAGCAATCACGGGAGTCGGACAATCCCGATCGACCATCTTCACCGTCCAACCTAAATCCGCCAACACATTCGCAGCAACCTTAGCAAACTGATCCGCCAGAAAACGAGGATCATAGGCAACCAACACGGGGCGATCCTTCGAGTAGGCAGTCTCCAGATAAGTTGCGATCGCACGGGTTACCTTACAAACATTGCTAAACGTGAAATCATCTGCAATAATGCCACGCCATCCATCTGTGCCAAATTTGATTTTTGGATTGGTTCCAAAAGTAATTGCGGTTCCCATACGTCACCTATTAACGGGTTATTAGTCCATCGTATCCCAAGCTGAAGCGGCTCCTGATCCCCAAGCAAGTGATTTGGATCCAAATTTCGCCTGCGTTTCAAGTGGCTTCAATTCAAGGTAAGCTTAGGATGCACCTTGCTTCAGCATTGCTTAATACTTTATTCCTTAATACTTTGACATGATTGGAGCGTTTCCTTTTCTGCACCTTTCCGCTGTGCAATGGTTCTAGAGGACTTAGTATGAACTTCCATCATTTCAATCTACAGTCGTGCTTGCGTCGTTTCATCACTTGGGGTAGCAGAACCTTGGGCTATGTGTGTCTTTTATGGGGGTTGTCTTTGGCAATCGTCCCTGCAGCCCAAGCACTCACCCAGGTCAGGCTCTTTGATTTGAGTTATCAAGCTTGTCCTGAGGAATTAGCAACTGGCGCAGTCACCAGTGGTGGCACGGCTCGACCTGCCCATTGTTTTCTCATCCTCGGCAAAGCGGAGAATGGCTCTGGTAAACCCGTCGTCAATGCCGATATCTTTGGCAGAATTTTTGATGCAAACGGTGACTCAATCATGCAGAATCGGGGAAGATTAGGGGCTGTGGAAGAATTTCCACCCGGTGTGAGTGAGTTCCAATTGCGCATTTCGGTGCCTGCAAATCAACCGGAACCCCTATCGCTCAAGCAATTTAAAGCCGCTGGTTTCACAGGAATGGTGCGACGCTAAATGCAGCATTCCCAATGGGCAACCTTCGAAGATCTATGGGAAGGAATAGGGGCAACCTTTAAGTGCGATGCTACCTGGGTAGGAGATTATGTTGGAACGCCTGTCTTGGTTTCGGTTGGCTCTTCAGCTTAAGGGATCCGTTCTGCCCTCTGTATTACCCCGATCGCTGATTTGCGGGTTGATGGGCATTTTGGTGGCGATTCTGCATGGGCAAGGGGTCCCTGTGGTGTTACCCACGCGGGAAAGTTTGATTCCCAGCATTGTCCTCGGCTTGTTACTCGTGTTTCGCACCA
Source organism: Synechococcales cyanobacterium (assembly GCA_035285565.1). GTDB lineage: Bacteria > Cyanobacteriota > Cyanobacteriia > Leptolyngbyales > Leptolyngbyaceae > JAYKGX01. The sequence continues at coordinate 11,863 of JAYKGX010000478.1, forward strand.
ACACCGCCTACGATCGCTTTTGGGAAGGGCGAAAATGTTGGGGTACCCTGATTATCAACACCAGGAACCTCGCCCGCCAACTCTGGATCGCAATTCAGGAACAGAACCCGCCCGATCGCCAGGAAAAAATTGCGGCTTTGCAGTTACTAGAAGCCTTTGCTTGGGCAACCAAACAACATTTGCGGCAGGAACCCATGGGGGAACAGGTAACACGGCTCGTGTCGCAGCATCAAAATTTGCAATTGCAAGAAACCAGTAATAGACCCTTAGAAATTGCGTTTTGGCTGGGAGATTACCTGCAACAGCAATACCAAAAGCAGCGGATCGATAGCTATCAAATGACCGCCATGACTCAGCTTCTCGATCGCCTGGTGGAAGCTCTGAGTGGGTGTGAACGCATTCTCCGCACCCCCATGCCCCTAGCCTACGCGATTCATTTGAAGCAATTACTGCTGATTTACTGCCTAGCCCTGCCCTTTCAACTGGTTAAAGACTGTGGCTGGTTTACCGTTCCGCTCGTGATTGTGGTAAGTTTTACGCTCCTCGGCATCGAAGAAATTGGCATTGAAATCGAAAACCCCTTTGGGCGAGATGCCAACGATCTCCCCCTCGACGCGATTTGCGAAACCATTAGTCGCAATATTCACGATTTGATGCAACTGGAATCGTCAACTGCCCTGCCCTCGGTTGATCAGCTTAAAGACTTACAACAAATCCCGGAGTAATAATCAGCACCCGTGTGTCTATTCTAAGGATTCATCCTATTTTGCTACTCCGTTTTGCTATGCTCACTCAGTTGTTTTCTCATTACTTTCCAGCGATCGCAGTTCAAAAACAGCAGCGAGATGAAGAAAGAATGCGTGAATTAGAACAATGGATTCAAGCGCAGATTACTGATTTAGATCGATGGGTAGAGGAACAGTTTCCCCTGCCAGAGCCACCTTTGGAACCTCAACCTGTTTCGGTAATGACCTCCCAGTTTTGCCCCCCAGTTTAGTGTTCACCAGAAATCCGTAGATTAACTTATGCGTATTAACTGACACGTATGTTTTGCCTGACACTTATGTGTATTAACTGATACTTGTGTGAACCCTGACAGATGTGTTATCTGACAGGGTTCACTGTTTCTTTACGATTTTGCCCAGGAGAATCCCAGTACTTATCAGTACTAATACGGGGGTTAAAAAATTGCCCCAGCGAACGTAAAGCGTTTGGGTCTGACGGCGCTGAATTTGGGCTTGGTACATCACAAACTGATGGGCAGGCGATCGCCAAATAACCCGTCCGTGTGGATCGATCACCCCAGAATAGCCGGTATTCGTAGCCCGCACCATCCAGCGATCGCTTTCCACAGCGCGCATGAGGTCGTGGGCTTCTTGTTGCGCCATCAGCACCGTACTATAGGGATCCAAATTGGAGGCGGTAATCATCCATTCCGCCCCAGCAGCCACTTGATGGCGAAAGAGTTCCGGAAAGGCAGATTCATAACAAATGCCGACCGCCGCACTGCCAAAGGGCGTAACAAAGCGTTGATCTTCCGCTCCCGCCGTCAAATAGTTTTTCAAGGGCGAGAGACGACCGATCCATTTGCCTAAAATGTCTTCAAAGGGCAGCGATTCCCCCAACGGCACCACCTTGACCTTGTCGTATTGACGGGTCACCTGAGCTTGCTCATCCAGCAGAAGCAGGCTTTGAGTCATTCTAGCGGTTTGCAACTGATTCCCCGGCTGCCCTAACCACCGCTGCCCAAACGTTCCCAACACTAAGGGCACCTGCTGCGATCGCACGGCTTGCGCAATGGGGTTCATTGCGGTCAATAAACTCTGTTCTTGCCATTGAATCGGTAGGGCCGCTTCCGGCGTGAGAACCAGATCAGCCCCTAGAATGGCTAAGCGGCGGTAGGCATTGCTGTAAATCTGCCAAGCTTGGCGAATTCCAACGTCCGATAGTTTAATCCGAGTGGGAATATTGCCCTGAATAATCCCGATGGTCAGCGCCGCATTCCGGCTGGGCAGATCCTGAGATGGGGCGGCGGTGGGTCGTGCAGTGGCAGCGGTCGATAGAGAAAGCGGCTGCAGCCAGAGCCAAAGTCCGATCAGATGACTGCCGATCAACAGAGCGATCGCGATTTGGAGCCAGTTCCAGATTGTACCCCGCGTCACATCTGGGTGAGAGCGGGAGTTGCGACAGGTTAAATGGTCTTGATACGCTAAATAGGCTTCTGCCCAACAGCCATTCACCGCAACGATCGCAGCGGTGATGGTCATATTGCCGGAGAGTTGCCCGAGATGCAGAATAGCGAGATTTCCCGGACTTTGGGTATAGGCGATCGAAGTCCAATCCAATGGAGTATAAGCCCGCACCGTTTCCGTCAAACACCAGAGCGCCGTACCCAGCAGGACTCGCTGCCAACCCTTGCACCCCCATTGCGTCATCCAACGGAGACCCCAACCCCAGCAAAATACGGTTCCCACACCCCAAAGGGTAATGAAGAGCCAAATGACCGTCACCGCTGCCACACTACCAAGCCAAGGCATTCCTAGCCAGGTGAGGGGATGCAGCCCCGTAATCCAAGCCAGGGAAATGCCATGATAGGTCAGGCTCCACAGCCAAATGGCACGGTTGAAGCTGGTCGAAGCCTGAGGCGATCGCCCCGAATCCCCCCCAGCCCCCTGCGCCACCAATCCCCACAGCGGAGCCAAGCCGACCCAAGCCATAATCCAGAAATTCAGTGGGGCCGGAGCCATTGCCATAACCAACCCACTCAACAGGGCGATCGCACTGGCACGCAGCCCTTCTACTTCTAACCCATTGAGTTCTAACCCTTTGGGCAGGGTTGGGAATCGGTTTCTTCTGACTTCTGATTGCAACCGCTTTAGCAAGGACTTCAGCAATCTGATGCTCCCTCCGGCAAATTGGACTAGCGTCATCCTAGCTTGCTAGCAAAGCGAGTCTGAACTCAGCTCACAAGATTTTTTCCATCCGATGCAACCCGCCTGCATCCGTCATATTACTAAAACGGTGGCTGGTCTTACTACAGGCAATCTCATAGCCCAACCGCTCAAAAAATCGAATTGCCCGCGTATTCGAATAGGCTACATCTAAGCATAGGGTACGACAGCCCAACTCCCGCGCTGTCATTTCTGTATCCTGCAGCAGTGCAGTTCCCAGACCTCGATTTCGGAATTCTGGTACAATGCCAAGGCTCAACACATAATAGTCTTCCGAGGCAACGTCCTGCCGGATTCGACTTAAATCTGCCAAATTGACCAAAATACGGGGTACCCGGTTAATGGGCAAAATATGCGCCATAATGCCCTGAATTTGCTCTTCTGCCCTATGTTTCACAGCTCCTGAGTAGCCCAGCACTAATCCAGCAGGCTGATCGCATACCTCCAGCAACTGAACATGATCGTGACTAAAGGCATGGCGAGGCGCAGAAAAGGCTTCTCGGAGGGTCGCAAGGGCTTTATCAGCCGTGGAGGCAAAAACATAACTAAAGAGTCCAGGCCCAGCCGCGAAGATCAAATTAGCACACCAATCAAAGTCGGCGGCTTCCACGGATCGAATCGCAATATCTTGAACCGGAATCTGTAAACCCATAGGTGTTATCCTACCGCACGGTGCTTTAGTTATCGGTGCGAATTGTTTTAGAGTGGGGGAATGATCAGTCGTCAAAGGATCTTACGCTTCTCAGCCTTTCAGCACTTAGCCAGGTCAGCCCGCGCAGTTTTTTCTACCTATGTCTCAGTTTTCCCCAGAACATTCTCCCAATCCCACCTCCGATTTTACGCCGGATTTACCTGAGCGGTTGATTAAGCACAGTGTCCGCTACGCCGATCATCGCTCTGTGGATTGGGATGCCCTGACTCCTATGCTGCGACACTATGTTGAACTGAAGGATCAGTATCCCCAAGCCTTGCTGCTCTACCGGGTCGGAGATTTTTTTGAAACCTTTTTTCAGGATGCTGTGACGATCGCACGGGAACTGGAATTGGTGCTCACCAGTAAGGACGGCGGCAAGGCGGTGGGTCGGGTTCCCCTCGCAGGCATTCCTCACCATGCCCTCGATCGCTACTCCGCCCAACTGGTGGAAAAGGGGTTTGCCATTGCGGTCTGTGATCAGGTGGAGGATCCAGCAGAAGCGCAGGGGAATTTGGTACGGCGAGAAGTGACCAGGGTGATCACACCGGGAACCGTGCTGGAAGAGGGGATGTTAAATGCCCGTCGCAATAATTTTCTGGCGGCGGTGGTAATTGCCAATCAGCATTGGGGGCTGGCCTATGCGGATATTTCTACGGGAGAGTTTTTGACAACGCAAGCCACTGGGTTAGAACAGCTCACCTACGAGTTACAGCGCTTGCAGCCAGCGGAGGTGCTCTATCCCACCAATGCACCTGATTTAGTGGGATTATTGCGTCCCGGCGATCGCAGCACGACCCTACCCGACTGTTTGCCGCCCCAATTTTGCTATACCCTACGCCAACAGAGTGCCTTTGCCCAAGCCGAAGCCCGCCAACGCCTACTCCAACGGTTTCGGGTGCGATCGCTAGAAGGGTTTGGGTGCGAACAGTTACCCTTGGCCGTGCGCGCCGCGGGCGGTCTGCTGGAATATTTGGAAAACACCTCGGAACGGCGTTGGGAAGAAGCCAGCACAGCATCATTACCGCAAAAAAAACTGGGCATTACCAGCCAAACCGGACAGATCCCCCTACAAACCCTGGCAACCTATAGCCTGAGCGAATTTCTCATCCTAGACAATTCCACCCGGCGCAATCTGGAAATCACCCAAACCCAACGCGATAGCACCTTTCATGGTTCACTCCTCTGGGCACTCGATCGCACCATTACCCCCATGGGCAGTCGGGCCTTACGGCGCTGGCTGCAGCAACCTTTATTGGATCGGGTGGGTATCCAGGCCAGGCAGGCAACCCTGCGGGAATTGGTGGATGACGGGGTGCTGCGGGAAGATTTGCAAAAACAGTTGCGCCAGATCTATGACCTAGAGCGGCTGGCAGGACGGGCCGGGTCGGGCACGGCAAACCCTCGGGATCTGGTGGCTTTGGCAGATTCCCTAGAGCGGTTGCCGGAATTAGCAGCCCTGGTGCGGCAAGCCAAGTCCCCCTATCTTCAGGTTTTGCAAACCGTGCCACCGATTTTAGAATCCTTAGCTAAACTGCTGCGATCGCACTTGGTGGAAAAACCACCCTTGAGCGTGATGGAAGGGGGGTTGATTCGGGTCGGAATTCATCCAGAGCTAGACCAACGTCGTCAGCAGGTGGAAGCGGATCAGCAATGGATCTCTGGGCTAGAAGCCAGTGAACGGAACAAGGTCGGGATTGCCACGCTGAAAGTCGGCTATAACAAGACCTTCGGTTACTATATCGGGATTTCTCGCAATAAGAGCCACCAGGTCCCGCCAGAGTACATCCGCAAACAGACGCTGACCAATGAGGAGCGTTATATTACGCCAGAATTAAAAGAATGTGAAAACCGCTTGCTGATTGCGCAGGAAGAATTAGGGCGGTTAGAGTATGACATTTTTCTGGGGCTGCGATCGCAGGTGGGTGAGCAAGCTGAGGCAATTCGACAAGTGGCTAAGGCGGTGGCTGCTGCCGATGTGTTGGCAGGTTTGGCAGAAGTGGCGGTCTACCAGAATTATTGTTGCCCAGAAATCACAGAGGCGCGGACGATCGCCATCGAGGAAGGTCGTCATCCCGTAGTGGAGCAATCCCTACCCGCAGGCTTCTTCGTGCCCAATTCAACTGACTTAGGTCATTCACCCCTAGGTCATTCCGCCTTAAGCAATTCAACTGCCAGTAGTCCCGATTTAGTCATCCTCACGGGTCCCAATGCCAGTGGCAAGTCTTGTTATCTGCGACAGGTGGGGCTAATTCAATTGATGGCGCAGGTTGGGAGTTTTGTACCAGCTCAGTCCGCCAGCTTGAGCATTTGCGATCGCATCTTTACCCGTGTGGGAGCTGTGGATGATCTGGCAACAGGGCAGTCTACCTTTATGGTGGAGATGAATGAAACCGCCAATATTCTCAACCATGCCACCCCCCGCTCCTTAGTGCTCTTGGATGAAATCGGGCGCGGCACCGCTACCTTTGATGGACTGGCAATCGCTTGGGCCGTGGCAGAACATTTGGCTACGGAATTGCGATCGCGCACCATTTTTGCCACCCACTACCACGAATTGAACGAACTGGCTTCTCTGCAACCCAACATTGCCAACTACCAGGTCACGGTTAAAGAACTCCCCGATCAAATTGTCTTCCTCCATAAAGTGCAACCGGGTGGGGCCGATCGCTCCTATGGCATCGAAGCAGGTCGCCTAGCGGGTCTGCCAGCAACCGTGATTCTGCGTGCCAAACAGGTCATGGGGCAGATTGAAAAACACAGTAAAATTGCGATCGGCTTGCGCCAGGGGCAGAAGACCAGCCCAGAGAAAAAGCCCCAACGGGAGAAAGGCGTGAGGGAGATCAGCCCCCCTTCCTACGGCTCCTCAGATGAACAACTCAACATTTTTTAGGACGTAGGGCACTTTTTAGCTTGTGGGCACCGGTGTTTTCAGCTTGATCAGCTAGACACGCTGCTCCAACGGGGGTAACATCTGTGTTAAATGCCCCATTGGGTTGCGCTGGGTGAGAAATGTCTCCATCGCACTGATACTGAGCGGCTTGGAGAAGAGATACCCCTGACCAAATTCGCACTTCAACATCTTTAATTGGGCAAGCTGTTTAGTCGTTTCCACACCTTCAGCAATGACCTCCATCCCCAGATTCCAGGCCAGGGTGATGATGGTTCGTACTAGTTCCAACTTCTCCCCATCGGTATCCACGCGGCTGACAAACGATCGATCGATCTTCAGAATATCCATTGGGAAACGGTAGAGATACCCCAGGGAAGAATAGCCCGTCCCAAAGTCATCCACTGAAAGCTGCACGCCCATGGACTTCAGTTGCAAGAGGGTATCCATCGCGGATTCCGTGTTTTCCATCAGGGCACTTTCCGTAATCTCTAACTTTAGCGCCTGGGGATGCAAGCCCGTCTCCTTCAACACATCTTGAATCAGAGTCATTAATCCGGGCTGGGAAAATTGCCGACTGGATAGGTTGACACTGACGCTGAGGGGACGATGTTGGGGATACTTCAGTTGCCATTTTGCCAACTGCCGACAAGCTTCTTGCAAGACCCAAGCCCCTAGGGGAATAATTAAACCCGTTTCTTCACAAATGGGAATAAATTCCGCCGGAGAAACCAAACCCCGATCGGGATGGGGCCACCGAACTAATGCCTCAAAGCCCGCCAATTTACCGGTCGTGAGGGAGACGATCGGCTGATAATGCAATTGAAATTCATTGCGCTCGATCGCCCGCCGCAGGTCATTTTCCAACCGCATTTGGGTGACCACATGGCTATGCATTTCCGTATCAAAGATCTCATGGCAGGCTTTACCCAAAGCCTTGGCACGGTACATGGCAATATCTGCCCCCCGCAATAAATCTTCACTATGCTCAAAGGCAGTTGTACTGAGGGCAATGCCGATACTGACGGTCGTGAAGACTTCATGCCCATTCAGGGTAAAGGGGAGAGCCAGTTCCCGATGGATGCGCTCTGCAATCTGATTCGCAGCTTCTTCATCAGGGATGCCTTCAATCAAAATTGTAAATTCATCCCCTCCGAGGCGTGCCACCAGATCCGATTTCTTGACACAGGTTTCCAGGCGACGGGCGATCGCTATCAACAACTGATCGCCGACGATATGCCCCAAACTATCGTTGATGACTTTAAAGCGATCGAGATCGAGGAAGAGCACTGCAAAGAGCAGGTCGGGATTTTCTGCAACTCGGCTGACCGTCCTAGCCAATCGCTCCGTAAACATGAGGCGATTTGGTAATCCTGTTAGAGAGTCATGGAAAGCATTACGTCGAAGTTGTTCTTCCACCTGTTTGCGCTCGGTCACTTCCCGCATCACCGCGACAAAGTGAGTCACCTGACCATGCTCATTCCGAATGGGCACAATGTTGATATCCGCCCAAAAAGAAGACAAATCCTTACGATGAAAAATCAATTCAGCTTTAACCGATTCATGACTTAACAACGCAGTCCGAATCCGGTTTAGCTCATCTAGATCGGTTTCTTCACCCACCAGTAATTGCGGTGTTTGTCCAATCACATCCGCAGCCCGATAGCCCGTCACCTTGAGAAAGGCATCATTCACGTAGACAATTCGCAGGCTTAACGGATCGTCCGTTGGCTCTGCCTGGGAAATCATCACAATTTCATTGGCATTAACGACTACGGATTCCAGCAATCGCAAATATTCTTCCAGCCATTTGCGCTCCGTAATATCCGTCACCGTAATGAGCATACCGATGGGTTCTGACAGCTCATTGTAAAGCAGGGTTGAATTGACCTCTGCCCAGAATTGACGACCATCCCGCCGGCGCAGTTGCCCCTCACGCCATTCACATTGGCGCACCACCTCTTCGCCCTCTCCACAAAAATACAACCAACCCTCGATCATGGAGAGGTAGCGTTGAGCAGGCTGTCCGAGCATTTCACTCGGCGAACATCCCACTAACTTGGCGAGCCGAGAATTGACATGCAGAATGCGGTGATCGAGATCCGTAACGATAATGCCATCATTGAGGTTCTCCAGAACCGTACGGAGGAGCCAGTCCTCTTGGCGACGCACTGGGAATCTGCTTGCCTCAGTCATATTGTGAACCCATCTTTCACTCATCATCGTGCTTGCCCTCATACACCGTATTCACTTACTTGAGGTCTTTTCAGCAAGGTCTGTTGGGCAATCATACTTGCGGACTGTTGACCAGTATGCCAACTAATCATCGAAGAGCATCGCTGCATGTGTGATGGCATTCCAGACACAATGATTAAAGACCAAATTGTCATATTTGATAGGTTCTATCAATTTAAATTCTAGTGAAAATACTGGAACGTTGTTGCAGCCTTGATAGAGACAACAAGGCTTTTGACTGAACTGTGCGCCAAGTTAGTAAGATCTAGGAATTCGCAATTCAGTACAACTACTGATGGGGCATTGAACTAATTGACCGTCAACTGGTTTAGGATAGTTAAATCCTGAATAGGGGAAAACCCCTTGGCACAGCGCTAAAATGGGCATAAGTACAGTCTTAGCATAAGTACATTGAAAACATAGACATCATTAATACTATTTTGCAAGGCGAGTATCACGTAACTTCGCAAGGTCAATACCACACATAAGGCACTTGGGATACAACAATTGCTCGGCAGGATATCGCTTGATAAGATATCGCTTGGTAAGATGCTGCCCTCTGCCCTCACGTTAAACACTTTCCCTATTTGCAACAACACAGTTCATCTCTCAAACATCCCTCAGCAATCTTGTGAGAGGTCTTGAGTTACAAAGTTAGAGGCAAAATAGGGGCAAAGAATTCACAAAATTGTTGAACCGATAAAACCCATATTAGACAGTCTGCCCAAACTCTCTTGAAAATTCGGCTCATCTCTTGTGATTCTTTACAACAAGTTAAGGAGGCAAGCATCTTTTTTCTGGACGATCGCACCCATTGAATATCAAAGTCTGACAATCTGTTGACTTGCGATCAACCAAATTGTTACTGACTTAGCAATAACCTTGCCTGTAGAAGCCACCTGTTAAACGGAACAATAATGGCTTATCAGTAAACTAGCATCCCCCTTAAGACAGTTTTTGGCTAGATAAAATGACAGTCTGCAGAATGAGTGTTATCTAATACACTACAAATTAATTCTCTTTGAGGATATTTTTTGAATGAAACCTGCGATCGCCTCAGGATGTTTTTGAGGTAACGCATGATCAGCTTCCAAACACTGTAATTGTGCCTGGGGGATGCGATCGGCGTAGGTTTGACAATGCCAGAGGGGAATCGTTTTGTCCTGGGTTCCTGCAATAACAAGGGTGGGGGCTTGAATGCGGTGAATTTCAGTTTCTACGGTATCGATTGCGTCTTCAGGGCGTAGCCTTTCCAGTAAAAATGATCGGGCAGCAGGTTGGGCTTGCAATTCCCGCCTAGCCCACTGAATGGTGGAAAAAGCCGTTGCCTGACCGAGACCGTGGGCGAGCGGTTGGAGCAGGCGTAAGCCCCAGTCTACCCAGGGATTGGGCCAGAGAAGCGGTCGTAAATGCTGATACCGACCACAGAATTCATCATCTCGGATCCCAGCCGGGGCTACTAAGACCAGGTGATCGAGCATCTCAGGATAGGCGATCGCAAAAGCCGCAGCCACCCATCCGCCAAAGGAATGCCCGATTAAATGCACCCGTGGGATTTGCAAGGTCTGCAAAAACCCCCGCAGAAACCGCACTTCCTGATCAATGTTGTAACGCAGGGCAGGTTTGGCCGAATCCCCAAAGCCCAACAGATCCAAACTGATGCAGCGCACCTGATCTTGCAAGGACTGCATGGTAGGGAGCCAACAGCGGCTATCGCCTAAAAAACCATGGAGGAGAATGATGGGGGTCTCCGGCACCCCAGATCCCCCCAAATCAAGGTAAGCCGCCGATAGAGAACTGGGTAAAAGAGGTTGCTCCGTTGAGGTCTCTGCTGAGGTCTCTGCTGAGGTCTCTGCAATTGTATGAGGGGGGGGTGTCTGTGCGGGGTAGGCAGACTGAGCAGACAGTGCTACTGCGGGTTGCTTGGCTAGATGCAGCCTTGGGTGATCGATCTCGGTCCAATCCACCTGTAGAATCTGTTTTTCCATACCCTTCTTTTCGCCTCGGTAAATTTACTCGGTTCTTCAACTCAGATTTACAAAGAACTGATAAATTCTGTATCCCTACGATGGTGATTTCTCCGTACCACGAATACATTGAATTTATACCAACAAACCTTCGTGTAATCCCATAGGAGTGAAGTCAGGATGTCTGTCAAAAGTGCAACTCGGTTTCTCACCGCAGCAGCTCGCGATCAACAAGTTCGAGATAAGTTTTCTGCTGTAAAGTCACCGATCGAATTTCTAGAAGTCAGCCAGCAACTGGGTTATAGCTTCACCACCGCTGAGTTGAAGAAAGTAGTCACCCTACAGAGCCGGGGCGTGATTGTGCGTCGGTCTACCGGAGTCTGGCCCTGGCTACGGAGCGTGAGTTGGATTGAGCGAACGGCTTAACCGCAGGTCACTCAGACCCTTGATTTGAATTGTTGGCACCCCGGCGGATCCTGCGACCCGATCGCCGCCCTGGATCATGACCCACTGGTTCATCCTTGAACGGGATGTTTAGACCTGCACTGCCATAACCTGCGATCGCAACTTGTCCACATAATCATGCAGGTGGTAAGTATTGAGGCGATAACTCAGGGGGTAGGCAATCAGGCGAGCCGTACTGTAAAAGAGGGTATCAATTTCAATCAAACCATTTTCCCGCAGGGTATTTCCCGTTGCCACCAGATCAACGATCGCTTCCGACATCCCCGTGATGGGTCCGAGTTCTACAGAACCGTGCAGCGGAATGACTTCAACGGGCAAATCCAAGGTCTCAAAATAGCTGCGGGCACAGTGGACAAACTTAGAGGCAACCCGACCATGCATGGGCAATTCTAGGGAAGAACGGTAGGAACTGCTTTGCTTGACGGCAACGGACATGCGACACCCACCAAACCCTAAATCCAGCAGTTGGGCAACCTTGGGCATTTGCTCCCGGAGCACATCGTAGCCCACAATCCCAAGCTGGGCTTGACCATATTCCACATAGACTGGAACATCTCCATTCCGTACCAGTAAAGCTTTGGCAACCCCGGTGGGATCGGTGATTTGCAATTGACGAAAGCCAGGTTCCAGAAAAGCACTGAAATCTAACCCGATGGATTGCAACAAGCGAATACTATCCTTAAGCAGGGCACCTTTGGCAAGGGCGATCGTTAGCATGACGATAAGTAAAAAGACTGACTTCCTAGCTTAGCGAGAATCCGAGTACATTAGGAAGGTACAGGTGAACAACTTGCCTCAGAAGACTTAGCTTGCATGGTGTTGCGAATTCTGTTAGTAGATGACGAATCGGAAATAGCGGATCCGTTAAGCCGAATACTGTCACGGGAAGGCTATGCTGTGGAAGTGGCCTATGAAGGCACCGAGGGCAAGCGGCTTGCCAGTCAGGGATCCTACGATTTACTGATTTTGGATTGGATGTTGCCTCAGGTGTCTGGTTTGGAAATTTGCCAGCAGGTGCGATCGCAGGGGGATCAAACGCCTGTCCTGTTTCTCACAGCAAAGGATACTGTGGACGATCGCGTGGCGGGACTCGATGCCGGAGCTGACGATTATTTGGTGAAACCCTTTGAATTACGGGAGTTGCTAGCCAGGGTTCGCGCACTATTGCGTCGTCCACTGACAGTGGCAGAACCGAGTCAAGCACCTTCTATTCCTTTGAAAGTTGAGGATCTGGCGTTAGAAGGGCACAATCAATTGGCAAGGCGCAATGGGCGATCGATCGAACTCTCGGAAAAGGAAACGCAATTGTTGGGCTACTTGATGGAACATGCAAACCAGCTTTTAACCCATGAGCAGATTTCCCAATATCTTTGGAGCATAGATGAACAACCCACCAGTAATGCCCTCGCTGCCCAGATTCGTCTACTCCGCCGCAAGATAGAAGCACCTGGAGAAGCGTCCTTGATTCACACGGTCTACGGCAAAGGCTATCGATTTGGTCCGGGGTCAGAAGATTAAACCTTCTTGTTTAATCGGCTCAAGTTTGGCAGAGAGAAGGGGATGCCGTTCACTTCACTCCCCATTCCCCTACTCTCCTACGCCCTTAACTCTCCCCCTCTCGCAGTAGGTTGGCAGCGCTATGTCAGAACGCGCCTATTGGCTGGCTTGGTCCCAGGTTCCTGGAATTGGTTCCATCCTCTTGCATCGAATTCAACAGCATTTTTCGGATCTGGCGATCGCATGGCAGGCTAATGCCCAGCAACTTCAGCTCGTCAGTGGCATTGGCGCGGGTTTAGCCGGTCGAATTGAAACGACCCGTCAAAAATTAGATCCCCTTGAATTTCTAGCGCAGTACGAACAGGCAAATCCCTATTTTTGGACTCCAACGGATCCTGGCTATCCAGCACTCTTGAAGGAAATTGCTGATCCTCCCATTTGCCTGCATTATCGAGGAGAACCTGCAGCCTTAGAAGCCTTGCAACACAACCCCTGCATTGCCATTGTTGGCACCCGTCATCCCACCGAATACGGCAAACGCTGGACCCGACGAATTAGCCAATTTCTCGCACAGCAGGGTTTCACCATCGTCTCTGGATTAGCTGAAGGAATTGATGCTGAAGCTCATCAGGCTTGCCTGCAAGTAGGTGGTCAGACGATCGCGGTCCTGGGGCATGGGTTCGATCAATGCTATCCCCCCAACCATCGCAAACTGTTTCAGCAAGTTGCCCAACAAGGTCTCCTCCTGAGTGAATATCCTATCGGCACGGCGATCGATCGTAATTTTTTCCCCCAACGCAATCGGATTGTGGCAGGTCTGTGCCATGCAACTCTCGTACTGGAAGCGGGATCCCAGTCAGGCGCATTAATTACCGCTCGGCTTGCCAATGAATCGGGGCGAGATGTCTATGCCCTTGCTGGCAATCTCGATAATCCTCAAACACTGGGTTGCATCCAACTGATTCTCAACGGCGCACAAATTATTCCACCGCTGGAGCAATTACTGGATCTGCTACAAACCAGCCTTGGCATGATGAAAGGAGCCTTGGCACTCGCACCATTTTCTTCTTCCAGTGCCATTTCTTCTGCCCAGCCACCCACCCAGACGGCCGTAATTCATCCGTCCGCGCTTCAGACTCTCCCTCAGCGCACCAGCATCCCAATTCCACCTGAGCTACAAGGCGTTGTGGCTGCGATCGCTCAGTTACAACATGAAGCACCCATCGATTTGATCGTCGAACAAACACAATTGCCAATTGGTCAAGTCTCTAGCGCACTCTTACAACTGGAACTACTAGGAATAGTGGCACAGGATCCTGGAATGCGGTATCGCCTGCTCTAACAACTGACTTTATCTCAATTCCTATCAAATTTTTGCAAGATGTGATCTTGAATTCGGCTAACCAAGAATTGTTTCTAAAATGACGTGATAAGCGCATTCGCTTTTTTTGTATCTGTATCTTTTTAGTCAGGGGAACCTTGCTTAGGAGGCGCGAGTTTTTATGACATTCAAGCGCATTTTAGTGGGTTTAGATCAATCTTTTAAAGATTCCTGGGTTTTTTCAAGAGCCTTGGAACAAGCAAAGCCGCATCTCAGTAGTTTACTGATCACACATTGTTTGCGGGCAGAGACTGATTTTCCCACTGCGATTCCGACAGGAGTCACTCAGGATCAGCGGGCTTTGGATATGTATGAAACCCTGCGTCGTAGACAACAGCGGAAGATGGAACAGGAGTACCGAAAAGCTCAGGACTGGCTGCAGCTCTATTTTCAACAGGCGATCGCTAAAGGAATTCCCACCCGAGTTGAGTGCAATATTGGGTTACCTGAGGTACAAATTTGTGAACTTGCTGAACGTTGGAATGCGGACTTACTCGTTGTGGGACATCGCGAACATCGAGGAATTCGTCAGATGGCACGCGATAGCGTGAGTGATTATATCTTGCACCACGCCCCCTGTTCTGTATTGGTGATCCATGGCGTTGCCACACCAGACTTCGATCGCGAGTATGCTCTCAATGCCCATGAGTTAGATACTGTGCCTGAGTTGGATCGGTTCAATCACCCTTTCCCAGTGAGCAACCCTCGGCACATTGCTCCACCCCCCGATAAACCCCTGACCAGCCGAATGCAGAAGCTATAGGTCACCCAAGCCCTAGAGACAACCCACTGAACAGACGAATTGAAAGACGAATTGAAAAAGGGGGCTAATATTAACCCCCTTCTATCATTTATGCGGATGGCGAGACTCGAACTCGCAAGGCAATGCCACACGCACCTCAAGCGTGCGCGTATACCAATTCCGCCACATCCGCGTAGAAATTGCACTTGAATTTACAAGCTTTACCACTATAGCAAAAAATCTAAGTTCAGCACAAATTTGAAATGAGAAAATCTTGAACCGGTCAGGTCAAACCCTGATTCAGGCGATGAGTTAGGTCTGTTTTGCTTGCCAAAGAACCCTGTTCAGCTTTCAATTTTGAAGAAGCCTATTATTTCTCCCGCCTATGTCCTTTCAAGCCTCTCTTGCCCAAATCTGTGAAGCTGCGCATGGTCAGGCTTTGCAGCTCACGGATCTCACCGCGATCGCCACGGGGATTAACACCGATAGCCGCACCATTCAACCGGGACAAGTCTTTTTGGCCTTACGGGGAGACAAGTTTGATGGGCATAATTTTGTCACCACAGCGATCGCCGCTGGAGCCATTGCTGCCATTGTGGATGCTCAGTTTGTGGATACTCAATTTGCCGCACATCAGACCGAGGATCACCTGCCCCTGATTCAAGTGACCCATACCTTGGCCGCTTATCAAGCGATCGCTCGTTGGTGGCGCAGACAGTTTGAGATTCCCGTGATTGGAATTACTGGCTCCGTCGGCAAAACCACCACAAAGGAATTGGTGGCAGCGCTATTATCCCATTATGGATCCGTGCTAAAAAGTCAGGCAAATTTCAATAATGAAATCGGGGTGCCTAAGACGCTGTTGGAATTGAATGCAGACCACGATTTTGCCGTGATTGAAATGGGAATGCGAGGACGCGGGCAGATTGCAGAACTAGCACGGACTGCAGAACCAACGATCGCCATGATTACAACCGTTGGCACGGCCCATATCGAACTCCTGGGATCTCGGGAAGCGATCGCGGAAGCCAAATGTGAACTGTTTGCTGAATTGCACTCCGATGGGATTGCCGTCTTTCCCGCCGAGAATGAACTGCTGGTGAAAACGGCCGCTCAGGTCTGGCAGGGACAAACGATTTCCTACGGCTTCCACCAGGGGGCATTACAGGCACATGCTATCGATCCAGAAACGTTGGAAATTGACGGCGTTCGTTACCCTTCTCCCTTACCCGGTGAGCATAATCTGATTAACTATCTGGGGGGCCTGGCGATCGCGAAAGCATTAAATCTCAGTTGGGAACCGTTTATCCAAGGTGTGACGGTTGATCTCCCCGGCGGCAGAGCCAAACGCTACGACCTGCCCCAAGACATTGCCCTCTTGGACGAAACCTACAATGCTGGGTTGGAATCGATGTTGGCCGCATTAAAATTACTGGCTCAAACCCCAGGTCGCCGTCACATTGCTGTGTTAGGCACCATGCGCGAGTTGGGAGATTTTTCCTTGCCCTTCCATCACCAGGTGGGCGAGAAAGTCCAGGAACTGCATTTGGATTACCTCCTTATCTTGGCGGATCCCGCTGAAGCCGAAGCCCTCGCCCAAGGTGCTGGCACGGTGCCGACGGAGCAGTTTGCCACCCATGCCGCCGTGATCGCCCGATTGCAAGCCTTGATGCAACCCGGCGATCGCATTTTGTTCAAAGCCTCTCGGGCGGTTGGGTTAGATCAAGTCGTCCAAGGGTTAATGAGGCCTGGATCCTAGTGGTTAGTCAATCTTGCTTTGAGGGATAAGTTGTGGGAGGGGGAGAGGGGGGACAGTCACTCCTTGGGGCCCGACTTCCTCAGCTTGTATCCATCATTTCAGGCGTGACAATCCACTATTGGATTTATCATTGACCGAATCAGGGTTGAGACTCTGGGGTATCGGGGTGTTGGGGTGGGGGAGATGAGTCTCGCGATCCTTCATGGGCTTGCAGGAGACCTGGGCTGGCGATCGCCGCTTGCAAGCGTTCTACGGTGGCATTTTGCTCATCGTATAGGATGACGAGGTGATCGCGGGCGCGGGTCATGGCGGTATAGAGACCAGCAGCGCTTTGCAGCAGGCGATCCGGTTCTCCATCTTCCAACATCAAATCAATCCCCACGAGGATCACCGCATCAAACTCAACCCCCTTTAAAGCATTCCAGGAATCCACAATCACCCAGGGGCGGCGAACCACATTGCCTTGGCGATCGCTAGAGGTCTGGGGAGCTTGATGGGGAATGCCTGCGGTTTGCAGGGCTTGGGCGATCGCTTGCCGAAACCGACCCAAGCTGGGATGGGTGAGAATGCCGATGGAAGAGGCTGGATGACTATCGAGCGCGAGCTGCACCTGACGCGCAATCTGCAGTGGCATCTCCTGGGCAGCCACCTGAATCAATCCCGGCGAGCGTTGGGAACTGCGATCGAGACATTTTTTCGGCTCTAGGATCGATTGCAAGGCTGGGGTATGGTCGGGGGTACGCCGTTCCACTTTCAAACCGGCTGATTGCAAAAATGGATAGAGATATTGCCAAGCCAGTTCTAAAATTTCTGGGGCATTGCGATAGTTGATATCCAAGATCTGCGATCGCCCGCGTACTTCAATGCCCAGCTTGTTCCAACTCCAATCTGCGGGTCGCTGACAGCCCTGCCAGGGTCCATAGATCGACTGAGTATTGTCATACACAAAAAAGAGGGATTGGGTGCGGCGATCGAGCACTGTCAGCAAGGCTTGAAACCACTCATCATAAAAGTCCTGGGCTTCATCCACAAAAATAGCTTGGTAGTTCAAACCAGACCACTTGGCTAACCCAATCATTTGTTTACGGAGAGCAGGATCCTGATCCCATTCATACTGATAGTTCAGACCTCGGCTCCATTCGTGAAAGGTTTTACAGTCTACCGTCGCACCCAGTGGGTTGCGATCGCTCATCTCCCGTATCTCCCCAATTTTTGACTGGAGCCAAGCTTTCATAAATCGGTTATAGGTCAACACCAGAATCCGCTCATAGGATTGCATGGCCATCTCACTGCGCTGCCCCAATTGCCAGGATTTTCCAGCCCCCGCTACTCCTCGAATCAACGCGTGACCTTCCAGCCCAATTGTTTTTGTTGGAAACTGAGACAAATTTGATAAAAGATCCCGTTGAGTCAAGGTTTGTTGAAAATCAATCCACCTATCCATGGACAGTGCCTCCGCGATCGCCATTGAGAAATATTGAGTCAGAACTTTCGAGTTAAAACTTTCGAGTTAGAACTTTTTAGGCCAGAACTCTTGAGTCAGCCATTTTGATGGTGACTAGCCTGACTCGTTTCCACCCCAGAAGCATCTAGCAAATTCACTGAACTTGAGAGACTCTATTCAATTGCTATCGGAATTCAGGCAAGCTGTAAGGAGAATTCCATCGGTGCCCCTACCAACCGCTAAGATCAAAGACCTGGTTGGATCAGCTTTTTTGATTAGCCTTTTTATTCAGTCTGTTGGACAGAGTTCACCATGTTTGAACCGACAGCGATCGCTCAGCCACTTTCCTTACTGCTTCTATTTGGCGTTGGTATCGTCACGGGCACTTTAGCCGGTATTTTTGGCATTGGCGGAGGACTATTAATTGTTCCTGCTTTGACCCTCTGGCGGGTAGAACTGGTTCAGGCAACGGCAACCAGCTTAGTGGGAGTATTTATCAGTTCCCTATCCGGCAGTTGGCGCAATTGGTCACAGCGGCAGTTAGATTACAGGATGGCATTGGTATTAGCAGTCTGTGGTTTGCCAACAGCCCAACTGGGAGCCTGGTTAGCAGAACGAGTCTCTGAATCGGCGCTTGCCCTGAGCTTTGCCTGCTTCATGCTGGTGGTGATGCACTTGATGAACCTCAAGCAGAAGGTGAAGGAGCTACAAGTCAAAGAGCAAGAGGTGAAAGAGCGAGAGACGACTGCAACTCAACCATTGCCTGCGATCGCCCCCTCGTTACCCTCCGAAAAACCGCGAGACTGGCCGGTCATTGCCCTCATTGGTCTGCTAGCAGGGTTGCTATCCGGTCTGTTTGGGGTGGGTGGAGGCACCGTAATGGTCCCGTTGCAAATGATCTGGTTATATGAACCGATTAAGTCAGCCGTGCGCACGAGTTTAGCTGCCATTGTGGCGATCGCCGCTTCAGCATTAATAGGCTATGCCATGCAAGGCAATGTGCTTTGGCAACCTGGCATTGCCCTGGGATTAGGCGGGTCATTGGGTGCTCAATGGGGAACGCGCTTGCTCCACCAATTGCCCAGTCAGCGAGTGACCCAGTTATTTCGGCTGCTACTGATTTCCCTAGCGATTTATATGGTGAGTGTCAGTCTCTCGTAAGATGGGGAAGACGTTGTGGATGTGCGATCGTGAAAGCAATTACCCTGCTCGGTTCAACTGGTTCGATTGGTACTCAAACTCTCGATATTGTCGCAACTCACCCCGATAAATTTCGCATTGTGGGCATGGCTGCAGGTCGCAATGTAGAATTGTTTGCTCAACAGGTGCGGCAATTTCAACCCGAAATTATTGCCCTACAAGACGAAACCAAGCTCGCTAACCTCAAAAGTGCGATCGCAGACTTAGATCCACAACCCATCATCCTGGCAGGGGAAGCGGGAGTCGTTGAGGTGGCACGCTATGGTGATGCGGAAGCAGTTGTCACGGGCATCGTGGGTTGCGCCGGTCTTTTACCCACCATCGCAGCGATCGAAGCGGGGAAAGATATTGCCCTTGCTAATAAGGAAACCCTGATTGCAGGTGGACCTGTGGTGTTGCCCTTAGTGGCAAAGCATGGGGTCAAACTGTTGCCTGCTGATTCAGAGCATTCTGCCATCTTCCAATGTCTGCAAGGGGTACCTAAGGGCGGTCTCCGCAGAATTATTCTGACCGCTTCTGGGGGAGCCTTCCGAGATTGGGCGGTGGAAGATTTAGCTAAGGTCACCGTGGCGGATGCGCTCAAACATCCCAACTGGTCCATGGGTCGCAAAATCACAGTTGATTCTGCCACCCTGATGAATAAAGGCTTGGAAGTCATTGAAGCCCATTATCTCTTTGGGGTAGATTATGATGCGATCGATATTGTCATCCATCCCCAGAGTATTATCCATTCCCTGATTGAAGTGCAGGACACCTCGGTTTTGGCCCAATTAGGCTGGCCTGATATGCGTTTACCGCTACTTTACGCTCTTTCTTGGCCCGATCGCCTTTATACGGATTGGGAACCATTGGATCTGGTCAAAGCGGGGAATTTAACCTTCCGTGAACCCGATCATCATAAATATCCCTGTATGCAGTTGGCCTACGCGGCAGGTCGGGCGGGGGGAGCGATGCCTGCGGTTTTAAATGCGGCCAAT